>CAISPG010000078.1 GCA_903887325.1 uncultured Burkholderiales bacterium | reverse complement strand
TGTTTCACCAGGTCGATGGCGTCCTTAGCCACTTGCTGGGCCAGTTCGCGCGTCGGGCACAACACCAAAGCGCTGGGGAAAGCCGGTTTGACATGGCGCGTATCGGTTGGGTTTTTGCGACGCGGCGTCTTTGGTAATTCTTCGCCGCTGGCCTTGGCCTGTTCAACTTTCATCGCCCATTCTTTGGCTTCTTCTTGCTCTTGCGCCTGGCGCTCAATCAGAATGGTGTGAAGCACAGGCAATAAAAATGCCGCGGTCTTGCCGCTGCCGGTCTGGCTGGAGACCAGCAAATCGTTGGCGGGTTTGTCGGCGTTGTCTTGCAAAGCCAGGGGAATGGCTTTCAGTTGTACGTTTGTTGGTTCTGTGAAATTCAGGTCACGAACCGCAGCGAGCAACTCAGGGGCCAGACCCATCTGAGCAAAAGCGTTAGGGGTGACGGCCTTGGTCTCGGCGATGACCGGTGCAGGTGTGTCAGAGGCGTGATCGTTCATAGCGTCAGCCGGGGAATGCAAATTCAAATCGTCCATTGTGTAAAGCCCGCACCTGAAAAGGTGAGGCAACTCCGTTCAAAGGTTGGAAAAAACATCAACCTTCAAACAAAGCATGCTGCAAAACTTTTTGCAACGCGGTTCAGATGAACCCAAGGTGTGAGGAGGATGTAGCAATGTTGCACCATCAAGTGCAACTCAGGGTATTCTCGCACGAAATGCGGATGCTGTTGCAGTTATATAAGACTACTTACAGTTTCAGAAAATGCTCGCGGTAATGCGCAAGTTCGTCGATGGACTCGTGCACGTCTGCCAGAGCGGTATGGCTTTGCTGTTTTTTGAATGAAGCGTAAACCTCCGGTTTCCAGCGCTTGGAAAGCTCTTTCAAAGTGCTGACATCCAGATTGCGGTAATGGAACCAGCCCTCCAGCTTTGGCAGGTACTTGAGCAGAAAACGCCTGTCCTGTCCGATGGTGTTGCCGCACATGGGCGCAACGCCCTTGCTGACGTACTGTTTGATGAAGGCGATCAACTGTTCTTCTGCCTGCGCCTCGTTCAGGGTAGAAGCTTTCACCTTGTCAATCAATCCGCTTTTGCCGTGTGTGCCCTTGTTCCATGCATCCATACCGGCCAGCAGTTCATTGCTTTGGTGGATGACCAGCACCGGGCCTTCGACGCGAGGAGTCAGGTCCGGACCGGTGATGACGACGGCGATTTCCAGCAGACGTTCTTTTTCCGGGTCCAGTCCAGACATTTCGCAGTCCAGCCACACCAGGTTATTGTCATTTTTGCCGAGGATGGCGGCACTTGGTGACGCGGGAGTGAGGTTGTCTGAATTCATGCTCACATTGTCCCTCAAGCGCACAGTGCCTAAGCGCTTGAAGGAAAATGCCTGTTTGCCGACGACAGCTTGTTCCTCTATTCAAGCCTGTTCCTGAAAAGCCCTACACTCACAAAATGATGTCACCTATGAATTTCACGCTGCTATTTGCAGCCTTGTTGTTGATCAATTTATTGCTCAAGCTGTGGCTGGCCAACCGCCAAATTCGCCATGTGGCACAACACCGCGAACAAGTACCTGCCGACTTCGCTGATGCCATCAGCTTATCCACCCACCAAAAAGCCGCTGATTACACGCTGGCCAAACTGCGCTTAGATCATTGGGATCTGGCGCTGGATGCGTTGGTGTTGCTGGGCTGGACTTTGCTGGGTGGCTTGAGCTTGCTGGATGGCTGGTTACTGGAATTCGTCGGTGCCGGCATGCTGCAACAACTGTTGCTGGTCGCGGGCTTTATGTTGGTCAGCGGCGCTTTGAATCTGCCGGTGTCCTACTACCAGACCTTCCATCTAGAACAGCGTTTCGGCTTCAACAACATGACCATAGGCTTGTGGCTGAGCGATTTGCTCAAAAGCACACTGGTGGGCGCTGTACTGGGTTTGCCGCTCATTTGGGCGGTGCTGCAGCTGATGCAATCCGGCGGCAGCCTGTGGTGGCTGCTGGCCTGGGCGCTGTTGGTGGCTTACCAGTTGTTTGTCATGTGGATAGCGCCGAATTTCATCATGCCCTTGTTCAACAAATTCCAACCGCTGGAAGACGCCGAGCTCAAAGACCGTGTCAACAATTTGATGCAACGCACCGGTTTCAAATCGGACGGTTTTTTTGTCATGGACGGCAGTCGCCGCTCGGCCCACTCCAATGCGTATTTCACCGGTCTGGGCAAACAAAAACGCGTGGTGTTTTTCGATACCCTGCTCAAAACCTTGAATGCCGGTGAAATGGAAGCCGTGTTGGCGCATGAATTGGGACACGCCAAACTCAACCACATTCCCAAGTCACTGGTGCGCAGTTTTCTGGTCACCCTCGTCGGCATGGCGGCGCTGGGCTGGCTGTCTACCCAATTGTGGTTTTTCGAAGGGCTGGGCGTGCAAGCCCATGCACTGTCAGCCAACGACGCACTGGCCTTGCTCTTGTTCATGCAGTTCGTGCCTTTGCTGACGTTCATCACCACGCCGCTGCGTGCGGCACGCTCGCGCAAGCACGAGTTTGAAGCTGACGCGTTTGCCAGTCAGCATGCCAACGCCTCAGATTTGAAACAGGCCCTGATCAAGCTTTACCAGGACAACGCATCTACGCTGACACCGGATCCGCTGTACGTGGCTTTCTACCATTCGCACCCGCCGGCTTCGCAGCGCCTGGCACGTTTGACTGCATGACACAAACCGGTCGTGTGGTGGCCAGCCACGGCCGGCATGTGTGGATCGAGGACAGTGCGGGCAACCGGCGTATCTGCCACCCGCGCGGCAAAAAAAACCAGGCTGTGGTTGGCGATCTGGTGCAATGGCTGGCCAGCGAAGACGAAGGCAGCATAGAAGCCATAGAACCACGGCGCAATTTGTTTTACCGCCAGGACGATGTTCGTACCAAATCCTTTGCCGCCAATCTGGACCAGGTACTGGTGCTGGTCGCTGCCGACCCTGAGTTTTCCGAAAGCCAGGTGGCACGCGCCCTGATCGCGGCGGAGCAAGCAGGCATACGCAGCCTGATTGCCTTGAACAAGCAGGACTTGAGCACCCCTTTCGAAAAAGCCTGGACCAAACTCAAACCCTACCGCGATTTCGGCTGCCAGGTGCTGCCATTGGGTTTGCGCAACCAGACCGACGATTTACTCAAGCTGAAGGAAGCGCTGCAAGGTCGCATCACGCTGGTACTCGGCCCATCCGGCGCCGGTAAAAGCACTTTGATCAACCGCTTGGTGCCGCAAGCCAATGCCGCCACCAACATCATCTCCAAAGCCTTGCACAGCGGCAAACACACGACCACCAGCACAACCTGGTACTGGGTGGATGAACTCAAGACCACGGCTTTGATGGATTCACCCGGCTTTCAAGCCTTCGGGATTAACCACATAGCGCCCGGCGATCTGGCCGCCAGCATGCCGGACATCAAAGGCTTTACGGATCACTGCAAGTTTTATAACTGCACCCATGTACACGAGCCGGATTGCGGCGTGCGTCAGGCAGTGAAAGAAGGTTTGATAGATGCCGGTCGCTACGCCATATTCACCGAACTGTTTGCTGAATTGTCAGCGCCTAAAACCTATTGAGTGACAGTTCGTCAACCCAGCAAACGGGCCAAAGTCATCAGCGCCAGCAGCACCATCCACATCACCACTGCACGCCAAACCAAACCGACCATGCTGCGCAAATGCGTGTATTGCGGCTCGCGCCCGGCGGTGGGCTGAACCATGCTGTCGTCTTCTTCGTCGGTGACTTGCGGCGACAAATACGCGCCGCCTAAACGCACGTTGATGGCGCCCGAGGTGGCGGCCAGCACCACGCCGTCATTGGCACCGGGGAAATTGCCGGCTTCCTGACGCCAGGCGTCCACAGCATCCTCGAAATTGCCGACCACCGCAAACGACAAAGCCGTCATACGAGCCGGCAGCCAGTCCACCAGGTACCAGGCACGGGCAACCACGTGTTGCAGCGCATCGCTGGTGTGACTGATATCGCCTTCTGCCGGGGTTGGCGGCTCGCCCCAGGCCTTGAACAACAAGGAGGACAGGCGAAACAACAATGCCCCCGCCGGCCCGAGGCCCAGGGCAGCAAGCAGCGAGAACCAGGCCATCACGCCGAAAACATGGCGGTGCGCGGCTATGGCAGAAAATTCGATGACATGACGCACGATCTCGGAGCGCGTCAGCGTCACATCGGCTTCGCCCTGCCATTCGCGCAATAACTCTCTGGCCAGAATGTCGTCACCTGCCGCCAGCGCATCCCGGATGCCGGTGAAATGGTGGCTGAAACGCCTGAACCCCAGCGTGACATAGACCACCGCCAGACTCCACACCATGGCGAAGATCCAGCCCATAGACCAAACCAGCCACCAGTGAACCGCCACGACCAACAGACACGGCAGGCCGACCGCCAGCCCCCAGGTGGTCCAGCCGTGGCGAATATCGCCGGTGTCCAGGTTGTTTTTGAGCCAGTCCGCCCATTGGGTGAACATCCGCTCCAGGCCGTGACCGGAGGCCAGCGGCCTGACCTGCTCAAGCAACAGGGCAAACAGTAATGCAATAAAGCTCATGCCCCGATGATAGAAGCTCTGCGGCTGTCTTCAGTCCGGGGTCTGCAAAAAGTCATAAAGATGGCGCAACATGCCTGCCGTCGCGCCCCAGATCAGGCGTTCACGCTGACCGGCCTCATAAGGCATGGAAATCCATTGGCGCTTGACGCCCTGCCATTCCAGCGCGTGGCGAAGGTGGTTGGCCGGGTTCATCAAATAGGCCAATGGCACCTCAAACACATCGGCCACCTCGTGCGGATTCGCCGTCAATTGCATTGCCGGGTCGATCAAAGCCACCACCGGCGTCACCTTGTAACCGGTGCCGGTGATGTACAAAGGCAAGCACCCCAGCACCGAGACAAACTGCGGATGCAAGCCCACCTCTTCCTGCGCTTCGCGCAAAGCGGTGGCGACCTCATCCGCGTCTTGCGCGTCCTGACGACCGCCCGGCAAAGCCACCTGCCCCGAGTGCGACGTCAAATGCGCGGTACGCACTGTCAGCAGCACCGTGGGCTCGGATCGGGTCACTATGCCCAGCAACACCGATGCCGGTTTGGGTGGTTTGCCGGACCATGAAGGCTCGTGCACCGCCTGCGGCTGCGGCAAGCCCGGGCGGCTGAAGTGATCTCGCAAAGCAAGCGGACTTAACCGGCTTTCGCTCAGTGGCGGCAAGTGAGCGTCAGTGCCCAACACCTCGGCATCGTGCGGCGAAAACTTCGGGATTTGCATGAATGAGAAAAAAGGGGTGCTGCTCATGGTCGATAAAAAACCGCCGCAGCTTGCACTGGGGCGGTTTGGTCGGAAGTCATCAGCTGGAAATTACTGAGCTGCTGCTGCCTTGGAAGCCGGTGTGGCCTTGGCGGTGAGTTTTTCTTTGATACGTGCGGATTTGCCGCTGCGCTCACGCAAATAGTACAACTTGGCGCGGCGCACATCGCCACGGCGTTTGATTTCAATGGCTGCGATCAAGGGGCTGTAGGTTTGGAACGTACGCTCCACGCCTTCGCCGCTGGAGATTTTGCGAACGATGAAGTTGCTGTTGATGCCACGGTTGCGCTTGGCAATCACCACGCCTTCAAAGGCCTGCACACGTTTGCGGCTGCCTTCAACCACGTTGACGCTGACCACCACGGTGTCGCCGGGGGCGAACGGGGGGATTTTTTTGCCCATGCGGGCGATTTCTTCCTGTTCCAGGATTTGGATGAGATTCATGAGGTCCTCTGTTCGATCTTGGATGCGCTACACAAAAGGCCGGTGATTGCACAAAGGCTGAAACACCAGGCGGCCATTCAGAGGATCGGAGCCCAACATTATAACCAACTGCAAAATCAGTTCTTGTCGACCAATATCCGCTCGTCTTTGGCGCTGAGCAGCCCAGCTTTTCTGGCTTCGGTGATCAAGTCGGGGCGGTTTGCGGCGGTGAGCCGCAAACTTTGCACACGCCGCCATTGCGCAATATGCGCGTGGTGGCCGGACAGCAGTTCGGGCGGCACCGGCAAACCCTGCCACACCTCGGGACGAGTGAAGTGCGGGCTGTCGAGCAGGCCGCTTAAATCCGGCGAAAAACTGTCCTGGGCGTGGCTGTCGCTGTCGTTCAGCACGCCGGGTTGCAACCTCGCAATCGCGTCCAGCCAAGCCATGGCGGGCAATTCGCCACCTGACAACACGAAGTCTCCGAGGCTGATTTGCCGGTCAACATAGGTATCAATGAAGCGTTGATCCACGCCTTCATAACGTCCGCACAACAGCACGGCACCTGTAACAGACGCGGCAGATTCACGCACCATATGTTGGTTCAGAGGTTCTCCTATGGGAGAAAAATAAATCAGCGGCGCGCTGTGCCTGTCGTCTTGGCGCTCGCTGCGAATCGCCGCCAAACAAGCCGCCAGCGGCTCGGCCAGCATCACCATGCCGGGGCCGCCGCCAAACGGTCGGTCGTCGACGCGGCGGTAATTGCCGTCGGCGAAATCGCGCGGGTTCCAGCATTTCAAAACCACGTGCCCGCTGTCGTAGGCGCGGCGCGTCACACCTTGCGCGACGAACGACTCAATCATCTCGGGAAACAGCGTGATGACGTCTATGCGCATGGCGACGGCTTTAATAATCCGCCTGCCAATCGACCAGGATCAGTCGAGCGGTCATATCCACTTTGTCCACATACGCGCTGACAAACGGGATCATGCGCTCCAGCGGTTTGGCCGGATCGTCCGGGTTGGGCTGGGTGAGAACCAGCACGGTTTGCGGGCCAGTGGACATCAATTCGCTGACTGTTCCCAGATCCAAGCCTTCGCGGTTGCGCACCGACAAGCCTATCAAATCCACCCAGTAAAACTCGTCTTCTTGGGTAGACGGAAATGAGGAACGCGGCACGAATATGCGCGCGCCCTTGAGGCTCTCGGCGACGTCACGGTCTATGGTTTCCATGGGGCAAGCCACCACCGAGTCACCGTGCTCTTTGGCCTCGCGAATCGGCATGAGCACCGTGCCTTTGAAAGGCGAGGCACCACGCTCGTTCGGTTGTAAAAACCAGCGTTTGGAAGAAAAAAGCGCCTCTGGTGAGGCGCTGTGGGGCAAGACTTTGAACCAGCCTTTGAGTCCCCAGGCATCCAGAATGCGCCCGACTTCGACAGCGTCCGCTGGTAATTCAGCAGGCTCCCAGGCGGGCAACATAGGATGAATTAAGCGGCTTTTTTGCCGGCTTGTTTGATCAGGCGGTCGACGGTAGGCGATGTTTGTGCGCCGACACCGACCCAGTAGCTCAGACGATCTTGCGCGATGCGCAGGCCTTCTTCGCCACCGGCGGCGATGGGGTTGTAAAACCCGATACGCTCGATGAAACGGCCATCACGGCGAACGCGCTTGTCAGCGACGACGATATTGAAAAACGGACGGGCTTTTGCGCCGCCTCGGGAAAGTCGGATGACGACCATGGTTTATCCTTGGGTGCAGTCTTTGATTCAGCGATGAGACACGCGACTTGACCACCCGGCCAGCGCTCGCTGAAAAGCCTGTCATTATAGACTGCCGCCGCCATGAACCCTCAAACAGCCGGAATCCGCCTTTGCCAGCCCGCCGATATACATGCGGTCACCGCCATTTACGCCCACCATGTGAATCATGGCAGCGGGACTTTTGAGCTCGATCCGCCTTCGGTTCAAGATATGTCGCAACGCCATGCGAATGTGGTGCAACTCGGCCTGCCCTGGCTGGTTGCGTGTCGGGGCGAAGAGGTACTGGGTTTTGCTTATGCCGGTCAGTTCAGACCGCGCCCGGGCTTTCGCTACCTGGTTGAAGACTCGGTTTACATACACCCGCAACACACTGCCCAAGGTCTGGGCGCGGCCTTACTGGCCGAACTGATAGGCCTGTGCGAACAAGCCGGTATCCGCCAAATGCTGGCAGTGATCGGCGACTCGGCCAACTCGGGGTCCATCGCTTTGCATGCGCGACTGGGATTCAGCCACGCCGGTTTACTCAAAGCCAGCGGCTGGAAACACGGACGCTGGCTGGACACGGTGCTGATGCAAAGAGCGCTGGGGCCGGGCCAAAGCTGCGATCCTTCATGAGCCAAGGCCATCAGCTGAACTGCTGTTATGTGTCAGACCGCGAACATGCCAATGTCGCCAGCGGATAATCCGCGCATGAAAAACAAAACTCTGGTGTGTTGGCTCAGTCTGATCGGCGGGCCCCTGGGCCTGGCACGCTTTTATATGTTCGGACTGCGCGACTCGATAGCCTGGTCGCAGATATTGATGAGCCTGTTGGGTATTTACGGCTTTGAGCGCGCCCAATCGTTCGGGTTGGACGACCCCTTAAGTTGGTGGCTTGCGCCCTTGCTTGGCATCTCCATCGCCGTCAGTGCCATGCACACCATTTACTGGGGTTTGATGTCCGCCGCCAACTGGAACACCAACTACAACCCCGCCGCAGACGCAGAGACCCAAGGCGGCAACACCAACTGGTTGACTGTGGGTGCACTGGTGCTGTCGCTGATGCTGGGCACCACCGCCCTGCTCTCCAGCCTGGCTTATGGTTTTCAGCGCTACTTTGAATCGCAAATCGAGGAAGCTCAAAAACTGTCCCAGTAACTGCAAGCCTTGAACAATCACGCTTATGTGGTCAAGCTAAGCCTCGGCCAAAAGCTGTTAAACCAATTTCTCGATCTGCTGATCGGCCACTGCGTGCAGCATGACGGGTATGACTTTGTGCGGCGCCACTTCCTGCAAAGGCAGCAGCACAAAAGCCCGTTCCATCCAGCGCGGATGTGGCAGCGTTAAACGACTGCTTTGCAGCTTGGCGTCGCCATAAAACAAAATATCTAAGTCCAACGTTCGCGGTGCGTTCACGTGGCGGCGTACCCGACCCGCCTGTTGTTCCATGGCTTGCAAAGCCACAAGTAAATCCGGCGCATTCAAACGGGTGCGTATATGCGCCACTGCGTTGATAAAGGCCGGGCCTTCGGCCTGATAAGGCGCACTGCGGTACAAAGAGGAAATTGATTCGACCTGCGTCTGCGGCAATTCGCTCAGGTCTTGCAAAGCCTGAGTGACTGAAGCGATGGCGTCACCCAGATTGGCGCCGACAGCGACATAGGCGCTGACCGGTTCACGCGCCAGGGTTGCCGCCTGCATCGGGTTTGGCACCAGCGGGTTTGCGGCGGCGGCGCGGGCGTTTTTTGGCTTCGCCTTCAGCACGAACTGCACGCGCTGCAGGTTTGACGGCTTGCAACAAGGCGACCCGGCTGTCGTCATCTGCCAAGCTGAAGTCTTCCCACCAGTCGGCTAACTCCACATCAACTTCGCCGACCTCGGCACGCAAGCACATGAAATCAAAACTTGCACGAAAACGCGCCTGCTCGACCAGCCCAAAGGGCGCACTGCCGTTGCGCTTCTCGAAGCGTGGTTGCATGGTCCAGATTTCACGCATGTCACCGGCCAATTTGCCGCGGCCTGATACGTCGCCGATGCGCGCGTTAAACACTTCTTCAATGGCTTCCTGCAAAGCCGGGAACACCGCCATTTCGCCGGTGCGTGCCTGCCAGCCTTCGCGTACATCGGCCCACAACACGCAGGCCAGCAAAAAACTCGGCGCCACCGGTTTGCCTTCGCCGACGCGCCGGTCGGTGTCCAACAGCGCAGCTTGCACAAACGGGGTGTCGGCGCGTTCAACCACCACATCCAAGAGCGGGTAAATGCCGCGAGCGAGTCCGAGTTTTTTCAATTGCTCAATGCTGGCGATGGAATGACCGGTTTGCAGCAGCTTGAGCATTTCATCGAACAAACGGCTTTGCGGCACATCGGCCAGCAACTCCATCATGGCTTTCAAAGGCTTGGCGGTGCGCGGCTCAAGCTTGAAGCCCAGCGCACTGAGCTTGGCGGAAAACCGCACCGCGCGGATGATGCGCACCGGGTCTTCGCGGTAACGCGCCGACGGCTCACCAATCATGCGGATGACGCGTTTGGCCGCGTCTTCAAAACCGTGGTGGTAGTCGATGACTTCACCCACGCTGGGGTCGTAGTACATGGCGTTGACGGTGAAATCGCGCCGGGTGGCGTCCTCGTCCTGCGGGCCCCACACGTTGTCGCGCAGCACGCGCCCGCTGGCGTCCACCGCGTGCGTCATATTCGACAAGGCTTTCTTGCTGGTGCGCTCGTTGCCGCTGACCTGCTCGGCGTCGTTGCTGTCCAAATGGGCCCGGAACGTGGAAACTTCAATCACTTCGTGGTCGCGCCCGCGCCCGTACACCACATGCACGATACGAAAGCGTCTGCCGATGATGAACGCACGGCGAAAACACGCTTTGACTTCTTCCGGCGTGGCGTCGGTGGCCACATCAAAATCTTTGGGCTTTAAACCGACCAGCAAATCGCGTACAGCGCCGCCGACGATGTAAGCCTCAAAACCGCGTTCCTGCAAAGTGCGCACCACGTTCCACGCACGCTCGTCCACCAGTTCCGGGTCTATGCCGTGGGTGGAAGCAGGAATCACACGCCGCTTGCCGAAACGCGTGGCGCTTGGTTTGTCTGATTTACCGAACAGGTTTTGAATGATTTTTTTGATCATGAGGTCTCGAAAAGGTCGAGGATACGCCATGCCCGCTCTTGGGCTATCTGCCTCAAGGCGGGGCCGGGGTTGGTCACCACCGGCGTTTGCACTTTTTCCAGCAGCGGTAAATCGTTGGTCGAGTCGCTGTAAAACGTGGCTTCAACTTGCGCCCAATCCAAGCCTTGCTGAGCCAGCCATTGGCTCACGCGTGTCACTTTGCCTTCGCGCAAACTGGGCACACCGGCAATTTCACCGGTGAAATGACCGTTGTCGTCCCGCTCTAATTCAACAGCGAGCAACACATCCATACCAAAGGCTTCGGCGATAGGGCCGGTGACAAATTCATTGGTTGCAGTCACCATCACCAGCGTTTCACCCAAAGAGCGGTGCTGCGCCACCAATTCCAAAGCAGCAGGTTTGATCGCAGGTTGAATCACTTGTTGCATGAACTGGCGGTGCGCAGCAAGCGCCTCATCCATGCCGCGCTCGCGCATGCTGCGTGTGGCAAAGCGCACGTACTCATGTATGTCCAGACAGCCGGCGTTGTAGTCGGCGTAAAAAGCGTTGTTGCGCTCACGGAAAGTGGCTTCATCTACCCAGCCGAGTTGCAAGGTGAACTCACCCCAGGACTGGTCTGAGTCCAGCGGCAACAAGGTATGGTCCAGGTCAAACAGCGCGAGTTTCATGTGCGGTTCAGGTTTCATCCAACATGGCTCTCAATAAAGGAATGGTCAAAGGCCGCTGTGTTTGCAGCGCATAGTTGTCGAGTTGTTCAAGCAGATGGATCAAATGCCCCAGGTCCCGGCTGAAACGGCTGAGCAAATAATCCAGTAAATCCTTGCCAAGGTGCATACCCAGCGCTTGCGCGTGCTTGAGCAGCACCTCGCGGCGCTGGTCATCGTCCAGCAATTGCAAATGAAACACATGGCCCCAGCCCAGCCGGGTGCGTAAATCTTCCCGCAACGGCAAGTCTTGAGGCGGCAAGGTGCCAGCGGCCAGCACCCAAGGCTGACGCGCCGCGCCCGGCGTGGCTGCGTTGACAAACCAGTTGAACGCCATGTGTTGCTGAACCGCAGAAAAAAACTGCACATCGTCTAGCAGCAACACTTCCCATTCAGGGTTGAATTCAGGCGGTTGCACCGTGGTCTTGTCCATCCAGCCGACCCGGGCGCCTTGGTTTCGAATATGGTCTGCCACCGCACGCAGCAAATGGGTTTTGCCGCTGCCGTTGTCGCCCCACAAAAACGTGGGAACCGGCGAACGTGTGCGACCGGCCATCCACAATTCAAGATGCGCAAGCGCAGCCGCGTTATGCCCGGGATGAAAATTCCCCAGACTGGGGCCGACTGAAACACCTATGTCCAATGCGATTTGTTTCATCAAACCTCAGCCCGCATACAAACGGCTGGCCACATAACGTTGACGCAAGCGCCGCAAAGCCACCAGCAACACCGCGCTGGCCGGCAAGGCGATCAACACGCCGACAAAACCCAGCAACTGACCGAAAGCCAGCAAAGCAAAAATCACGGCCAGCGGGTGCAAACCGATGCGCTCGCCGATCAGGCGCGGGGTCAGCACAAAGCCTTCCAGCAACTGTCCGATGCCGAACACCACCGCCAGCATGCCCGAGGCTTGCAGCGGCGCCATTTCCAGAAAACCCGACAAAGCCGCCAAAAGCAAGCCCACGCCGAAACCGACATATGGCACGAACACCGCCATGCCGGTCAGAATACCTATGGGCCAGGCAACTGACAGTCCAAACAGCGACAAACCAGCCACGTAGTAAACAGACAAACTCAGCATCACCAGCAACTGACCGCGCACATACTCGCCCAGCACCGCATCGGCTTCGGAGACAAAATCGATCACCCCTGGTTCAGCCTTGCGCGGCAGCCACTCGCGCAGTTGAGCCAGCATGTGGTGACCGTCCATTAGCAGGTAAAACAGCGCCACCGGCACCAGAATCAAGTTGCCTATCAGCGCCAGCGCCACACTGCCGCCTATGCGCAACGAGGACAGCACTGAGTCCATGCTGTTGTGCAAAATGGACTGAAACTGGTTGGACACAAAGTCTTTGATGCCTTGCGGGTCGAGTTGTAATTCAATGCCCATGCTTTGCAGCAGGGGTGTGACCCAAGTCTGCAATTCGGCCAGCAAACCGGGTAATTGAGTTTGCAACCGGCCGGCTTCCTTGAACAGCACCGGCACAATCAAGCCGACGAAAGCCACCAGCAACAGCAAAAAAACAATTTCGCAGACCAGCACGACGAGAAACTTGGGCACACCGGGGCCAAGCAAGGCTTGCAAGCGCCGGACCGGCGGCGACAACACATAGGCGATCACCCCGGCGATAAGAAACGGGGTCAGCACAGGCGTTAACCACCACAACAGCGCCGCAAGCAGGCTGAGTATCAACAGCCAGGCAGCGTAAAAACGGTAGTCGGGGGATATGGACATCAGGGGAGAAGTACCCGCATTTAGAATGCTCTGATTCTATCGACCCGACCCCCGGGCATGATTGCAGCGCCCTACGCATATGAACACACCACTTTCCTACAAAGATGCAGGCGTCGATATCGACGCAGGCGACGCCTTGGTTGAACGCATTAAACCGCTGGCCAAAAAAACCATGCGCGACGGCGTGCTGGCCGGCATAGGCGGCTTCGGCGCGCTGTTTGAGGTACCGAAAAACTACAAAGAACCGGTGCTGGTCAGCGGCACCGACGGCGTCGGTACCAAACTGAAACTGGCGTTTGAATGGCAGATGCACGACACCGTCGGCATTGATTTGGTGGCCATGAGCGTCAATGACGTGTTGGTGCAAGGTGCAGAGCCACTGTTTTTTCTCGACTATTTCGCTTGCGGCAAGCTAGACGTGGACACGGCCGCGGCCGTGGTCGGCGGCATCGCCAAAGGCTGCGAGTTGTCCGGTTGCGCCTTGATAGGCGGCGAAACCGCCGAGATGCCGGGCATGTACCCGGCGGGCGAATACGATTTGGCGGGATTTGCGGTTGGCGTGGTGGAAAAATCGCTGATCCTGACCGGCAAGAATGTGTCGCCCGGAGATATTGTGCTGGGCCTTTCGTCCAGCGGCGTGCATTCCAACGGATTCAGCCTGGTGCGCAAATGCATAGAACGTGCTTCATCGCATTTGCCGGCTCAGCTTGACGGCCAGCCATTCAAAGAAGCGCTGATGGCACCCACGCGTTTGTATGTGAAATCTGTCTTGGCCGCGCTGAAAGCTCATCCAATCAAAGCCTTGGCGCACATCACCGGCGGCGGTTTGACCGAAAACATCCCGCGCGTGCTGCCCGACCATTGCGCCGCTCACCTGCAACGTGCCAGTTGGCCGCGCACAGAATTGTTCACTTGGTTGCAACAAACCGCAGGCATTGACGAAGCAGAAATGTGCCGCACATTTAACAACGGCATTGGCATGGTCGTGGTGATTTCCGCTGAACACGCAGATGCATGTGCTCAAACTCTTGCCGCTTTAGGCGAGCAGGTTTACCGCATTGGTGTGATTGCCGACAAAGGCGATGGCGCTGCGGTGGTGATCAATTAATTTTCAGGCAACAACAAAGCCAACCTGGCCCTGACTTTCAATAACCGTTCCTGATCGTCCTGGCGGCGGTAAATCTCGTGCAGATTGCGCAACATGCGCGCAATGATCTGGCGCGGTTCGGCCGGCTCCAAATGAAAGGCCAGCGCGTCATCGGAAATAGCTTGAGGTTTGCCCAGCTTGGCGCCGGGCAGCCAGGGAATCAGCCGCTCGGCCAGGTCTTCACGGCTCAGCGATTCGCCGGTGAAAGGGTCAATCACCACGTGGCCTTCCTGCGGAAAATTCAAATCCAGCTTGACCAGAAAATGACCGGGAAAGCTGACACCGCTGACGTTCAAACCGAGACTTTGCCCCAGCTCCAGCCACAACACAGCCAGGCTGATGGGAATGCCCAGGCGCTTGCCGAGCACCACGTTCAAATAGCTGTTGTGCGGGTCGTCGTAATGGTTGACATTGCCCGCGAACCGCATGTCTCCATAAAAAAACCGGTTCAGCTCGCGCAGTTTGTCCAGCGCGTCGGCATTCGGCATCAAGCGCCTTTTGAGCTTGGCGGACATCACATCGACTTCGTCCAGCACCTGTAGTATGTCGAGCGCGGGAAATTCATCCTGCGCCAGACTGACTGCTGTTTCCAGCAAGGGAAATTCTTCGTCGCTTTGCACCAGGGTAGAGAAATAGTCCAGTGCCGAGGGGAGTGTCAACTTGTAATCCATGGCTCAATCATGCCTTCAGCGGCGCAAAAGTGCACGCAGATCGACGCCAATAACCCTAAGCGTCACCAAATACACAACACCCGATGTACCCAGCACCAGTGTCATCAAACCTATGCGCTGCCAGGCGTGTGACTGCAAGCCGGTCCAATCCCATTGTTGGGAAGCCCACAACAAACCGGCAGCCATCAAGCCGCACGCCAGCAACACTTGCAGCAAAAGACGTGGCCAACCCGGCAGCGGCATGTATTGCCCCTGCCTGCGCAAACCGATCAACAAACTCAAGGCGTTGACCAAGGCGCCCAGCGCAATCGACAAAGTCAATGCGGCATGCGCCAGATACGGCACCAGCAGCCAGTTCATGACTTGCGTGAACACCAGCACCGCGACCGCAATGCGCACCGGCGTGCGGGTGTCCTGGTTGGCATAAAAGCCCGGTGCCAGCACCTTGATGGCAACCAGACCGAGCAAACCCACGCCGTAACCCGTCAAGGCCAGGCTGGTCTGCTGCACATCATGGCTTGAAAACGCGCCATAGTGATAAAGCACCGACACCAGCGGCGCGGCAAACACCAACAGCGCCACCGCACACGGCAGCGCCAGCACCACTACCAGGCGCAGCCCCCAATCGAGCATGGCGCTGTAACGCTCACTGTCTGAAGCAGCCTTGGCGGCGGCCAATTGCGGCATCAATACCACGCCCAGCGCCACACCGAGCAAAGCGATGGGAAATTCCATCAAGCGGTCGGCGTAACTGATCCAGCTGACGCTGCCCGGGGTCAGGTGTGAGGCGATTTGAGTGTTGATGACCAACGACAACTGGGCCACGCCCACGCCCAGCAAAGCCGGGCCCATCATGGCCAAAATCTTGCGGGTACCCTCGTCCTGCCATGCGGCTTTGATCTGTGTCGGCGACACGCTGATGCGCGGTAATAAACCCAGCTTTAAAAGCGCCGGAATTTGCGCCGCCAACTGCAACAAGCCGCCCAGCATGACGCCGGCTGCCAAGCTGTAAATCGGCGCTATGCCCTGGGCTTCAAACCAAGGCGCGCCCAACCAGGCGCTGCCAATCATGCACACATTCAACAACACTGGAGTGGCCGCAGGCACGGCAAAACGCCGCCAGGTATTCAAAATACCGGCAGACAAGGCCACCATGGACATGAAGGCGATGTAGGGAAACATGAAGCCTGTCAGGTTGATGGCGGTTTGCAAACCTTGGGGCGATTGGCGCAAGCCGCTGGCCATGACCCAGACCAGCCAAGGCGCGCCCAGCACGCCGAGCAGACTGGTCAACAACACCGCCCACGCAAGCAAAGTAGCCACTTTGTCAATCAATACGCGGGTGGCAGCATCCCCTTTTTCGGCCCGGGTGGCGGCCAGCACCGGCACAAAGGCCTGGCTGAACGCACCTTCGGCAAACAAGCGGCGAAACAGATTCGGGATGCGAAAAGCCACGTTGAACGCGTCGGTCAGCGCGCTGGCACCGAAAACCGTGGCGATCAGGGTCTCTCGCGCGAACCCGGTGATGCGCGACACCAGGGTCAACAAGGAAACGGTAGAAGCGGACTTGAACATGCTCATCCGCCGCAGTGTAGCCGCCGCCGGTGACAGTCAGCCGGGGGCATTTGCTACAATGTCCGGCTTTGCCAGCATCATCCTCAGACACTCAAAGGAAAAACCATGGCTTCAGCCAAACCCAAGAAAAAGAACCCGCGCCTGGCATCAGGCCGCAAACGCGCCCGCCAGGACGTGAAACTCAACGAAGCCAACAGCTCGTTGCGCTCCAAATACCGCACAGCAGTGAAGAACGTCGAAAAAGCAGTTCAAGCCGGTGACAAAGTCAAAGCCGCTGAACTGTTCGGCAAGATGCAATCGGTGGTGGACATCATCGCTGACAAACACATCTTCCACAAAAACAAGGCAGCTCGCGATAAGAGCCGCCTGGCCGCCAAGGTGAAACACCTGGCCCTCGCCGCCTGACGTTTCAGGTACCCAGCCCGGTCTGCCGCAAGCAGGCCGCCGTTTGAAACCGGTGCGCTGTTGGCAAAAAAGTGAGAAACCGCCTTCGGGCGGTTTTTTCATGGGCGCTTATTCCTTAACCTCGAGAATTTGCAAGTCGTTGTCTTTGGCAAATCCCATTAAAAAATCCCAAGCCATGACATTGGCTGCGCGAATGTCAATATGAACAATCACGCATTTTTGACCTTGCAAGGTATTGGGCACGCACCAAGGTGAATAACTGAAGTGGTCGCCCGGGTTGGCGGGTGCGGGCCGTATGCTGCTGATCACTCCGGCCAAGCGCTCCGCCCAATCACTTGGCCGGAAAGTTTGACCAGATTGAGTGACACCCAGAATCACGACTTCTTTTGAAATATTGCTTTGCACCGATCTATCTTAGATGCCAGTTATTTCAAACGTCTGACAAGCAATGCGCCCTAGAATCTATGTTTGCGGCTCCAAGTCTCCATGGCTTCAGAGCCGATTTCTTTTCCGCCACACCCCGAGGTTCACATGTCCACTGCCGATCCTGCTGCTCACTTGATGAACACCTATGGCCGTCTGCCGATGACGGTGTCGCATGGCCAAGGCGTTTATGTGTGGGACACCAGCGGTAAACGTTATCTGGATGCGCTGGCCGGTATCGCGGTCAACACTTTGGGGCACAACCACCCCAAGCTGGTGCCCGCCTTGCAAGACCAGATCAGCAAGATCATGCACAGTTGCAACTATTACCACATCCCTTTGCAACAACAACTCGCCGACAAACTGGTGGCGCTGTCAGGCATGAGCAATGTGTTCTTCTGCAACTCTGGTTTGGAAGCCAACGAAGCCGCACTCAAGATGGCGCGCAAATTCGGCCATGACAAAGGCATTGATAAACCCGAAATCGTGGTCTATGACAAAGCATTCCACGGCCGCAGCATCGCAACGCTGAGCGCCACCGGCAACGCCAAAATTCAGCAAGGGTTCGGGCCGCTGGTCGAAGGTTTTATCCGCGTGCCTATGAACGATATCGCCGCGATTGAAATAGCCACGGTCAACAACCCCAATGTAGTGGCGGTGTTTTTCGAAACCATACAAGGCGAAGGTGGCATCAACCCTATGAGCGCAGACTATTTGCGTGCCATTCGCCAACTGTGCGATGAGCGCGACTGGCTGCTGATGATTGACGAGGTGCAATGCGGCATCGGCCGCACCGGCAAATGGTTTGCCCACCAATGGGCAGGCATTCACGCAGATGTCATGCCTTTGGCCAAAGGGTTGGGCTCGGGGGTGCCGATTGGCGCGGTGGTGGCGGGCCCCAAGGCCGCCAAAATTTTTCAACCGGGTAACCACGGCACGACGTTTGGCGGCAACCCCTTGGCCATGCGCGCAGGGGTGGAAACACTGCGTATCATGGAAGAAGACAGATTGCTGGAAAACGCGTCCCGCGTCGGCACGCATTTGAAAAACGCATTGCAACGCGAGCTTGAACATGTGGCAGGGTTCAAGGAAATCCGCGGCAACGGCTTGATGATTGGCATAGATCTGGACCGTCCCTGCGGCCCGTTGATGGGACAGGCGCTACAAGCCGGTTTATTGTTGAGTGTGACTGCCGACAGCGTCATACGCTTGTTGCCCGCGCTCATCATGACCGAGGCTGAGGCAGATGAAGTGGTGGCATTGCTGGTGCCTCTGGTCAAAGAATTTCTAGCTACTTCACCTAAGGCCTGACATGAGCCAGCCTCTGAAACATTATTTACAGTTCAGCGATTTCACGGCGGATGATTACGCTTATCTGTTCACGCGAGCGGCACTCATCAAACAAAAATTCAAAGCCTACGACAAACACCAGCCGCTGACAGACCGCACACTGGCCATGATTTTCGAAAAAGCATCCACGCGCACGCGCATCAGCTTTGAAGCAGGCATGTACCAAATGGGCGGAGCCGTGGTGCATCTGACCACTGGAGACAGCCAACTCGGGCGCGCTGAACCCATAGAGGACTCCGCCAAGGTCATCAGCCGTATGGTCGATCTGGTCATGATCCGCACCTATGAGCAAACAAAGATTGAGCGCTTCGCCGCCAATTCACGGGTTCCCGTCATCAATGGTTTGACCAATGAATTTCACCCCTGCCAAATCCTTGCAGACTTATTCACTTTCATTGAACACCGTGGCGATGTATCGCAGCCGCTGGCATGTCTCAAGGGAAAAGTGGTGGCCTGGGTGGGCGACGGCAACAACATGGCCAACACGTGGCTGCAGGCCGCTGATCTGTTGGGCTTTACTGTGCATGTCAGCACACCCGGTGGCTACGAGGTCAACCAATCGGTGGCCGGTGTCGCCAACAATGGCTGTTTCAAAGTATTTGCCGACCCGCTGGCTGCTTGCAAAGACGCAGACTTGGTGACCACCGACGTGTGGACCAGCATGGGCTACGAAGCAGAGAATGAAGCCCGCCGCACAGCCTTTGCCGCTTGGTGCGTAGACGAAGCCATGATGGCTGCGGCCAAACCGGACGCTTTGTTCATGCATTGCCTGCCCGCCCATCGCGGTGAAGAGGTTCAAGCTGCTGTGATAGACGGCCCGCAGTCCGTGGTCTGGGACGAAGCTGAAAACCGATTGCACGTGCAAAAAGCTTTGATGGAATTATTGCTGCTGGGGCGACTTTGAAAGTTGGCTTTTAAGGCTTTTTTTGTACCAGCATTGCCAAAAAAATCAGCCTGCGTACAACCACGGCAAGTCTATCATATAAGAACCTCCTAGCGCCAGTGCCGTGTCCCGCGCCAAGCGCAGCCATCCATCGGCATGAAAAATGGTGCCGTTGCGACGCGCGCGCTGTTGTACTCGTGAGACCCGTTGCCATCGAGCCTGCGCGTAGTTAAGAAAACGCTGCTCTACCGGCAAATCGATACGCTGCCATTGCACGGCCAGACAAGCAGCATCTTCAATCGCCATACCCGCCCCTTGAGCCAGGTAAGGCAACATGGGATGCGCTGCGTCTCCCAATAGCGCCACCCTGCCCCGCGCCATTTGCGTCGCTCTTTGCAAAGGCGGGCGATCAAACAAACACCAGGCGCGCCAGTTTTCTACCCTGTTAATCAGTGCTTGTAATTCATTGCAACAGCCTTGCAATACTTGCTTTAAATCAGCATTGATTTGCTCTGTGCTGCGCAGCACATCCCAACCGGCTTGCGATTGATGGCCGGTGGTCTCAACCAGCACAACGATATTTAAAAATTCACCGCCTCGCACCGGGTAATGCACCACATGCAAGCGCTTACCCATCCAAATACCAATGTGCGATTCTTGAATTGTCTGAGGCAAACTGTGCATAGGCAATAATGCTCTATAAGCCCAATGACCGCTTGACACAGGTTCATCAGCGCCAAGTATCGAAGTACGAACACGGCTGTGTAAACCATCTGCACCTACCAGCGCCATTGTTTGATGTGACTCGTTAATTTCTTGGAACTTAAGATCAATATCTTGCGATCGAACATCAATCGCCATCAGTGTGTGATTCAAAAAGAGTTCAGTGACAGCTTGTTTTTTTACTGCTTCAAGCAATATCTGATGCAAATCAGCCCGGTGTACCGTCAGATAGGGTGCGCCGTATTTTTCGATATAAGACTGGCCCATAGGCAAACGTCCCGCAATACGCCCGTCATCTGCGCGGCGTGACTGCAAATACTCAGGGATGCAGCCGGTCGAGCGCAATTCGCTGCTTAATCCCCATTGATCCAACACCCGCATGGCATTCGGCCCGAGTCCTATGCCGGCACCTGTCTCGGTAAATGCATCCGCTTGTTCGTAGACGTTTAGACGCACACCAGTTTGGCCAAGCGCCAGCGCAGTTGCAAGTCCGCCAATGCCACCGCCCGCTACGGCCAATGTGTTCAGCATTGACATTGCTTCATCACAGTGGCATGGATTGAAAGATATATATACAGTTTAAGCACCGAAATGATGAAAGCACACATCGAGTTGATTGCGCCATACCTGCTTACGCTCTTGTGGCACAAATGCAGCTTCAAAGCTGTTGGCCGCCAATTGATACGCGTGGGATGCATTGAGATTTAATGCGGTAAAGGTTTGCAAAAAATTCTCATTCAAATAGCCGCCGAAATAAGCCGGATCGTCCGAATTGAGCATGACGCACACGCCTTGCTCAAGCATGACGCCCAAATTATGTTGTGCCAAATCCGGGAACACACACAGTTTCAAGTTCGACAGCGGACATACTGTCAAAGGTATTCGCTCTTCGGCCAGTCGCTTCATCAATGCCGGATCATGAATAGCTTGCACACCATGGTCTATGCGCTCAGCTTGCAGCAGGTTCAAAGCGTTCCATATGTAAGCCGGCGGGCCCTCTTCTCCGGCGTGTGCAACGACTTTGAGTCCGAGTTGTCGCGCGCGCTTGAACACACGTTCAAATTTTTCCGGCGGATGACCTCGCTCGCTTGAATCCAATCCCACTCCTATGAATAAATCCTGGAAAGGTATGGCTTGCTCCAAGGTTTCAAATGCCGATTCTTCACTCAGGTGTCTAAGAAAGCACAGAATTAACGAAGAACTGATGCCGAGTTTTTTTTCAGCATCTACGCAGGCCTCATGCAAACCGGTGATGACCGTGCGCATGCTGACTTTGCGTTCGGTATGGGATTGTGGGTCAAAAAATATTTCTGCATGGACGACGTTATCAGCTTTGGCCCGCAAAAAATAAGCCCAAGCCATGTCATAAAAATCCTGCGGCTGCTGCAACACGCTGGCACCGGCGTAGTAAATATCCAGAAAGCTTTGTAAATCAGTAAATGCATAAGCAGAGCGCAGTTCCTCGACGCTAGCGTAATTTAACCGGACGTGATTGCGCTTGGCTAATTCAAATATCAGTTCAGGCTCAAGCGAGCCTTCTATGTGCATATGTAATTCGGTTTTGGGCATAGCGCATAGCAATTCAGGTAACTGTGCTGCCGCAATGGCTTCGAAATTCATGAGGCAGACTCCAAAAATGATGCGTGATTGTTGCAAAAAAAGCTTTTTTGCTATTCCAGCCTTTTCGTCGGCTGTACTCTGATTTTGCGCCAGTCTTGCAATCTCAATTAATCGACACTGTGACGTCTATGTTTCGGCAACAAGTTGCGATGAGACGGAACCCAATCTTTGTAGGCTTGAATCCAGTCGCGCGCCATGCGTTGTTGTGCTTCGTGCAAAGATAATTCGCCTCTGCAAACCATTTTATAAACCACGAACTCAAGGTCGTTTTTTTGCTCAGCTGACCATTCACCTTGTCTGGGTTGGGGCCACAGATTTTTCGGATCGCTTGGATTGCCGCCTATATTCAATGGGATCAAATGGTCTTGTTCATAACTTCGAGGGTTCAAGTCCGGGTAGTGGTATTGCCGTAACTGTTCATGTTTTAAGCGGTTGGTGTATTCCTTGTCCGGCCTTACGCTGTCTGTATATCCTTTGATGCAAACAGTCGCGTGAATATTCTCTTGCGTCACTGACGGGTCGATGCTGCCTGGTGTTAAACGAGGATCAGGAAGCGGGCTGTTTTGTGCAAAGGCAGAAAAACTAAGCACAGTGCAAATCCAAAAAAAACCACACTTGTGAATTGATGCACACGACATCTGGTTTCTACCTCTCAAAATACGATGTGAGATTCTTGCAATCAATAAGCTGAAAATTTTTAGACAAAAAAAGAGCGGGAAATTCCCGCTCTTTTTCGAACCAAACCCAATGGCTGCGAACAGCCACTGGTGTTGATCAGGCTTGCTGAATAGCTTTGCCGGTGATAGGCAGTGTGCGAACACGCTTGCCAGTCAGTTTGGCAACAGCGTTAGCCAGAGCAGGCACGATGGCCGCTGTGACGGGTTCGCCGATACCACCAGGCTTCTCAGCGCTCTTGACCAACACAATGTCAACCAGCGGTGCTTCGTTGGTACGAACCATCGGGTATGTATTGAAGTTGGTTTGCTGAACGCGTCCGTTTACCAGCGTGATGGAATGCTTGAGCGTAGTGCCCATGCCCATGATGATGCTGGACTGGATTTGCTGCTCAACGATTTCAGGGTTGACGATCATGCCCATGTCGGCTGCCACAGTGGCTTTCACCACTTTGACTTCGCCATCGGCACCGATGCTGATTTCAGCAACAACGGCGACGTAGGTGTCATAACCTTCCATGATGGATACGCCGAATGCATTGCCTTTGCCTGCGCCTTTTTTGTAGCCGGCTTTATCCGTAGCAAGTTTCAGGACGTTCTGGAAGCGTGTTTTGCCTTCCAACATGGCCATGCGGTATTCCACAGGGTCTTTGCCGGCAGCCAGAGCCATTTCGTCAACGAAGCTTTCATTGGCAAAAACGTTCATGTTGTGGCTCACACCGCGCCAGTAACCCACACGCAAACCGGCATCATGGATGACCAGGTCGTGCTGGGTATTGGCAATGTTGTAAGGCGCAACAGCTGCTTCAACCATGAAAGGATCCATAGTGTCTTTCGGCAGACCGAAAGCGCGCTGTGTGATGGACTGTGAAGTCAGCTTGAAGTGCAAACCGACAGGCATGCCATTGGAATCCAGACCGGCATTGATCTGGTTGAAGCCGATGGGACGGTAGAAGTCATGGGTCATGTCATCTTCGCGTGACCAGACCAATTTCACTGGCAGCTTGACTGCTTTAGAAATCAGTGCAGCCTGAACCGGGAAGTCCAGCTCAATACGACGACCAAAACCGCCACCCAAGAAGGTGGTTTGCACTTGCACGTCTTCAGGCTTGATGCCTAGAGCGCCAGCAACGCTACCTTGAACGCCTTGTTGGAACTGGGTAGGTCCGATCAACAGCGCTTTACCGCCGGTGACGTGGGCCGTGAAGTTCATGGGTTCCATGGGTGAATGAGACTGCAGGGGTGTAATGTAAGTAGCAGACATTTTCTTGGCTGAACCACCGATGGCTGCCATCACATCGCCTTTAGCAGGCTGAATTGGCAGCACTTTGCCGGTAGAAGAAGCTTGTCTGTGAGTCTCGATCATGCCGTCGGATGACAGGTTTGCGCCTGCACCGAAGTCCCATTCGATTTTCAGAGCGCGACGTGCTTTGACTGCACCCCAGTAGGAATTGGCAACAACAGCCACGCCATCAGGGATTTCAATCACGTCAACCACGCCAGGCATGGCTTTGGCTGCTGTGCTGTCAACGCGAATGACTTTGCCGCCGATGACAGGTGACTGTTCCAGGCTGGCGTAAACCATGCCGGGCAGACGAACGTCAATACCGAATTCTGCGGTGCCGTTGACTTTGGCAGGAGCATCAGTGCGGACAATGCGCTTGCCGACAACGCGGAAGTCTTTGGCTGCTTTGATGGCGGGCTTTTCAGGCACGGGCTGCTTGGAAGCGGCTTCTGCCATTTGACCGTAGGTGGCTTTTTTGCCGCCAGGGCCGGTCAACATGCCGTTTTCAGCTTTCACTGCACTGGCGGGGACACCCCATTCAGCAGCAGCACCGGCAACCAGCATTTCACGAACTTGTGCGCCGGCTATACGGAGTTTTTCCCAGCCGTCACGAACGGAGGTAGAACCACCGGTAATCATGGCGCCGAGCAAAGCGTTGACATACACGGCTCCGGGAGGGGCCGCGGAAATGACAACCTTGTTCACGTCAACATTCAGCTCTTCAGCGATCAGCATAGGCATAGAGGTGTAAACACCCTGGCCCATTTCTGAACGTGCTGACAGCAGCGTGATGGTGTTGTCGTCAGCAATGTGCACCCAAGCGTTAGGTGTGTGCAATGTGCCGGCAGCGATAGATTTGGAGACGGTACTTGGCAGAACCACACCCATCATCAGGCCGGAAGTGGCGATGCTGGTGGTTTTGATGAAGTCGCGGCGATTTGTTTCTGTGCTTATCATGATGTATTTCCTTTGAAATTAAGCAGCGCGCAACTGGGATGCTGCATCTTTGACGGCAGCACGGATACGTGTGTAAGTACCGCAACGGCAGACGTTACCAGCCATGGCTGCGTCGATGTCTGCATCTGAAGGGTTTTTGTTTTTGCTCAGCAGTGCAGCAGCGCTCATCAGCTGGCCGGACTGGCAGTAACCGCACTGGGGAACCTGATGCTTGATCCAGGCTTTTTGCAGAGCGTGTGTGCCGCCGAGGCCTTCGATGGTGGCAACGTTAGAGCCGGCAATATTGCCGACCTGGGTTTGACATGAACGAACAGCTTCGCCGTTCACATGCACGGTACAAGCGCCGCACAGGGCAGCGCCGCAACCGAATTTTGTGCCGGTCAGGCCGAGTTCATCACGGATGACCCAAAGCAAAGGCGTGTCTGCCTCGGAGTTGGACGAAACGGATTTACCGTTAACTTTGAATTGAAGGCTCATAAATACTTCCTTGATTGAGGGATGCGGAACGATGGTCATATTAATGATTTTTTATCCCCGCTCACCCTAGGGAAAGCCCTTGCTTTAGCCCTCAAATTCTCGTTTTGCAACAATTTAAATGAGTTAGCGGCAATACCCTCCTGAGGCACGGGGCTATTGCACGTATCAATGACTACGTTTGCCCTAAGCGTTGCACGTTTTTAAATGTGCGACAGCCCGGCCAACACCTTGGTGTCAGCCGGGCTGCGGGCTTACAAAAAACAGTGAATCAAGCTATCTGAGAGGTTTTAAAAATTAAAAACTGCCGCGAACACCAGCGAAATAAGTACGGGGCGCACCGTAACTGCGGAATTGCTCATACCCGCCCCCGCTTAAATTATTCTGCCCGAGTACACCGTAAGTGGCATAACTCTTATCCATCAAATTGGACACACCTCCAAACAATTCGAAAGTTTTGCTGATACGGTGGCTAGCATCGATATTTAGGAGCACATAGCCTGGAATTTGGCCGTTGGAATCCAGGTTGTTTTCGTCGCCTCGTGCGTATTGCGGTCCTTGTGCATGGATATTCGTGCCTATGCGTGTCGCATCAGAAAGTGCGTAGCCGAGTTTCAGTTTCATTACGCCTGCAGGTATGCCGGGGATTTTGTCGCCGACTTTGTTGCTTGGACAAGAGATACTGGTTGCATGGTCGGGACAACTACTATTCGCAGCATTTGCAATTTGGAAAGTAGACTGGAAAGTCGCCTCTATCCAACTCAAATTTGCCGCATAGTCAAACCTGCTGAGATTGCCATGCACCCCCAACTCTAGGCCTTGTCGGCGGGTTTGACCAACGTTAGAGAAATAACCCGTAGTAGTCGTTGTGGCATTAAACAGAATGTCGTTGTACAAATCAGTTCGAAAAACAGCAAAGCTCCACATAGCAGCATCGCTTATTTTTCCCCGCAAGCCAAATTCCAACGTTTTTGACACTACCGCTTTCAAATACGGGTCTGCTCCAAATGCGTTGGGTATGCCAGTACATGGATTGGCTGCATCAGCACATGCCAGCTCAATGGCAGACGGCGTGCGAAAACCCTCTGAATACGTGGCAAAACCAGTGGTTTGAGGAGACAACTGATAAGTGGTGCCCAACGATGGGTTCAAACGGATGTAACTGCTGGTTCCGTTAACAGATGTCCAACCATCATTGGATGAGGTTGAATCAAACCCACACAAATCATTGACCGTATTAGAGTTTCCAGTACAAGAACTGCCGTTTAATTTGACATCCGCATAATCTAGTCGCGCAGAAGCTGTCACAGCCAGCTTATCGGTTGCGTCCAGAGTGTCCGTGGCAAACAAGCCGAAACGGCCGTTAGTTGATGTGATGTTGGCCTGATCCTGGTAAGCGTCTACTGCCACCAAGCCGAACGAACTATCAACATATGCGTTCTGTCCTTTATTGGTGAACGTGGTACGACCGTATTCAATATTGGTACCCAAGGTCATGGTGTTAGAGCGATCCCACAATTTATCAAGTGCAGACCATTGCGCATTGGCACCCACAATATTTTGGGTGTAATTGGCCAGTAAATTTGCTGCAACGCAATTAGTGTAATCTGAGCAAGTCGTACCCGCTGTCGTGACACCATTCAAATTACTGTTCATGGCATCCCGCTTGATCCAGCGGTAATAGATATTTCCGGCTACTGTTTTATCGTCGCCCATGTCCATCTCACCCTTGAGATTCAAGGTGAGGTTCTGGGTATTGGTGTAATCAGGGTGGGTGTAACTTTTATACTCGGCGGCATGCAATGTGGTAGGTGTACTCTGGTTGCCGTATAGCGAGTTATCGGTGTAGGCAAACGAAAACTGAATATCCCTTTTTTCATCCATGAACCCGAGTTTGCCGAAAAACTGGCGCACAGTGCTGGGGTTGTAAGTGGCCCAGCCACTGTCCTCGTAAAGGCTGGTTGCAAAATAATAGTCTGTGTTTTCGCTATGGCCACCTTTTTCCGCTTCGATGCTGCGGCGGTTGTAAGAACCCAGGGTCAGTTTGGCTTCGCTGCCTTCATTGGTGAACCCGCGCTTGGTGGTCATGGCCACGGCGCCGCCCAAGGTGTTCAAACCGTACACAGGGTTGGAACCGGGAACCACGAGGGTGTTGGCAATCGCAATTTGCGGTATCAAGTCCCAGGGCACGATGTCGCCAAAAGGTTCGTTGACACGCATACCATCCAGAAAGACCGAAATACCTTGCGATGACCCGAGAATAGGCGAAGCGGTAAAGCCCCGGTACATCAAGTCAATGTTGAAAGGGTTGCCTTGGGTATCGTTCAAATGGACTGAGCCAATGTTCTGGTTCAATACATCGGTGAAGCCTTGCAAATCACGCGGCATGTCTTTTTGATTGATGGTTTGAACATTGCCTGCAAATTTCGTGATGGGAATACCGGTAGAACCCACAGGCGTGGTGGCAATGATGCGCACATCGGGCAACACTTCTTCACCTGTTGCGGCCTCTTGTGCCAACAACAACGGGGGTGCAGCGAAACATGAAGCAATGGCCAGCAGCAAGGCCTGCTTAAAAAGAGGGGCAGAACCCGTTACGAAGGGCTTGTTAGGCATATGGAAACGCATGATTAATATGTACCTTCAGCAAGAAAATTTCCTAGAACAGGATTATTTGCCAGTTCGTTCGGGAAAAATTCCTGATCTGCCTTTAGGTTCAGGCCACCGCCACACTTTCTGGAAGCATTTGCCTCTAAGCTCTTACTCTCATCTGCTTGACTTGAGATTCAAAGATTCACCGCGTTATTTGTTAAAGGTATCAGACCATGGTCAGTGTTTTGATCGTTGATGATCACGCCATCGTGCGCCAAGGCTATGTGCGATTGATCGCTTCAGACCCGCTTCTCAGCGTATGCGGCGAAGCGGAATCGGCCGAAGAAGGTTATTCGCTTTATTCCGGCAAAACGCCGGATGTGGTGATCACAGACTTGGCTATGAAAGGCTTGTCCGGCATGACGCTGCTGCAAAAAATCCTGAGCCGCGACAAACACGCCAAAGTCATTATTTGCAGCATGTATGACGACTCATCATTGATTTCCACTGCTTTGAATAACGGGGCCAGGGGCTTTATCAGCAAATCCTCAGACCCGGTGCATATTGTCAACGCAATACACGCTGTGCACGCAGGCAGTATTTACCTGAGCGAAGATTTGCTGTCCAGGCAACACGACAATGCGCTGGCCAAAGAAGCTGAAACCATCAAGCACCTGTCATCCAAAGAATTTGAAGTTTTCAAAATGCTGGCAGAAGGCAAATCCATCCCTGAATGCGCAAAATTGCTGAGTTTGTCACAGAAAACAGTCAACAACTACCAGACCGCGATTCGCGCCAAGTTAAAAGCAGAAACACCTGCGGCATTGGTGCATTTTGCGCAGCGCCACGGCGTTATCAAATCGTTTCAATAAGTTAAGCGCTTGTATCTAACTTCACCGGTAATTCAATACTGATTTCAACACCTTGGCCGGGCTCAGTGTGCAGGTGAAAGCTCCCTTTCAAACTGGCCACGCGCTCACGCATGCCCAGCAAGCCAAAGCCTTGACTGTTATTCTGGACAGAAGGCAAACCCTGGCCGTTATCCCGGATAGTCAAAAGCAAATTGCCTTGCGATGTCGTGTGTAAATTCAACAATACCTTTGTCGCCCGGGAATGCTTGGCCACATTGGTCAATGCCTCTTGCACCAATCGGTAAACCGTGACACAAAGGTAATCTTGCGCATCACTGTCCATGAGATCCGGAATCTCGCATTCGCACTCAATGCCTGAGCTGTTTTGCCACTGTTGACACAATGCCAATACCGCCTCGCGCAAACCCATGCTGTCCAGCGCCATAGGCCTCAACTGCAACAGCATATTCCTGGTCATTTGCGACACCTGCTGTGCCGCATCGGCAATCCGCTGGGCAGACAGATGGACTTCATGCGGACTGGCTTGATGCGCAGTCAACACAGCGGCTTCAGTGCGAATGGCTGTCACAGTCTGCGCCATTTCATCGTGCAATTCACGCGCCAACGCACGTCTTTCGTCTTCCTGCGCGGTGAACAATCGTTGCGCCAGATCACTGTTGTGGCGCAGCAATTCCTGCACTTGTTGCTCAGAGCGAATGCGTTCGGCAATTTCCTGTCTGGCCTCCATACTGCGTCGCCATGAATACCAGGTCATACCAAGAAACAAAACAATCAATAAAAAAGGCAATTCATCGATTTGATCGGTTTCATGGATGCGACTGAACGCAGCAATATGCTCTGACAATTCCCAATGCGTAGCCACGGCCCAAAAAACCAAGGCTACAGCCAGCACATAAAGCGAATCAGTCCATGCTTGTTTGATTTTCATGCTTATCTGTCTCAAAAAAGGCTGCCCGCAGGCAGCCTTTTGGCGGAAGCAGTCAACAAATTATTTCTTGTCGCTACCGGGGACTTTGCCTTCCACGCCTTTGACATAGATATTGAGTCCGCCCAGGAACTTGTCGTCAGCGACTTCGTCTTTCTTCAGCAGTGTTTTGCCGGTGTTGTCCAGCAACGGGCCTTTCCAAATCACAAAGCTGCCGTCTTTCAAGCCGGCTTTGACTTCGTCAACTTTGCTTTTGGTTTCAGCAGGCACATCTTCGGCAATAGAAACGATATCGATAGCGCCTTCTTTCACGCCCCACCAGACTGCAGCGCCGCCGGTCCATTTGCCTTCGAGGGCTTCACGCGTGGCCTTGATGTAGTAAGGCGCCCAGTTGATGACGGCAGATGCAAGGTGGGCTTTGGGACCGTAGGCAGTCATGTCAGAGTCCCAGCCGAAAGCGCGTTTGCCCTTGGCTTCTGCGGTTTTCAGGACAGCGGCTGAATCCGTGTTTTGAAACAGGATGTCTGCGCCGCTGTTGATCAACGATGTGGCGGCTTCTGTTTCTTTCGGTGGATTGAACCATTCATTCACCCACACCACTTTGGTTTTGATTTTGGGGTTGACCGATTGAGCACCCAGCGTGAAGCTGTTGATGTTGCGAACCACTTCCGGGATCGGGATGGAAGCCACCACGCCCAGCGTGTTAGTCTTGGTCATCTTGCCCGCGATCACGCCGGCCATGTATGCGCCTTCATAAGTGCGGCTGTCGTAGGTGCGCATGTTCTCGGCCTGCTTGTAACCGGTGGCATGTTCGAACTTAACGTCTTTGCTGTCAGCAGCGACTTTCAACATGGGTTCCATGTACCCGAAGGTGGTGCCGAAAATCAACTTATTGCCTTGCGACACCATGTCGCGGAAATTGCGTTCTGCGTCAGCAGATTCAGACACGCTTTCAACAAATGAGGTTTTGACTTTGTCGCCAAACTCAGCTTCGATGGCCTTGCGGGCGTTGTCATGGGCAAATGTCCAACCGCCATCGCCAACGGGACCAATGTAGGCAAATGCAATTTTCAAAGGCTCGGGCTTGGGAGCTTCAGCCACAGGCGCAGGTTTCGGTTCTTCTTTTTTACCGCAACCAACGATGAGAGCCGCAGCCACTACGCCAAGAGCGGCTGCACGGAGCCAAGTGCGCTTTTGAAAATCAGTCATATCCATCCTTTTTAAATATCGCAAGATTTGGTCAATAAGCAAAAACCGGATTATGGCCTTGATTTCAGGGTTTTCCCGTGAATTCGTTTTTTGTTGGTCGCTTGTATGTTTCATCTAAGTCAAGTGCTCACGCCACGCTGGTTCGGTCGCTGATATGTTTCATCTAAGTCAAGTGCTCACGCCATGCCGGTTCGGTCGCCGCTCACTGCCGCTACGCGCCAATGTTCGCGTCGGCCCGCCCACCATGTCGTCATCTGCTCGTGACCTTCTCCTACCGCATTTCTGCGGTTCGATATACCAAAACCTCATGAAAACCGAAACAGCGCTCACACCAAAAACATCACAGAGGCCGACAGAGGGGGCGTTTTTTTCGAGCGAAAGCGCAGAAAAAAATCGCACCGGATGGTCGGCCAAAGCGTGTCTCCATGACAGCAGGAATGCCAACACTTTCGGATGGTGGGCCAAAGCGTGTCTTCATAGAAAAGTAAGAAAGCCAATCACCCTGAATGGCTTCTTAAACTCAAGCCCCCGGATAAAACGGCTTACCCAAAGACGCCGGCATATTCACCCGTATCCACTGCGGGTTGCGCGAAATCAGCGCGAGCACCACGATGGTGGCCACATACGGCAGCATGCTCAAAAACTGACTCGGTACTTCTAAACCAGTAGCCTGCAAATGGAATTGCAACATAGTCACGCCGCCAAACAAATACGCACCGAGCAAAATGCGTGCAGGCCGCCAGGTGGCAAATGTGGTCAACGCTAATGCAATCCAGCCCTTACCCGCAATCATGCCCTCCACCCACAGCGGCGTGTAAATGACAGAAATATATGCACCGGCCAAGCCGCACAAAGCACCACCACACACCACAGCAGCAAGCCTGATGCGGCGAACCGGATAGCCCAAGGCATGCGCAGATTGCGGCGACTCGCCGACCGCACGCAGCACCAGACCAGCCCGGCTGCTATCTAAAAACCAAATCAATGCCAAGGTAAAGCCAATGACCAAGTACACCATGGGGTGCTGACGGAACAAGGCCAAACCGACCACCGGCAGATCAGTCAGATAAGGCACTTCATAGCTGATGCGCTCAGGCAAACTGGCTTGCACATAGCCGGTTCCTACAAAAGCAGAAAAACCTGCGCCGAACAAACTCAGCGCCAGGCCGGTAGCGTATTGATTGGTGTTCAGTCCAATCACTAAGGCACCAAAAATCAATGCAAGCAAGGCGCCCACGCCCGCGCCGGCGACAAATCCCAAAAAATCGCTGCCAGTGTGCACCACGGTTGCATAAGCCGCAATAGCGGCACACAACATCATGCCCTCAGCACCCAAATTGACAATGCCTGCTTTTTCGTTGATCAACAAACCCAGTGATGCAATCGCCAATACAGTGCCGGCGCTCAAGGTGGCGGCAAACAGCAAAGCATAGGTTTCCATCATGCGCCCTCCAACGCTTGTAAAGGTTTCGCACGCAAGCGGTAATTCATCAACACATCACAGGCCAACAGGCAAAACAACAGCAGCCCTTGGAACACACCGGTAAGAGACTTGGGCAAACCGAGGCGGGATTGCGCCAATTCACCGCCTATGTAAAACATGCTCATCAAAATAGCCGAAAACACCATGCCAACCGGGTGCAATCTGCCGACAAAAGCCACGATGATGGCGGCAAACCCATAGCCCACCGGCACATACGGCGTGAGTTGCCCGATGGGACCGGCGACTTCCAAAGCGCCTGCCAGACCGGCGCAAGCGCCCGATACCAAGAGCGCCAGCCAAATGGCTCGCCGTGAAGAAAAGCCCGCATAGCGCGCAGCAGCCGGCGCAAGCCCGCCGATTTGCTGCGCCCACCCGGCACGCGTGCGGAACAAAAATACCCACATGCCAGCCACTCCGGCCAGCGCAAGCAACACACCGATATTGACACGCGAACCCTTGAACAAACGCGGCACCTGAGTCGCTACTTCAAAGGTTTTACTTTGCGGAAAGTTATAGCCCAAAGGGTCTTTCCACGGGCCGTAAACCAGAAAACCAAGCACCATGATGGCGACATACACCAGCATCAGACTGACCAAAATTTCATTGGCGTGAAAACGATCCCGCAACCAAGCCGTGATGGCCGCCCAGCACATGCCGCCGACCACGCCGGCCAACAGCACAGGTATGAAAAACCAGCCGCTACTTGTTTTGTCTGCCAACAGCGCAACACCTGCGGCAAAGACTGCGCCCATGACGTACTGACCTTCAGCGCCAATGTTCCAAACATTCGAGCGAAAGCACAACGCCAGTCCCAATGCGATCAACAACAAGGGCGTTGCCTTGACCACCAATTCGCCCAAGGCATAAGCACTGCGAATCGGTTCCCAAAAAAATACCTGCAAGCCTTTGACCGGATCTTTGCCCAAAGCCAGGAATAACAGCACACCCAAAATAACCGTGAGCACCAACGCCAGCAGAGGCGAAGCAATGCGCCAGAAAGCAGAGGGTTCAGGCCGGGCTTCCAGTTTCCACATATCAGTTCACCAGGGTTTCAGTGTCTGACCACAAACCGCTCATCCAGCTGCCGATTTTCTCAATCGTCGCTTGCGTGCGTGACAAAGAAGGCGATAAGCGGCCTTGCGCGATGACGTGTATGCGGTCACAAAGTTCGAACAATTCGTCCAACTCTTCGCTGACCACCAGCACCGCGCAACCGGCGTCACGCAAGCTCAGCAAGGCAGCACGTATTTGCGCCGCCGCACCCACATCCACTCCCCAAGTGGGTTGCGAAACGATCAACAGTTTAGGGTTGGCGTCTATCTCCCGTCCGACGATGAATTTTTGCAAATTCCCGCCTGACAGCGATTGAGCAAGTGCCTGCGGTCCGCCGGCTTTGACCTGGTATTTGGCAATGATGTTTTGCGCCTGCGCTGACAGTGCAGACATATTGATCCAACCTGAACCGCTAACGGCTTCGCTGCGCGTAAGTAACAGGTTGTGCGCCAGACTTAAAGTCGGCACCGCACCGCGCCCGAGTCGCTCGTCCGGCACAAAATGCAAGCCCAGCGCCCTGCGCTGCAAAGGCCCCTGGTTGCCCACCGCCTGCCCGCTCACACGGATACTGTCCGAAGATGCGCGTGTGTCTTCACCACTCAAGGCATACAGCAATTCACGTTGACCGTTGCCGGAGACACCGGCAATACCGACGATTTCACCTGCGTGAACTTGCAACTCGACGACTGACAAACGCGTACCAAACGGGTCAAGGCTAGTCAGACTGAGTTGACATACATCCAGCACCAGTTGTCCGGGCGAGCGTTGACTGTGAACCAGCGCAGGCGGTTCGCTGCCAATCATCATTTGACTCAGCGACGCATTGCTTTGCGCGCGCGGATCGCACTCACCCGTGACTTTGCCTGCGCGCAGCACAGTGCAATGGGTGCACAGCGCGCGGATTTCATGCAGCTTATGGCTGATGTACAAAATGCTGCAACCCTCGGCGACCAATTGGCGCAATACGGCGAACAGCTTGTCGACCGCTTGCGGCGTCAGCACCGAGGTCGGCTCATCCAGAATCAGCAAACGGGGTTCGCAGAGCAAGGCGCGAATGATTTCCACTCTTTGCATTTCACCGACACTGAGCGTGTGCACCGGCCTGTCCGGCTCCAAGTCAAGACCATAGGCCGCAGCTTTGTCTCGAATGCGGCGACTGACCTCAGCCAGCGACAGCGATTTATCCAGACCCAGCCAGACGTTCTGCGCCACGCTCAAGGTATCAAACAAACTGAAATGCTGGAAAACCATGCTGATGCCCAAAGCCCTGGCTTGCTGCGGATTGCGGATGTGAACCTGCTTGCCGTCAAAGCGGATATCGCCCTGGTCCGGTTGCACCGCGCCGTAAATGATTTTCATCAAGGTGGATTTGCCGGCGCCGTTTTCGCCGAGGATGGCGTGAATCTGACCCGGCAACACCTGCAATGAAACACGGTCATTGGCCAGCACAGCGGGATAGCGCTTGCTGATGTTGCGCAATTCAAGCAAAGCGGTGTTCATGGAAAAGTGACGCCTCTTGGTTCCCATTCAACAATAGCTCTTAAACAACTTGGCGCGGTTGGCATGACTTTCCCTGAACTTGAGTCGAATCACCGTCAACGGCGGCATTCGCCAATCAATGTACCACCGGCTTGCAAGAGCAGGCGCTGGCTGAGTAACAAGCCATGGTCATCAAACTCGGCGGCATGATGGTTTTGTCTTTGAGCGTGCTGACCACCTTGACTCAGCTTAATTAAGCACCGCCCAGCGCCGCCCTTTCCTGCTCGTTAAGCAAAGGCCCATCTAAGGTTGCGCTGTTTTGCTGCACCTGACCGTCACGAAATTTTTCTATCAAAGGTTTGAGCGCCGGGTCTATGTGCGATTCGTCAAAGCCGTTGAACAACGTACCGATCAATGAACGCTTGATATCGCTGGTGCCCATGAGCCAATCCGCCAGCGGAAACGTCAGGTTCATGTTTTTATGCATCATGATGCCCAGATTGTGATGGGCGGCGTGGTGCCGGCGTATGGTGTTGATGAAAGGCATGTGCCGCACAAAAGCGTTTTCCTGTATGTGGCAGCAATAGTGAAAAGTCTCGTACAACACATAGTGGCCGATCACCGTCATGTAGGCGATATAGCCCGCATTCGCGCCGAACATATAAGCGCAGATAAGTGCCACAGCCCCGCCGCCAACGCCTAGCACCGTCAGCACACGCCACGGAAAAAACACAATGCGAAACTCTTTGACACTGTCAATCGTGTAATCGGTGTCAGTGAAATACTGGTGGTGCTGGCGGGTGTGACGGTCGTAAATGGCGCGCAGCGCAAACACATCAATATGCCGGTGCATCACGTATTTGTGCATGGCCCATTCGCCGAAATTACCTGCGACTGCGACCGGCAACACCATCAACCAGGCCCAAGTGGCTTCATCAAGCTGATCAAAGCAATATGCCAGCAGGCTGATGCCGACAGCGTACATCACGCCGACGTGCAGCAAGCCGTTGTAAAACGGGCTGATGTTGGCGCGGTAAGTCTCCCTGAAACGGCGCTGCCGCTCGGTCATGACCACGGGTCTGGAAAAACTAGTCATGCTTTTGCCCTGTTTGTTTGTTGCCCATCGGCATTGAGGCTCATCTTGCCGAATAAAGCGCAGAAGTTCAATCGGCGCATTCCCCCGCAGCACAAGCTTATGGCTTGACTATCGGCGTTAAAAATGCATAATATATGTATCAATACATACTTTGAACAATATGGAAACCATCAGCGCTACAGAACTGGCCCGCAACACGAGCGTGATACTCGACAAAGTGACCAATCGCGGGCAGACCCTGGGTATTTCCCGCAACAACGCCTTGATCGCCCGGCTCAGCCCGCCGCTTCTCAGCATGACTGCTTCGCAGGTGCTGGCCGGTATCAAGCTACCCTTGTTAAGTCCTGGACAAGCCGATGAATGGCTGAATGACAGCAAGCAGGGATTTGACGACAGTTTGGCCAACCCATGGGAATGATTTGGGACAGTTGCATCTGGGTCGCAATGGCAGCCGGACAGCTAACAAAACAAACACTGATTGATGCCACCGGGGATGCAACTATCATGACCTCGGTCGTCTCTTTGGGCGAACTTAGCTTTGGCGTTCATGCCTGTGCAGATCCGGCAGAACGCGCTCGCCGCGCCGCATTTTTACGCCAGATTCAAAGCAGCCCGATGCTTGATATTTCAAAACATACCGCCGACGCTTTCGGGTTGCTGTGCGCTTCTTTAAAACAAGCCGGCAAATCACCGCGTCCCAGGTACAACGATTTGTGGATAGCCGCTCAAGCCATTGAAAACAGCTACGTACTTTTGACACTCAATGGCAAAGATTTTGCCGGTATGCCGGGCTTGCAAGTGAAAGTATTGAATACCCGTAACTAATGAAACTACAGCACCAGCAAAGCCCGGAAGTCATTCACATTGGTGTGCGTTGGGCCACTAACTACCAGATCGCCCAAAGCTTCAAACAAACGGTAGCTGTCATTGCGGTCAGCAAATGCGGCGGGTTTCAAACCGAGTTGTTCACAGCGCTGCAAACTGTCCGGGGTCACCTGAGCGCCGGCATTGTCCTCAACCCCGTCTATGCCGTCGGTGTCTGCGGCAAGCGCCCACACAGCGGTTTGCCCCTGCAAAGCCACAACCAGGCCTAAACAAAACTCACCTGCGCGACCGCCCTTGCCCTTAAGAAAACCTGGCACCTGCGGCCGTATATTGACCGTGGTTTCACCGCCGCTCAATATCACGCAAGGTTTTTGAAACGGCCCTTGTCCGCGCGCAGCGGCTCTGGCCAGCGCGGCGTGCACTTTGGCAACTTCACGCGATTCGCCTTCGATTTCATCTGACAAGATGTATGCATTCAAGCCTGCGGCGCGTGCAGCTGCTGCTGCTGCTTGCAGGGATTGCATGGGCGTGGCCATCATCCTCACCTGATGCCCTGTGAAAACCGCGTCACCCGGTTTAGGCGTTTCCAATGAACCGTCTTGCAGCGCTGCGCGAACCGCCGCTGGAATCTCTATGCCGTACCTGTCCAGCAAAGCCAGCGCCTGAGCGCAAGTGGTTTCATCCGGCACGGTCGGACCGCTGGCAATCACAGCAGGGTCATCGCCGGGAACATCGCTGATGGTCAAGGTCAACACCTGCGCCGGGTGACAAGCGGCGGCCAATCTTCCGCCTTTGATGCGCGAGAGGTGTTTACGCACGGTGTTCATCTCTCCAATCGGCGCGCCGCAAGCCAGCAATTCGCGGTTGATTCGCTGCTTGTCGGCCAGCGTCAGGCCCACAGCCGGCATGGTCAAAAGGGAAGAACCGCCGCCGGAAATCAGGCAAATCACCAGATCTTCGTCGCTCAAGCCCCGGGTCAGCGCCAATAAACGCTCGGAAGCATCCATGCCGGCCTGATCCGGCACCGGGTGGGACGCTTCCACCACTTCTATGCGCTGTCTCAAACCCTGTGGACGCGGCGGGGTGTGGTGGTAACGCGTGACCACCAGTCCTTCCAAGGGCACATCAGCAGGCCACAGGCGTTCCAAGGCATGCGCCATGGCGCCCGCTGCCTTGCCCGCCCCAAGCACAATGGTTCTTCCGCGCGGCGGTGGCGGCAGCAATCCCTGCATATTCAGCAAAGGCTGGGCGCGCGCGACCGCAGTATCAAACAAATGGCGTAAAAACGCTTTCGGGTGTTGGTGGGGGTCAGGATGAGGAGCCATAGAAGTTAAGGATAACGGATGGGCTCAAGTTCAAGCGTTTGCTGCCGATGCTTATTTCGATACTTTTTGAAAGCCAATCATGCAAGCTTCTGACATCAGCAAATACCTGAAAGACACCGCCAACAGTCCCGAAAGCCTGTGGCTGATGTTGGCGTCAGTGGTGTTTTTTCAATTGGTCATAGCTTGGTCCGTCTGGAAATTGCTCAACAAAGGCGCTGCTGCTTTTCTGGCCCAAGCCATTTACAACGATAAATTGAAGTTTTATCAGGATGCCCGCATAGAAACACAAAAGCAAGCGCACAAGCAGCAAATGATGCAGGAATACCAGGCTTACTTGGTGCAGCGGGAAAAACGTTTACAGGCTTACGAGAAAAAACTCAGAAACCAGACGCCCCCGACAGATACCGCTGCCCCGGCGCTGGCAGCTCCTGCACCCTGATACCGGCGGTATTGTTTATAGGCACTAGACAAACCGCCAGTCCCAGAAATACCTGGGCTCTTTGAAAATGCTAAATTCGCACTCAACGCAAGTATGCAATGCGATACAGGCGATATACAGACAACGCGATGACCATGCGCGTCAAAGAATAAAACCACAGGAGCGTCATGAGTCTTGCCCGTTTTTATGCCTATGCTGGTTTCCTCCTGGTATTTCAGCTGTCTGGCTGTGCCGTGGTGTCATTGATAGAAAGACCTGCGCCGGACAAAAAACCTCAGGCGGATAAACCCATGGGTAAGCCGCCGATGTCAACGCCAACCCTAACCGTCCCGCCTCAGCCTGTGGTTGCACCACCTGCCGCCCCAGCCCCTCCAACAGCAGACTCACCGGCAAAACCTGCCCCTGCGCCGACCCCGGCACCTAAGCCTGCGCCTGCACCAGCACACAAACCCGATCCTGCGCCCTTACCGCCGCCTGCGCCAGCGCCCGTTCCTCCTGCAAGCACGGAGATTACGCCCGGCTTGCAATCCCTAGCTACACACCCTGATGACTACCGGCAGGACGCAGCGCGGCATTTGTACCATCACTATTCACACCGCATTTACAAAGGCAAATTGCCGCCTCTGCTCAAGTCGGTCGGTGTGGTGGAAGTGGTGATCGGCCCCAAAGGACAGGTGTTAAACATCAACTGGTGGCGTGCACCCAGGCATGCCGAAGTCACCCGGGAAATTGAAAACCTGATTCTGAATGCCGGGCCTTATCCGGCGCCTGTCAAATTGCGCAAAGTGACCTATACCGAAACTTGGCTATGGCATGACAGCGGGCGTTTCCAATTGGATACGCTGACTGAAGGTCAAAAATAAAATATTTGCCTCCATGACATTGCCACACACAAACGCCCGATCCGGTTTCACGCTGGAATGGCTGAACCGCGCCGATGACAAAAGCGCCTTGCAATGGCTGGCCAGTTTGTACGGGCAAAGCACTTGGGTGGCACAGGCAGCGTTAGCGCATCGTCCGTTTCGCAGCCTGGCGCATCTGAAATGGGCACTGGCCGACAGCGTGGCACAGGCTGGTCACGAACAGCAACTGGCCTTGATCAAAGCCCACCCGCTGCTGATGGTCGAGCCTGCAACCGGCCTGACGCCAGAAGCTCAAACCGGGCTGTGGCAAGCCACGCCAACACAAGCCTCGCAATTAAAAGCATTGAACAACGCTTACTTGGCACGCTTCGACTGGCCTTTCGTCATCGACGTGCGCGGCCCGCGCGGACAGGGCCTGACGCCGCAGACGATGCTAAATGAAGTCAGCCGCCGTTTGCATGCGTCCACCTCAGTCGAATTTGCAGAGTGTTTGCGCCAGATTCACCGGATAGCGGAAAACCGCCTGAACGATAAATCCCATACCCACCCCGTCACCGGCGCAGAAGTCTGGGACTGGCACAAATGGCTGGCTCAGTTCAGTGACCCGGGATTTGCCGAAAAAGACGAGTTGAGTGTCAGCTATCTCACGCACGCCCATCAGGCCAGTGCGCAAACGCTGGTGCTTGGTATGCGCGCCTGCGGCTTTGATGAAGTATTCATTGACGCGGTAGGCAATGTGGTCGGGCGTTACCACCCGGCGCGCCCGGGTGCGCGTTATGTGTTGACCGGCAGCCACTACGACACGGTACGCAATGGCGGCAAATACGATGGACGCTTGGGTATTTTTGTGCCTATGGCCTGTGTGCGCGAACTCGTGCGCGAGGGCAAACGGCTGAATGTTGGCCTGGAAGTGGTTGCTTTTGCCGAAGAGGAAGGCCAGCGCTACAAAGCCACTTTCCTGGCCTCCAGCGCGCTGACCGGTAGCTTTCGTCAAGAATGGCTGGATCAAATCGATGCAGATGGCGTCAGCATGCGCCAGGCCATGCAACAGGCGGGTCTGAATCCGGCAGACATACCCGCTTTACAGCGCGACCCCTCGAACTACCTGGGCTTTGTTGAAGTGCATATCGAACAAGGCCCGGTGCTGCAAAGCCTTAACCTCCCACTAAGTGTTGTGACTTCTATCAACGGCAGCTTGCGCTACCTCATTGAGATCAGTGGTACGGCCAGTCACGCAGGCACCAGTCCCATGAACCGGCGCCAGGACGCAGTGGCCGGCTTTGCTGAATGGGCGGTGTATGTGGAAGAGCGCGCCCGGGCCGATGGCGACTCGGTCGCCACCGTGGGCATGCTCAATGTGCCGCAAGGCTCCATCAATGTGGTGCCGGGTAATTGTCATTTCAGCCTGGACATGCGCGCGCCCACTGACGCGCAACGCGACGCCATGGCGCATGACATATTGAAACAACTGACTGCGGTTTGTGAAAAACGTGGCTTGCAGTTCCGGCTAGAAGAAACCGTCAGAGCCGCCGCCGCCCCCAGCGACACTGGTTTACAACAACGCGGGGAAGCAGTGGTCCAGGCGCTGGGGCTACCGGTACACCGCATGCCAAGCGGTGCCGAGCACGATGCCATGAAATTACACGACCTGATGCCGCAGGCCATGTTATTTGTGCGCGGCGAAAACAAAGGCATCAGCCACAATCCGTTGGAATGCACCACGGCGGACGATATACAACTTGCAATTCAGGCTTTTTCGTTACTTATGGATGAATTTTCAATTTAATCACCTTAATTTTTGAGCTACGCAAAATCAAAATTTGAAAATATCATTTTCTTTTGAATTTAATAATTTTCTTATTTTTTCCGAATATCATTCCACCGCGAATTAAAAAGCCGGCAGGCTGCCCACTCTCTTTTTGCTCTGATCGACTCTTATGGCATCTACTCACCCCACATCAACTCACAGCAAAGTCAAAACCAGTCCAACTTTAATGGATTGGATTTTCATACTCATCGTTCTTTCTGTGCTCTCATCCGTCGGGATTCTTGGCCACGACGCCTACCTAGAAGCGATGAAAACTGAAGTCACTAAGAAACATGGTGAGGACTTGGCGGCTTGGTTGACCAAAACCAGCGCCCAACGCTTTAAGCATCAAAACGCGTTGGCCGAATGAATGGGTGGTAAAGCCCCGGTTGCTGAACTGATCCCGCCGGATTCAGATATCACTGCCATGCAAAGTACAGACTCAACAGTGGTTGTGTCTGATGAAACTAGAACTGCTGAAGCCGACAAAATTGTGGTTGATGCAGACGATAAATTAGCAAACGTTAATGAAGCCAAGCCTGGCACTTGGGGTGCTTGTTTTGAGTACTTGATGACCAAATCTGAACTCAAAGACATGATCAATCCGTTCACCAATGAAGCTCCGGCGTTTGTTGCTGCATGCATTCCATCAGACGGCAATTTGCCAGGCAACATAGTGATTGAAAAATTGATCCCTACGCCGGGTTCTGCGGTACCCGTGATTAATTCACAGCTTATCAATTCAGACCCGATTGATCAAAAACTGCAATTGCGCATCTCGGTTTGCGACAAAGGCTCTTACGCGATCAAAATTGCAGAACTCGAATTCTGAGGTTACCCATGGAAGAAGTTAAAAAAGTTCACCGCATCACGGATCTTGATGCCCAAACCTTGATGGGCAGTGAGGCTGAGGCCAACATCTCATCTGATTTGCCATTACGCAAATGGTTGTATGCATGGCTGCTTGATCCTGAGTGCCCTGGCAACTACCAGAAAACACTGGACAAATGGATTGGTTTGCTGATTGTTGCGAATTTATTCACGCTGGTCTTTGAGCACGTACCTGCTGTTTTCGAGCCGTACAAACACTGGTTTCATATTTTTGATTTGATTTCAATCGCTGTATTTGTGATTGAGTACTTATTGCGACTGTATCTTGCGCCTGAAGACCATGAATTTAACAAGCGCAAATTGCCCCGCCTTGCTTATGTCTTCAGTCCATTCGCAATCATTGACTTCTTAGCCGTTGCGCCTTTCTTTTTTCAGGCGTTCATTCCAGTCGATTTAAGAGCCTTGCGATTCCTGCGGTTATTGCGGATTTTGAAATTGTTTCGCATTGTGATTCCTGCTATCAAGGAATTTGTCGAACTTAACAAGGGCCGGACATTCCGACAAAGAATCCACGCCCTGGTATTTGACAGCCCTTACGGCGGAACAATGCAGTTAATTTTTGACTCATTCATCGGCTTGTGGGTGATGATCTCGGTGCTTGCTGTTATTCTCGAATCCGTGCAAAGCGTCAGCTATGTTTTGAACATTGAGTTCGTGATTCTGGATGCGGTTGCTGTAGGCATATTTGCATTCGAATACTGTATGCGCATTTATTCTTGCGTTGAAGAGCCGGGTTTTAAAAATGCAGTTGCAGGTCGCTTCAAACAAGCGACCACGGCTTCGACCATGATTGACTTGCTGGCAATTCTTCCGTTCTTTCTGGAGGTCTTTCTGGCACACGTTTTTGACTTGCGTTTTTTACGGGTATTCCGATTAGCGCGTTTATTGAAGCTGACACGACATAACGATGCGACCGGCATTCTGGTCAAGGTATTGGTACGTGAGTGGCCTGTGATGAGTGCCTCCGCGTTCATCATGTTGTTATTGATTGTCTTGGCTGCCAGTCTGGGTTATTTGTTTGAGCATGAGGCGCAACCTGATAAATTCGAAAACATCCCGACCGCCATTTATTGGGCTGTGATCACCTTGGCATCCGTGGGGTATGGCGACATCTCCCCTGTGACCCCGGTCGGACGAACAATGACCATTGTTCTGGCTTTGGTGGGTATTGGTATTTTTGCTATCCCTGCGGCCTTGCTGTCTTCGGCTTTCAGCGATCAATTGATCAAGGAACGTGATGCCTTGAAAAACGAATTGATGAACATGCTCAAGGACGGCAACCTGGATGAAGAAGAGATTCTGAAAATCCGGGAAGAAGCCAAGAGATTGCACTTGACCATTGAGGAAATCAACACAATTCTTGAAGCACTGGTTAAGCAAAAAGAAGAGGATGAGTTAAAAAATGCGACTTTGCCGTTGAATTTGATTGCGGAAAGACCGGACCATGCTGTTGAGCATTACAAATCCTTGGTTAATCAAATTTACCAATTGGCGCTGATGGCAGATGCCCAGCAATTTGAGAAAAGCGCGCAAAGAACCGACCGCTTATCAGCTTCTGAATGGGCACTTTGGCAAGATATTCCAAACCGAATAAAGAGCGTGTGAATAATCCTGCACCTTGTTCCTTCTACGATTTGATGGTGACTGCAGTAGGATTCAAGCTCTTTGAATAAAGGTGCTTATGGGATGGCAGGCCAGACTGAAGGTTGACTACAGTGTCGAAGACCAGCGTTGTGTGGCCCGCCATGAACACCATGGGCCGCTGCGCATATTGAAAAGCCTTTACCCCGAAGGTGACCGGGTCTGCCACAACATACTTGTGCACCCGCCTTCCGGCTTGGTTGGCGGCGATGAATTGCTGATCGATATCAATTTGCAAGCCGGGGCGCATGCGCTGCTCACCACGCCCGGCGCCACCCGTTTTTACGGCTCGGACGCAAAAACTGCGCGCCAGCAAGTGCATGCACATGTGGCTGACGGCGCTTGCCTGGAATGGTTGCCGCTGGAAGCACTGGCCTACAACGGCTGTCAGGCGCATAACCAGGCCGTGTTTCATCTGGAAGCGGGCAGCCGCCTGATGGCATGGGATGTCACGGCACTGGGTTTGCCGCACGCGGATCAACCGTTTCTCAGCGGTCAGTTTCAGCAGCACTTGGAAATTACCGGCACATGGCTGGAACGCGGCTTGATCGCCGCCACCGATCACCGCTTGTTACACAGTCCGCTGGGTTTGAACGGGCACAGTTGCCAGTCCACCTTGGTGTTTGCACAAGGCACGGCAATGAGCGAGGACTACCGCGCACAGGTCGTTGCCTTGGCGCGGGAATTGTGCGAGTCGCATCGCCTGAGATTGCAAGCCGGGGTGTCTTCACCGGATGCCCGTGTGGTGGTGCTGCGGGTGCTGTCAGACCAAGTGGAAAGTGCCATGGAGCTGATGCGCTCGGTGTGGCTGCAATGGCGCAGCCGCTGTTGGCAACTGCCTGCGGTGGCGCCGCGCATCTGGGCCATGTAGTTCTTGCTGTGCAGAGGTGCGGCTTTTCAAGCAAGTCTGCCGCTTACATTGATTCATACCAGCGCATGATGCCAGAACAATACAGCGGCGAATGTCAGCAGCATCAATACCAGTGCAGACGCGATACGCCAGCCAAATGCCCATCCACCGCTGATGGTGGCAAGCACTGATTTAGACAAAGTGCTTGCTGCCAACACACCCCATAAGCCCCAATGCAAGTGCATGTCGGAATGCTCAGGCAAGCGACTCAAGTGCGCCAAGCTGATACCGGCTGCATGTATTTCACCTAAACCCACAAAAACCGCAGACGCGATTGCACCGGCTTCACCCATCCATTCGCCCATGATGGCTGAGAGCAAAAGCACCAAACTGATGATGAAGGCAATCAATAAGGCATAGCGCAGATTAAACGCATGGCCAATCAATTGCATGGATGTCACGCCATGCACATTACTGTGGCGTAACCAGAAAAATGAAGTCAACAACAAGCAAGCTATTGCCGCAGCCAAAGGTGCCCACACTGTTTGTAAAAATTCAGGTGCACTGACTTGCAAAACCAAGGCCAGCAAACCGACAGAAGCCGCATTGGACAACACAGTGGCGGCCACAGATACGCCTAATAAGTCAGGTTGTTGCTTGACTTGGTAACCAAATGTGGCTGAAGCAGCGGTAGAAGACACGAAGCCTGAGAAAAATCCGGTCAGCGGTAAACCCCAAAAAGTACCCACCACGCGCAATGCCACGTGACCGAGCACGCCTACCCCCATGATCAACACCACAATGCGCCATAAGGCGTAAGGCTGCAACACACCCCAGGGATCGATGGGTTGCTTTGGAAGCAATGGAAGCACAACCAAAATAGCGGCGCACAACAATAAACCGTCTTGTAATTCGGTGGTGCTGAGCATTTCCCGGCTGAATCGCCTGAGTGGAATCTTGGCAAATAGCAAACCCGCAACCACCACACCCAAGGCAGACGCCAGAGCAGGATCCTGACTTGCCAAGGCTGACAACATGGCAGTTGCCAACAACGAAACCTCACCTGTCATGCCGGGGTCGGACTGCATGTTTTGACGGTATGCGACCACTACCAAAGCGCCAACGATGGCAAATGTCACCAGAAAAGCGGTGGCACTGATGGTCATGGCGGCACTTGAGATGACAGCCAGCAATGCGTGAGTTCTGATACCCGAAGTCAGGGTCTGGGCGTTATGGAGTTTTTCTCTGACTGTGCCTATCAATAAACCTATGCCTATGGCGGTGGCAAAACCACTCAATAACTCAGTTTGTAATTCCATCTCTTTGTCCTGACCTGTACTGACTTGCGCTTGCAAGTTAAGACAGTATGCACTTATTCAACACAGATAAATTCGGAACAGCAGATACTACTATCAGAGAGTAATTAAGAAGTCAGTCATTGCTACGAGCTATAAGCGTCAAATAGAAACCAGTTTGCGTATGCCCTTGCTCTTCATCTCTGACCCCGGGCCCTGCGCAATCACCTCGCCACGCTCCATGACCAGGTATTGATCCGCCAGTTCTTCTGCAAAGTCGTAGTACTGTTCACACAGCAATATGGCCATGTCACCGCGTGCAGCCAGTCGTTGTATGACACGTCCTATGTCTTTGATGATGCTCGGTTGTATGCCTTCAGTGGGTTCGTCCAGCACCAGCAATTTAGGCTTGCCGGCCAGTGCACGGGCGATGGCGAGTTGTTGTTGCTGTCCACCGGATAAATCGCCGCCGCGACGGCTGCGCATCTGATCCAAGATAGGAAACAGTTCAAACAACTCAGCAGGTATTTCGGCAGAAGCAGCTTGGGTCGCCAGTCCCATGCGCAAATTGTCTTCCACGGTGAGGCGGTTGAATATCTCACGGCCTTGCGGCACATAACCGATACCTGCGCGGGCTCGCTCGTAAGGCGTGGCTTTGGTGACCGTATGACCTGCAAAACTGATGTGCCCTTCGCGCACCGGCACCAGACCCATCAAGGCTTTGAGCAAGGTGGTTTTACCCACGCCGTTGCGCCCCAGCAGCACAGTGACTTGTCCTGCTTTTGCAGTCAAACTGACATCACGCAAGATGTGCGAGCCGCCGTAGTATTGGTGAATATGTTCTATCGCCAGCATGCTTTAGCGCCCCAAATAAACATCGATGACGCGTTCGTCATCTTGCACATCATCAAACGATCCCTGCGCCAGCACAGAGCCGTCACATAACACGGTCACCACATCGGCAATCTGCCGGATGAATGCCATGTCGTGCTCAACCACCATCAGCGAATGTTTGCCTTTGAGCGACAAAAACAATTCAGCCGTGCGCTCAGTTTCCTGATCTGTCATGCCAGCGACCGGTTCATCCAGCAGCAACAGCTTGGGGTCTTGCATCAACAAAATGCCGATCTCCAGCCATTGTTTTTGTCCGTGGCTCAAGTTGCCCGCCTGGCGCAATAAATGATTTTCCAAATGGATGGTGTGCAGCACTTCGCTCAAACGGTCTTGTTGTTCGCCGTTGAGTTTGAACAGCATGGAAGCGGCCACACCTTTGCCAGTCTTTAGTGCCAGTTCCAGATTTTCAAATACAGTCAGTTGCTCAAACACCGTGGGTTTTTGAAATTTACGGCCTATGCCCATTTGCGCAATCTCGGGCTCGTTGTGACGCAGCAAATCAATGGTGCTGCCGAAAAACACCTGGCCCGAATCCGGCTTGGTTTTGCCCGTGATGATGTCCATCATGGTCGTTTTGCCAGCCCCATTCGGGCCGATGATGCAACGCAATTCGCCCACACCAATGTCCAGCGACAAGTTGTTGATCGCTTTGAAGCCGTCAAAGCTGACGTTCACATCTTCCAGATACAAAATGCGTCCATGCGCCACATCCAATTCACCCGGGTGGTGAATGCGCGAGAAGCTGGCGCCCCGGTCACCGGACGACACAGGCTGCACTAGTCTGAATTTGTGTTTCTCCAGTCGCTCTGCGCCTTCGCTCATGAGTTCAGGTGTCATGACGGCTCCCCTTTGCGTGCAGCCAGGCGTTGTTTGATATTGCCCAACAAACCAATGACACCTTGAGGCATGTACAAAGTCACTGCAATAAACAAGGCGCCCAATACATACAACCAATACTCGGGTGCGACCACCGTCAACCAACTCTTGACACCGTTGACCATGAAGGCACCGGCAATCGGACCGATCAAACTGGCTCGTCCGCCGACCGCTGCCCAGATGGCGATTTCAATCGAATTCGCAGGACTCATTTCGCTGGGGTTGATGATGCCAACCTGAGGCACGTACAAGGCACCTGCAACACCGCACATCACTGCGGAAATCACCCAGATGCTGAGTTTGAATGGCAGTGGTGAGTAACCGCTGAACATCACCCGGCTTTCAGCATCGCGTATGGCTTGCAACACCCGGCCATATTTGCTTTGCACCAACCAACGAGCTGCCAAATAACAACCGAGCAAACACACACCGGTCAACACAAACAAGAACATGCGCATGTTCGGCGTGGCAATCGGTGTGCCCAGAATTCGTTTGAAATCGGTGAAGCCGTTGTTGCCGCCAAAACCGGTTTCATTGCGAAAGAAAAGCAGCATGAAAGCAAAAGTCATGGCCTGCGTGATGATGGAGAAATACACCCCTTTGATGCGTGAACGGAACGCGAAGTAGCCGAACAACAAAGCCAGCAATCCAGGTGCCAGCACCACCAACAGCAAGGTAGCCACAAAGCTGTCGCTGAAGTACCAGTGCCAGGGCAAGGTTTTCCAATCGAGGAAGACCATGAAGTCAGGCAGTTCGGATTTGTAATTGCCGTCGGTGCCGATCTGACGCATCAAATACATGCCCATGGCGTAACCGCCGAGTGCAAAAAACAAACCATGGCCCAAAGACAAGATGCCGGTGTAGCCCCAGATCAAATCCATGGCTAACGCGCATATGGCGTAACACATGATCTTGCCGACCAGCGAGACAGCGAAGTCACTCATATGCAAAGGATGGCTCACCGGCAACCACAAATTCAGCGCTGGAGCCAACAGGCTGACACACAGCAGCAGACCGATGAATACCGTCCAACCCAGAGGCGACAACAAACGAACGGGTTGAGGAAGTTGAAGTTTGTTCATGTCATGCCTCCGCACTGCGGCCCTTCATCGCGAACAAGCCTTGCGGTCGTTTCTGGATGAAGATGATGATGAACACCAGCACGGCGATCTTCGCCAGCACTGCCCCGGTCCAACCTTCCAATAATTTGTTGAGCACGCCCAGCCCTAAAGCGGCATAGACCGTGCCGGCCAGTTGACCGACCCCGCCAAGCACCACCACCATGAATGCGTCGACGATATAGCCTTGACCTAAGTCGGGACCTACGTTACCTATTTGACTCAACGCACAACCAGCCAAACCGGCAATGCCCGAGCCGAGTGCGAATGCATAGGTATCTATTCGTGCAGTGTTCACGCCCATGCAAGAGGCCATGGCGCGGTTTTGCGTGACGCCGCGTACAAACAAACCTAACCGTGTCTGGCTGATCAACAAAGCCACACCGCCAAGCACCAGCAAAGCAAATACCACAATCAATAATCTGTTCCACGGCAAACTGAGATTTGCCAACACCTGTATGCCGCCGCTCATCCATGACGGGTTTTCCACTGCGACGTTTTGAGCCCCGAAAATGGTTCTCACGGTTTGCATCAAAATCAAACTGATGCCCCAGGTAGCCAGCAATGTTTCCAGCGGGCGGCCGTACAAATGGCGTAACACCGCGCGCTCCAGCAATGCGCCGACCAAAGCAGCCGAGATAAATGCCATAGGCAAAGCGGCGACCAGGTAGTAATCGAAAGCACCGCCCATGTGCTTGCGAAAAAAAGCCTGCACCACATAGGTGGCATACGCACCGACCATCATCAATTCGCCATGCGCCATGTTGATCACACCCATCAAACCGTAAGTGATGGCCAAGCCGAGCGCGACCAGTAACAAAATAGATCCCAGACTTAAACCGGTGAATAACGCACCGAGTCGCTCGCCCCAAGCCAATGCGGATTTGATCTCTGCCAAGGAAGCCTTCATTTGCGCTCTCACCGCTGCATCGGTTTCCAACTTCATTTGTTGATTCAACAATAACTGCGTGTTTGGCGTTTTGCTGTTGCCTAAAGCCTTGGCAGCGGCCAAGCGCACGGCGGCGTCTGTGCTGCTGATGTCAATGGCAGCTTGCGCCAGCAGCAGCAATTGGCTGATGGCAGGATTTTTCTCTGCTGTAATGGCTTTTTCAAGCAGCGGTTTTTTACTCGGATCGGGCTCAGACACCAAAGCCTGCGCTGCTTTCGTGCGCATCGCATCACCCGGGCTGAGCAATTGCAATGCAGCCAGGGCTGAATCGATTTCGCCGCGCATGCGGTTGTTGCTGACCACGCCTTCTGCGCTTGCAGGCACGGACATGTCTTTGCCTGTTGCCGGATCAAAGCCTTTGCCGTCACGAACAACGACAACTTGCTCACCTGCAATGACGACAGCGTCATCTGCCAAGGCTTGCAAAAATACGGCTGTCTGCGCATCGGCTTGTGCCAATGCCTTTTGCAGACTTTCAATTCGGGCGTCAGTTTCGCCCGTCACTATGTCATGTACCTGCTGAGGCGTGAGTGCCAGTGCAGATGTCGTTCCAAGCACAGACACACACACTGCTAAAAATAAAGCTATCGCTTTCATACCTGCTCTTTTCGCTGTTCATCAAAAGGGGGAGTGACTTGCGCCCTCCCCCTCATGTTTCGCATCCCGCATTGACTGCTCACGCAGCCAATGCATTCCCTATTGAATTACTTCTTGACAGGTTCGTCAGGCTTGATGTCGTTGCCAGGAATGTAAGGGCTCCAAGGCTTGGCTTTCACAGGGCCGGGTGTTTTCCAAACCACGTTGAACTGACCGTCAGCCTTGATTTCACCGATGAACACAGATTTGTGCAAGTGGTGGTTTTTCTCGTCCATTTTGGAAGTGATGCCGCTTGGAGCGGTGAATGTCTGACCTGCCATGGCAGCAATGACTTTATCGACATCAGTGGACTTGGCTTTTTCAACCGCTTGCTTCCACATATTGATACCGATGTAAGTGGCTTCCATCGGGTCGTTGGTCAAAGGCTTGTCTTTATGACCGGCAATGCCTTTGGCTTTGGCGTAGTCAGACCATTTTTTGATGAACGCATCGTTGGTGGGGTTCTTGATGGATTGGAAGTAGTTCCATGCAGCCAAGTGACCGACCAGGGGCTTGGTGTCCACGCCGCGCAATTCTTCTTCACCCACAGAGAAGGCCACGACCGGAACGTCTTTGGCTTTCAAACCGGCATTGCCAAGTTCTTTGTAGAAAGGAACGTTGGAGTCACCATTGATAGTAGAGACCACAGCGGTTTTGCCGCCGGTTGAAAATTTCTTGATATCGGCCACGATCGTCTGATAGTCGGAGTGACCGAAGGGTGTGTATTTTTCGTCGATGTCAGACTCTTTCACGCCTTTGCTGATCAGGTAAGCACGCAAAATTTTGTTGGTGGTACGCGGGTAGACATAGTCGGTACCCAGCAACACCCAACGCTTGGCGGAACCGCCGTCTTTGCTCATCAAATAGTCGACAGCAGGAATGGCTTGTTGGTTAGGTGCAGCGCCTGTGTAAAACACGTTTTTAGACAGTTCTTCGCCTTCGTATTGCACGGGATAGAACAGCAAGCCGTTCATTTCTTCCACCACGGGCAGCACTGATTTGCGTGACACAGAAGTCCAGCAACCGAAGATCACCGCAACTTTGTCTTGACCGAGCAACTGCTTGGTTTTTTCGGCAAACAAAGGCCAGTTGGAGGCCGGGTCAACAACCACTGGCTCGAGCTTTTTGCCCAGCACGCCGCCTTTGGCGTTGATTTCGTCGATGGCCATGAGCACGGTGTCTTTCAACACGGTCTCGGAAATAGCCATGGTGCCTGAGAGGCTGTGCAACACACCCACTTTGATGGTGTCAGCGGCCTGAACTGCGGTCATGTACAAAGAGCCGCTGGCAACTGCGGCTGCAGCGACCAGGGTTTTCAGATGAAAGCGACGGTTAAACATTCGATGTGCTCCAAAACAATACAAGGGTTAGAAGAAACGCGCCTTGTGGGCTACGCCAACTACCTTTGCAAGCCTTGTGCCAACCAGCTAAATCAGCAAGTAATCAAAAATATCACCAAGAAATACCTTTAATTGGGTTGGCTCCGCACCAAATTAATGCAAAAACAGGCCAAGTACAGTGCATTCAGCGCCAAACAAGGGCATTGAAGGTCTGCGAATGTTTATTTAATTCGAACAACTGTACCTGTGCCGCGTTGAACGGATTCGGCTATGTGCTGGCCTGCCAAAGGGCTAGAGTCTCCCAGGGCAGATTCAAGTGCATCCTTGGCGGTGATGATGCTTTGGGCAACTTCCTCTACTGAACACCGTTTGTCCATGGATCGGTCGCGTATGACCTTGAAAGCCTCAGCATCACTGATGCCGCTGGTATCCATCAAAAAGCGTTTGGCCTGTTCAATGCAGCGCACAGACTCAATTCGTCCTTCCAGCTTACTGATGCGTTTGAGCAAATCTTCGCGAACTTTATGCTGATTGACTGCCAGCACAATAGCTGACAACACACCAAAAGGTTTCACAGGGGAAAACAACAAAGAAGAAGAATTCAATTGGCAGGCCAGTTCCAGCACGGTGGGGCTTTCAAATTTCAGAACTGACACCACGATTTTATTTTTAAGTGCATTGAACAGTGCTTTGTCTATCTTGATGAAAGCTTCAGGCACCAGAGACAGAACCACCAGATCAACAGCCATTAAATCGCTCATGACAGGTGGCCAGACCTGCCGGAACGGCATGCCTAGTCGTTCCAATTGCTGAGATATCAAACGGCACTCGGCATCCAGAGGATGGCATAAACCCACCTGCATCTGGCGTAATCCGGCGACAACATCATGCTTTTCCATACAACCTCCTTAGCGGCTATATAAGATGTGCAAGCTGTAAATACTTCAACAGCTGGCGAAACTACAAAGCTGAAATGGCATAGGACATCAGGTACGGATCAGGCCGCACTGTCCTCTTCGATTCCTTCACAATTTCAAAATCACCATTCGCACAAGAACGACCAATGCGCGAATACACCCAGCAATGGTTGTTATCCGGGTCAATGCGAATGCGTCCCTGAGGTGCATCTATTTCCATGCCGCGCAGTACCTTGAGCAGAGAGTCAGTATTGACATTGTCAGCTTCTATAAGCGCCTTAGCAAACAGCATAACCTGAAAATAGGCAGACTCCCAGCACTGATTAACCGGTACTTCTTTTGTCAAATCTGCCAAGTGTTGCCAGTCAGGTAAGGTTGAATTCTTTAATAGAGACGCAAAAAAAGGAGCGGCTGTGTAGTGGTCAGCACGTGCAGCAGGATTCATGATCGCCAACTCAGCCTCGGATGTAGTGAGGCTGGCGATAGGCAATGTATGCGGTTGAAAACCGGCTTGCGCGTAGGTTTCATACAGAGCGGATGTTGATGCGCCCACCACGGTTGAAAATATAAAATCCGGTTTACACGCGGCTATATCTGCAAATAAAGGCCTGAAGGCCGCATGGGCGGCATCAAGGCTGAGGTAGTGCTCACCCATGATCTGCCCGCCGAACCCGTTGACCATGTCTTTCATGATGCGGTTGGATTCATAGGGATAAACGTAATCCGACCCGATGAGATACACATTTTTACCAAACATGGAAAACATGAATTCAGCAAGGATGATGATGTTTTGATTCGGGCAAGCACCTGTATAAATCACGTTCGGAGAAAATTCGAATCCTTCGTACAAGGTCGGGTAGAAAAGAAGCTTGTTGTACTTTTCAATAACCGGCACCACCGACTTACGACTTATGGAGGTGTAACAACCGAAGATCACATTCACCGCATGCTCTGTGATCAATTGTTCACTCATGCTGGAAAAAAGAAACGGGTCAGACTGCGGATCCATGTAAAAAGGCTGAATTTCCAGTCCGTGTGCGGCCAGTTGAAGATTCGCGGCATGGATAGCGAGCGTGGTGGCATGCAATTGCGTCTTCTCAATCACAGCGGTAGCGCCTGTTTGCGAAAAAAGTACGCCAACAGGAATAAGGGTCTTCATGAAAAGCTCTTTCTAATTTTTTTCAAAACACTGCGAATAGCCAATTCAATATTGTCTGCTTCACAAACCACAGTATGCGGGATACCGAAGATCTGTTGACAGACCTGGCCTTGCATAGACCCTATTTTCAAACAATTAATGGCAACGCCTTCGTCCTTGAGTTGAGCCACTGCATATTGAGCATCCAGCAACAAATAATTATCGTTTTCCACGTCAACGTCACTGGGAATGCCATCAGTCAATACCAGAACCATGGGTTGTTGCAGGCGCTTGCTGCACAAAGTACCCATGTGCCGCAAAGCGGCACCAAGTCTGGTAGAAAAACCTGCCTGTAAACCCTTTATAGCCTTGCGTTCAGCCGTTGACCAGGCAGATACAAAATCCTTGTGCAGGCATATATTGACATCAGCACGGGTATTGGAATGAAAGCTTGAAATTGCAAAAGGAATTTGTGCGGATTGAAAAAAATCGGCCAGGTATGCAATCGATTTTTTCTCAATATCCAAAATACTGGTGTAGGTTCCGGGTATCCGGTCATTGGCAGATTCAGATGCATCAATCAAGAGCATCACTCCTGTGCTCAGTTGCTGGCGTTGCCATAGCTGATAGATATTTTCATCCGGAGATATGAGACAGCGCAGATCGACACTACGCTCTATGGCCTTATCAAGCCAAAGTTGTTCACTGAAGTCAGTAGCAGCTTTGAACTCACCGCGAATGGCGCGTTTTCTGCGAGATTTAAACGAAGTAGCATGCGCTGCCCGCAATGGGATACCTTTTGTCCCATGACCAGGCGTCAAGCCCGTGTGATTCACAGTGACGAAAGCTTCTTTCATCGCTGAGTTTTCACCATCCCATTCGTCATAGTAAAAAATAAAAGGTTCTTTGACGACGGGCAACTCCTCAAGCGGAGGAGGTTTGCTGCTGGAGTGTGTAACAGATTCCCGGATTTTTTGTTCAGCAGATGCATCAGTCCACAAAATTGAATTGTCATCACGGTAGGCTGGCCAGACGGCATACCGGGTATGGTCAAACCGGTACCGCATTTGCCCGAGATCATTGGCCAGAATGGAGCCGGCTTCACGCAGGGCAGCAAAGCCTTGGCCGCTGATCAATGCCTGCTCAAACATGGCCAACGCCTTGCCGCACCAATAATCGTCATAAACATTGCTTCTGCGGTTGAGACAGACCGACATTTTCGCCAGCTGAGTTTCTACACCACCGATTTCCAACGCCTGCGTGATATCCAGTCTTGAAGCAAAAACAGCGTCAATGCCCTCTATGTCGTCAGCAATTAAACGCTCAACCCGCTCATCTTCAAGCAGTGAAATCAGGGCCAGCGATAGTTGCTTGAATTTACCCACCGGCTGAAAAAAAGCGGAGTGCAATAAATGGGCCTTGGCATGCGCTGCCATACATAACAAATCTACAGGTTGATACCCGCCTTGCAAAACATTGGCCAGTTGCTCAGACAAACTGCGCGGTAACGACAACCCAAAAGGGGTAATTGCGAGTCGTTGCTGTTTATTGTGCCGTTCCAGTGCAACCAGCGGTTTTTGCTGTGCCGGTTGTTGCAAGCCCCGCAACACTGCTTCCAGCCATTTGTCTGCAAGCACTGTTGCCATGTGCATTGACTCAGTTCTGAACAGCGGCCAGGACCAGTGGCAACAAAGCCAGCAAAGTGGCACGGATGGTTGGCTCGTCCGTGACCGGATCTATCAAAGCAGCTTCCAGCAAATTTTGCTGAGCTTTTTCGGTCGTCATCAATTTAGCGCCGTGTATCAGCATGCGGGTTGACACACCTTCAAACAAACCGGTGCCGGCTAATTTTCGTGAGCTTGCCCCGAAGTTGGCCAACGCTCTCGCCAGTCCAGGCTGACAACCGGATTCGGTAGCAATAATGCGCTGCTCCAGTTCGACTGCAGGATAGTCAAAGCGTACGGCGATGAAGCGCTGCTTGATGGACTCTTTCAAATCACGCATCACGCTCTGGTATCCGGGGTTGTACGAAACAACAAGCATGAAATCAGGCGGGGCTTGAAGCACTTCGCCAGTTTTGTCAATAAAGAGCTGACGGCGATGATCAGCCAGCGAATTCAAAACAACCAGTGCTTCCTGCCTGGCTTCTATCACTTCATCCAGATAACAAATACCACCTTGTCTGACCGCTTGGGTCAAAGGCCCGTCGATCCAAGGTGTTTCATTTCCCTTAAGAATGTACCTGCCGACCAGATCGCTTGCGCTGGTATCTTCATTGCAGGCCACTGTCCACATTGGCAGCTTTAATTGCTGCGCCATGTATTCCACAAAACGTGTTTTGCCGCAACCGGTGGGGCCTTTAATCAGCAGAGGTAAGCAGTGACTGAATGCCTGACGAAACACCAGTTCTTCTTCACCCAAGTGGTGGTATGAAATAGTCAAGAATGAAATACCTGTTTGTATTGTTAACAAAACCCCAAGCAGCACCCTGAAACCACTGAAGTCACAGGGCGCTTGCTGGACAAGTTATCAGCGATGCTTGGTTGATTGATTTGGAATACCTTCAATCGGCGCTTCGTCTGTTCCCGGCGTAGAGCGAGTGAAGGATTCAACCATTTTGCGTGCGCCCTCTGGATCGTTAACCCATTTGGAATAAAACTCAAAAGGACAATCGGCTACCCCGTTGGCATCTTCGCCGGAATTGATTTTCCCGGTGTAGCCGCGGTGCAGCAATTTGTACAAATGGTTTTGCGATTGCATGGTGCGTCTGGCGTCACGGATCAGCCCGACAGACAGTTCAGCATACTGAATGCCCATATCCTCTTCGCCGCACTCTCCGAGCGTGCGACCGTCAAATCCAACAATAGCCGAGTGACCGAAATACGAATAAACGCCGTCAAATCCGGAGGCATTGGCAACGGCGACATAGCAGTTGTTCATCCAGGCCATGGCCTTCGCAACAAGCACCTGCTGATCCTTAGCCGGGTACATATAGCCTTGGCAGCGCACAATCAATTCAGCGCCCCGCATCGCACAATCACGCCATATTTCGGGGTAATTGCCGTCGTCACAAATAATCAGACTGATTTTCATTCCTTTGGGGCCGTCTGACACATAAGTGCAATTACCGGGGTACCAACCTTCAATAGGTACCCAAGGCATGATCTTGCGGTATTTCTGCACAATCTCACCTTTGTCGTTCATCAAGATCAAGGTGTTGTAAGGTGCTTTTTTCGGATGCTCTTCATGACGTTCACCTGTCAATGAAAAAACACCCCAGACTTTGGCTTTACGGCAAGCTGCTGCAAAAATTTCAGTCTCTTCGCCAGGGATAGTAGCGGCTGTTTCGTACATTTCCTTGGAGTCATACATGATGCCGTGGGTTGAGTATTCAGGAAAAATAACCAAGTCCATGCCTGGTAAACCTTGTTTCATTCCAACCAACATGTCGCCGATTTTTCGCGCATTTTCCAGAACTTCAGCCTTGGTATGCAAACGCGGCATTTTGTAGTTAACAACTGCAACGCCCACGCAATCTTTGCTGCTAGAAATATCTCCGTGTCTCATATGAGTTCTCCTGTGAATTGTTAAATTGTCAAAAATGCCTTGACGGCATCCACGTCTTCCGCCCCCTTGCCGCAGCTATGAACCACTGCGCCCCGCTCCAAAACCACTAACCGGTCAGCAACGCTGGTTGCAAAACTCAGCACCTGCTCAGACAAAAGCACGGTGCAATCAGTTGCTTGTTGCAACTTGACAAGTGCTGCAGCAATTTCCTTGATGATGGAAGGTTGTATGCCTTCGGTAGGCTCATCAAGAATCAATAAAACCGGCCCCGCTGTCAAAGCCCGCCCGATTGCAACCATCTGCTGTTGACCGCCGGACAGATTCCCCGCTTTTCGATTTTTCATCTCCGACAACACAGGAAATAATTCATACACCAGGTCAGGAATTTTTTTCAAACGACCGGTTTGCAGCGCCGTCATCAGGTTTTCTTCAACGGTCAATTGCGCAAATAACAAACGTCCTTGAGGCACATAGCCCAAACCCATTCGGGCACGTTCAAAAACGGGCATTTGTGTGATGTCCTGTCCCATGAACTCGATACGCCCGGAGTGCGCCGGAAGTAAACCTACCAAAGTTTTAAAAAAAGTTGACTTGGACATGCCGTTTTTTCCAACAACAGCCACTGCCTCGTGTGCCTTCATTTCAAAGGAAACACCGTGCAGCACAATACTTTGTCCATAGCCTGCCATTAAGTCTGTGGTCTTGAGCAGAGTCATCTTCTAATCGCCTAAATAGACTTCCCGCACGCGCGGATCAATCTGAACCTGTTCTATGGAACCTTCACACAAAATGGCGCCCTGATGCAATACAGTGACATTGCCGGATAGTTTTTTGACAAAGTCCATGTCGTGCTCAATCACCACAATAGCTTGAGTGGCTGAAATTCTTTGAATGAGATCGACAGTCTGATCTCGCTCCTTCAAACTCATGCCGGCCACAGGCTCATCAAGTAACAGCAATTTAGGATGCTGCACCAGCAGCATGGCAATTTCCAACCACTGCTTCTGCCCGTGGCTTAGCGTCCCGGCCTGTGTAGTGAGCAAATTCTCAAGATTGGTTGTAACAGCGACCGCCTGGATTTCGTCATCAAACTGATAGTCTTGGTTGAATATGGCCGAGAGCATGCTTTGGCCTTTGGGCACTGAAATTTGAATATTTTGATAAACCGTCAAATCATCGTAGACCGAAGGCGTTTGAAACTTTCGACCCATTCCCAGTCGCGTTCTTTTGAATTCACTTTCGTTGTCAATCCTGATACCAGCAAAAAATATGCTTCCCTGACTTGCCTGCGTTTTGCCGCATATGGCATCGAGTAATGTGGTTTTACCTGCGCCGTTAGGACCGATGATGCAACGGATTTCACCATGAAGCACACTCAAACTGACATGATCGATGGCGATAAAACCGCCGAAGGCAACCAGCAAATCGTTGATCTCCAAAAGAGCTTGCTTACTCATTTGGCATCACTTTCATTTGCCGGCTTTCTTTCAAATAGCCCGGTCAAACCTGCCAGTCCCTGCGGCAAAACCGCAGTGACAAGCAAGAACAGTCCTCCCAGAAAAAATAACCAACCTTGTGGAAATTCTTCTGACAAAGCGGATTTGAGCCAACCGACAGCAAAGGCTGCAAATACCGCACCAAGCACTGAAGTTCTGCCGCCAAATGCTGCATAAACAATCATTTCAACTGATGCCACCGCACCAACCAATTGAGGAGTAATCAAGCCTGTGAACAACACAAACATGGCGCCGCCGATAGAAGCAAGCACACAAGACACAGACAAAGTGGCCGCCTTGATCCAGGCGGTGTCATAACCTGAAAATCTCACCCGGTCTTCCCTGTCCCTGATGGCAATCAACACTTTGCCGTACCGGGAAGACACCAGGTATTGGACAATCACAGCACACACCGCCAGCAAGCCCAGCATCAGAAAATACATGCGAATACGCGCTTCGTCCGATGCCACATCCCATCCCTGCAAAGTACTGAAGTCTGTGATGCCATTGGCACCACCTGTGCCGCCCTGACTACCGATGATCAATACCGTCAAAGTCAATGAAAGCGCCAGGGTAAGAATTGAGAAATAAACGCCACTGACCCGTTTTTTGAAAATCATGTAAGTGAACGGAAATGCAAGCAGCACCGGCAGAACCAGTATGCAGATCAAGGTGAACGCAAGACTGTGAAAAGGCTCCCAAGCCAACGGTAATTGCTCAACGCTGCTCCACACCATGAAATCCGGTAACTCCGGGCTGGAGGCTTCAAGCTTGAGGAACATTGCCAGTGAATACGCCCCGATTCCGAAAAAGATGCCTTGCCCCAGACTCAGAATGCCGCAATACCCCCAACTGAGAACAATGCCCAGAGCGACGAATGCAAAGGAAAGGTACTTTCCGTATAACGGAACTCTGAAAGACGGTGAAATCACTGGCAGCAGCAATAAAAAGCAAAAGATGATGGCGAAATTTACCCACCAGCTTTTACGCAAAAAATCTTTTGGCATATCAGCTCCTCACTTTAGGAGAAAACAAACCATTAGGACGGAAGTACAGAATAATCACCACAATCAGCATCAACAAGACTTTGGCATACGAACTGGTGGTCATGAATTCAAACGTAGTTTGTAGTTGTGCAATGATGAAACTTGACAGCGCAGTACCCATGATGCTGGCCACACCGCCGAAGACAACCACAATGAAGGTGTCGACGATATAGAGTTGACCGGTACCCGGATTGGTTGATCCGATCATGGTGAAGACACTGCCCGCAATTCCTGCCAGACCACTGCCAAGGGCAAAGGTATACATGTCGACCTTGCGGGTATTGATGCCTACTGTTTCAGAAATTGCACGGTTTTGTGTGATGGCTCGAACCTGCAAACCCATGCGAGTTTTGAAAAAAAGCAAATACACACCGATAGCAACCAGCAACGTCAGCACAATGATGAATATGCGATTCAAAGGAAGTTGCACACCGGTAAATGGCTCAATAGCACCATCGAGCCACGACGCCAGCGGGATAGTGACTTCCTGAGGGCCGAATACAGTGCGATAAGTTTGCTGCAGGATCAAACTTAAACCCCAGGTAGCCAGCAAGGTATCCAGCGGACGGTTATAAAACCAGCGCACGACAGCCCACTCTAAGAACATACCGAAAAAAAATGTCACCAGAAAAGCCGCCGGTATGGCAAAAAGAATATAGATGTCTATGGAATCAGGAAATATTTTTAAAAACACATTCGCCACCATGAAGGTGACGTAGGCTCCCAGGGCCATTAACTCCCCGTGTGCCATGTTGATGACACCCATCAAACCAAAAACAATGGCAAGTCCCAAAGACATCAGCAGCAATATTGCTGTGTAACTGACGCCGCTGAAAATTTGCATCCAGAATATTTCAAGGCTCACAGAAACTCTCCTCGGCAGCCCGCCGGTTACCCGGCAGGCCGTCCGAATACTTCACTTTAAAGAAATTACAGCTTGGGGAACGGGTTCGGTTCAGTCAATTGACTTTCATGAACAATGTCGAACTGACCGTCTGCGCGTGCCCGTCCGATGCGTACTTTCTTCCAGACGTGATGGTTGGTTTTGTGAATTCTCACCAGCCCTTCAGGTGCCTTGAATTCAACTTCAGATGAAGCAGCAATCACCTTGGCCACATCGAATGACTTGGCTTTTTCTACAGCCAGTTTCCACAAATACACTGCGTTGTAGCCGCATTCCATAGGATCGCCGACCACCCGGTCCTTACCGTACTTGGCTTTGATGGCGGCCACAAATTTTTCGTTTTCCGGTGACTTGATGCTTTGGAAATAACCCATACAGGCGTAATAACCAATCGCATTGTCTTTGCCGATGCCGTCGATTTCGTTTTCTGAAACCACGGTTGACAACAACTTTTGCTTGGCTCCGTCGAGGCCTGCCGCCTTCAATTGCTTGTAGAACGCAACGTTGGATCCACCGACCACTGTTGAATAAATCCAGTCAGGTTTGGCTGCCTTGATTTTGTTGATGATGGACGAGAACTCTGTATGACCCAGCGGCGCATATTCTTCGCCGACAACACTTGAACCCAGGCGGGTAGCAGTTGCTTTGGCAATCTTGTTGCAGGTGCGCGGGTAAATGTAATCCGACCCGACAAAGAAGAAAGTTTTACCCTGCTGTTTTGCCATCCACTCCATGGCTGCGACCACTGACTGCGTGGCTTCCTGTGAGGTATAGATGACCTGAGGATCTTCCTCCTGGCCTTCGTAATAAGTCGGGTAGTACAGCAGTCCCTTGTTGGCCTTGAACACAGGCAACACGGCTTTGCGCGATGCTGATGTGTAGCAACCGATAACGGCTGGCACCTTGTCCTGCTGCAGCAATTTTTTGGCTTTTTCTGCAAAAGTAGGCCAATCACTTGCGCCATCTTCCAGAACCGGCACGATTTTTTTGCCCAGAACGCCGCCAGCGGCATTGATTTCATCGATGGCCATTTTTTCCGCGTCAACGATAGCCGCTTCTGCCAAAGCGATCGTGCCCGACATGGAGTGCAGCAAGCCCAACTTGACCTCTTCAGCAGCCAGGCTCAAACCGGGCCAGAGTGCGGCGCCAGGAAGCGCTGCGGCAGCAACCAAGGTACTGCCTTTTTGTATAAACCGACGACGTGATGACATACTCATGTTGACTCCTTAAACTGTGATTCACAAAGGAAATGGACGCTCAAAACGCAAAAAGCCCCATAGCGCGGCAAGCGCGTATGGGGCTTTTTTGCTCCTCCAAAAAATCGGCCTTTTTGACGATTTTTCGAAATAGGTGAAGCTTCATCGTATTACCGTGCATTCAATGCGTAATCCGAACTTACCCTAGGATTTTTCCAATTTTTAATTATAAAATATTAAATATTTAATACGTATTTTGATTTTTTTGCACCATATTCAAGCAGAGAAGTGTAATTTGCACGCAACAGGTGCATAAAACAGCGAAAAATTCAAGCTGAGCCTGGTTCAAAAATTGCGTCAATAATTACTGATCTCATTTGACTGGCGCATCACCTTATGGAACTCACCCCCCGCGAAAAAGACAAGCTGCTGATCTTCACCGCAGCGTTGCTGGCCGAACGCCGCAAGGCCAGAGGCTTGAAACTCAATTACCCTGAAGCCGTCGCTTTCATCAGCGCCGCCGTCATGGAAGGCGCGCGCGACGGCAAGACCGTGGCACAGTTGATGAGCGAAGGCCGCAACATACTCACGCGCGCTGATGTGATGGACGGTATCGCAGAGATGATTCCCGACATACAAGTCGAAGCCACCTTCCCCGACGGCACCAAGCTGGTCACGGTCCATCAACCCATTGTTTAGTGATTTGCACTTTAAGGACACCATCATGTTGAAACAACTCTTTTTTATCAGCTTGTTGATCTGCACCCAAGCCATGGCGCACCCGGGCCACGGCGAGGCTTCACCGCACTCTCACGGTGCTGAATTGATAGGTCTTTGCCTGCTCGCCTTTGTGCTTGCCGGTATCTGGTGGGAAACCCGCAAATGAGCCGCATGATTCCTGGCGAAATGTTCATTGATGCGGGTCAGCATGCCTTGAACACAAACAGACGCACTTGCACGCTGCTGGTGAAAAACGCCGGTGACCGGCCTATACAAGTGGGATCGCACTACCACTTTGCCGAAACCAACCACGGTTTGCATTTCGATCGCGAACAGGCCACCGGTATGCGCTTGAATATCGCCTCCGGCACGGCTGTCAGGTTCGAACCCGGGCAGGAGCGCACGGTTGAATTGGTGGACTACGCTGGTGACCGGCAGATTTACGGATTTCGCGGCGATGTACAAGGCGCATTGAAAGGGGCCAAGTGATGGCACAAATAGAAAAACGCGCTTATGCGGAAATGTACGGCCCGACAGTCGGCGACCGTGTGCGACTGGCAGACACAGATTTGATCATTCAAGTTGAAGATGATTACACCTTGCGCTCAGGCGGCTATGGCGAGGAAGTGAAATTCGGCGGCGGCAAAACCATACGTGACGGTATGGCCCAGTCGCAACGCACCCGCAACGGCCCGCTTGGCACCGGCGCACAAGCCGGTGGTGCCATGGACGCGGTGCTGACCAACGCGCTCATCATCGACCACTGGGGCATAGTCAAAGCCGATATCGGTATCAAAAATTCACGCATTGCCGCCATCGGTAAAGCAGGCAATCCCGACACCCAACCCGGCGTAGACATCGTCATCGGTCCCGGCACTGAAATCATTTCCTGCGAAGGCATGATCGTCACTGCCGGTGCGATTGATACACATATCCACTTTATCGCGCCCCAGCAAATTGAAGAAGCCTTGGCCAGTGGTGTGACCACCATGCTAGGCGGTGGCACAGGGCCTGCCACAGGCACGTTCGCCACCACTTGCACGCCCGGGCCTTGGAATCTGGAGCGCATGCTGCAAGCTGCTGATGCATTCCCCATGAACCTGGGTTTTCTGGGCAAAGGCAATGCATCGCTGCCGAACGCTTTGCACGAGCAAATCAACGCAGGCGCTATCGGCCTGAAATTGCACGAAGACTGGGGCACCACACCTGCTGCGATTGACAACTGTTTGAACGTGGCCGAAGACACAGACACGCAAGTCGCGATCCACACCGACACCTTGAATGAATCCGGTTTTGTGGAAGACACCATCGCTGCATTCAAGGGCCGCACCATTCACACTTTCCACACCGAAGGTGCGGGCGGCGGTCATGCACCGGATATTTTGAAAGTGGTGGGCGAAGCCAATGT
>CAISPG010000077.1 GCA_903887325.1 uncultured Burkholderiales bacterium | reverse complement strand
TGGAGGCAAAGCAGTAACTGAAATTGCAGTGACATTCAGTTCGAAATGATTTGGCGGTATTTATGGCGGTACTTTTAAAATATTTATAAAAGAAAACAAAATTCCTCCAATAAAATATTCATTTATATTATCCCCGCCAGCGCACCAATATCGCCTAACTAAGGCTTTATTCAGGATCAAACCCCCGCTTGCCTCAGCTCCCCAAACCTGGCCGCCAAATCCGTCTCGGCATGCTCCAAAACAAAATAGCGAAATGCCTCTGCCGCAGGTGATAACAATTTAGATAAGGGGTGCACCACATTCCAGGCACGCACCAGTGGGGCACCGTTAACCTGCAACACACACAGCTTTTTCGTTTGCAACTCCAATGCAATGGTGTGCAGTGATAAAAATCCCAGCCCCAAATTGGCCATCACAGCTTGCTTGATCGCGTCATTCGATTGCAACTCCATGCTGTAGCGTGGCTGCATTCGGGCTTGCGTAAAAAAACTTTCCATTGCGCTGCGCGTTCCCGAACCCGGTTCGCGCACGATAAATAACTGCTGGCGCAAGTCTTCGGCGCGAAGTCCGGTTTCACCGGCCAGCGGGTGATCAGGTGAAGCCACAAACACCAGCGGGTTGGCCGCGAACGGCTCTGCGCGAGTGGGCAGTTCATCCGGCGCTTTGCCCATGATGGCAATGTCCACCTCGCTGTTTTGCAGCCATTGCACCAACTCGCTGCGGTTGCCCACCAGCAGTTTGAGATCAATGCCTTCGTGTTCTGTTAAAAATTTATTCAACAGCGCAGGAATGAAATACGTGGCGGTACCCACCATGCCAATGGTCAGCTTACCGGTTTCAATGCGTTGCAGTCTGGCCGCCGCATCCTCGGCGTCTTTAAGCAAAGCCAGCATTTTGCGGCTATAGACCAGCATGTACTCGCCGGTGGTGGTCAAACTGACTTTGCGGCCTTGTCGTTCAAACAGCGGCATCCCCACTTCCGCTTCTAACTCCTTGATTTGCATGGTGACCGCAGGTGCAGATACATGCATAAGCTCGGCGGCTTTGGCAAAACTCAGGTGTCTGGCGACTGCGTTGAAAAACCGGAGTTGGCGGAAAGTGGCGTTCTTCAATTAAGTTTTCCTTAATTCAATTTCAAAAATTAATGAATTTACTTATTGTGCAGGAATTTTTACAGTCCTTTCATCCCTTCAACACCGTGGAGTTTTTTGATGACCGCAAGCACCCAAATCACCGACGCCAAAAAGCGCTACAGCGCTGGCGTTTTGAAATACAAGCAAATGGGCTATTGGATGCCCGACTACACGCCCGTGGACACAGACACCATTTGTTTGTTCCGCATCACGCCGCAAGAGGGCGTGGACCCGGAAGAAGCCGCTGCTGCTGTGGCCGGTGAATCCTCCACCGCTACTTGGACGGTGGTATGGACCGACCGCCTGACCGCTTGCGACAGCTACCGCGCCAAAGCCTACAAGGTAGAAGCCGTGCCCGGTCGTCCCGGCGAATACTTTGCGTGGGTGGCCTATGACCTGATTCTGTTTGAAGAAGGCTCCATCTCCAATATGACCGCGTCACTCATCGGTAACGTGTTCTCGTTCAAGCCCTTGAAAGCCGCGCGGTTGGAAGACATCCGCATTCCCGTGGCTTATGTCAAAACGTTCAAAGGCCCACCCACTGGTTTGATCGTCGAGCGCGAGCGCTTGGACAAGTTCGGACGCCCGCTGTTGGGTGCCACCACCAAGCCTAAGCTCGGTTTGTCTGGCCGCAACTATGGCCGCGTGATTTACGAAGGCCTCAAAGGCGGTTTGGACTTCATGAAGGACGACGAGAACATCAACTCACAACCGTTCATGCACTGGCGTGACCGTTTCTTGTATGTGATGGACGGCGTGAACAAGGCGCAAGCCGTCACTGGTGAAGTCAAGGGCTCATACCTGAACGTGACCGGCGCAACCATGGAAGACATTTACGAGCGCGCTGAATTCGCTAAAGAACTCGGTTCAGTGGTCATCATGCTGGACTTGGTGATCGGCTGGTCTGCGATTCAATCCATGGCCAACTGGGCCCGCAAAAACGACATGATCGTGCACATGCACCGCGCCGGTCACGGCACCTACACACGTCAGAAAAACCACGGTGTCAGCTTCCGCGTGATTGCCAAGTGGCTGCGTCTGGCGGGCGTGGACCATTTGCACACCGGCACCGCAGTGGGCAAACTCGAAGGCGACCCGATGACTGTGCAAGGCTATTACAACGTCTGCCGCGACAGCCACACTAAGCAAGATTTGCCGCGCGGTTTGTTCTTTGACCAGGACTGGGCAGACACCAAGAAAGTCATGCCAGTGGCTTCAGGTGGTATCCACGCCGGTCAAATGCACCAACTCATCGACTTGTTCGGCGACGACGTGATTCTGCAATTCGGCGGCGGCACCATTGGTCACCCGCAAGGCATTCAAGCCGGTGCTGTGGCCAACCGCGTGGCACTTGAAGCCATGGTCAAAGCGCGTAACGAAGGCAAAAATATTTTGCAAGAAGGCCCAACCATTTTGAAGAACGCAGCGAAAGACTGCTCACCGTTGCAAGCCGCGCTCGACACCTGGGGCGACATCAGCTTCAATTACCAATCCACCGACAGCAGTGACTATGCCGTCACACCTACCGTCGCTTGATACTGAGGAGAACACATTATGTTGAGCAACCCCACCGGAAAAGTTACACAAGGCCAGTTCAGCTTTTTGCCTGACCTGACAGACGCTGAAATCAGCATGCAAATCCAGTATGGCTTGAACAAAGGCTATGCGTGGAGCGTGGAATACACCGATGACGTGCACCCGCGCAACACCTACTGGGACATGTATGGCATGCCCATGTTCGACTTGCATGACCCCGCAGGCGTGTTGATGGAGGTGAATAACTGCCGCAAGAGTTTCCCCAACCATTACATCCGTTTGATGGCATTCGATTCCACCCGTGGCATCGAATCCGTGGCCATGAGTTTCATCGTGCACCGTCCGCCCAATGAAACCGGCTACCGCCTGGAGCGCCAAGAGGTGCAAGGCCGCAGCATGCGTTACACCACGCACGGTTACGCGATGGACAAACCCGAGAACAGCCGTTACGGTAAATAAGACGAACGCCTGCCATGAACGCACCTGCCTACAACCTGCCCGGCGTCACCAGCGTCGCTGCACCCCAAGCCCAAACAGTGAATAACACCGCTGTGCAAGACACGGGTGCACGCACGGTGGCGCAGGTCATGGCGCAAACCCAGGTGCAGCAAGTCATGGACGCACTGGACCGTGATTTGGTTGGCTTAAAGCCAGTCAAGTCGCGTATCCGCGATATATCTGCTTTGTTGGTGATTGACCGTTTGCGTTTAAACCTCGGCTTGGCCGCGCAATCGCCTTCATTGCACATGTGCTTCACCGGCAACCCCGGCACCGGCAAAACCACCGTGGCCATGCGCATGGCGCAAATTCTTCATGAGTTGGGTTATGTGCGCAGCGGCCATTTGGTGGCGGTCACGCGCGACGACTTGGTGGGTCAGTACATAGGCCACACCGCGCCGAAAACCAAAGAAGTGCTGAAAAAAGCCATGGGCGGCGTGTTGTTCATTGACGAGGCTTACTACTTGTACCGGCCTGAAAATGAACGCGACTATGGACAAGAAGCGATTGAAATTCTGTTGCAGGTGATGGAAAACCAACGCGATGATTTGGTGGTGATTTTGGCGGGATACAAAGACCGCATGGACACGTTCTTCATGTCCAACCCGGGCATGAATTCACGCATTGCACACCACATCGATTTTCCGGACTACAAGGAAGACGAACTCGCGCAAATTGCCCAACACATGCTGACAGAGCAAAACTACAAAATGGATGAGCCGGCGCAGCAAGCGTTCGCGCAATACCTGCATTTGCGTAAACAACAACCGCATTTCGCCAACGCCCGAAGCGTGCGCAATGCACTTGAGCGCGCCCGTTTGCGTCAGGCCAGTCGCCTGTTCGCCGATCCTCACAAAGAACTGACCGCCGATGACCTGAGCACCTTGAATGCCCAGGATATTCTGGCGAGTCGGGTGTTTCAACAAGCAAAGGGGTAACTATGGGCGCGCTCAAGGCATTGGTATTTGATGTGGATGGCACCTTGGCAGACACAGAGATGGCGCACCTCGCAGCGTTTAACCAAGCGTTCTCTGAAGAAGGTTTGGACTGGCATTGGGACGTGGCCCAGTACACCAAGCTGTTGGAAATTTCAGGTGGCAAAGAGCGCATGCTGCATCACTGGAAGCAGGTGCATCCGGATGTCAAAGACATAGACGGCGGTGGTTTGAAAGACACGATTGACCGTTTGCACGCCATGAAAACTGCGGCGTATGAACATGCAGTGCAATCCGGCGCGGTGCAATTGCGCCCCGGGGTACTCGACTTGATTCACAACGCACACCAAGCCGGTTTGCGTTTGGCAATTGCCACCACCACCTCGCCGGTGAACATCGCGGTCTTGCTGCGCAATGCCATTGGCCCGGACTGGAAAGAATTGTTTGTGGTCATCGAAGACGCGTCCACCGCGCCCAAGAAAAAACCGCATCCACAGGTTTACACACAAACCTTATCGCGTCTGGGTTTGTGTGGCGCAGACTGTTTGGCGTTTGAAGATTCAGCCAACGGTTTGAACGCGGCCAAAAGTGCGGGTCTGCCAGTCATCATCACACCCAATAGCTTCACCGCCCACCACGATTTCACTGGCGCATTGAAAGTGTTGCCTGACTTATCGGGCGCAACTATTGAACAATTACGCAGCTGGCACCAAGCTGTTTAAAGAGAGAACACCATGCCCTTACGACACCGCACCACACTGACTCAATACCTGATCGAAGAGCGCCGCCGCTTTCCCGGTTCAAGTGGTGACTTCAATGCGCTGATTTTGGATGTGGCGCTGGCTTGCAAAGCGATTGCCCGCGCGGTTGCCATGGGCGAGCTGGGCGGCATGTACGGCGACCAGGCGGCTGACGGCGGCAAATCCATCAACGTGCAAGGAGAAACCCAGAAAAAACTCGATGTATTGAGCAATGATTTGTTCATACGCATGAATGAATGGGCCGGTCACCTGGCCGGCATGGCTTCCGAAGAAATGGACGGCCCCTACCAGATTCAGACGCAGTTTCCGCGCGGCAAATACATGTTGGTGTTCGACCCGCTGGACGGCTCCTCCAACATCGATGTGAACGTGTCGGTTGGCAGTATTTTTTCTGTGCTGCGTGCGCCGCAAGAAGTCATTGACAGTGGCCGCAATGTGACCGAAAAAGATTTTCTGCAACCCGGTGCACAGCAAGTGGCTGCCGGTTACGCCTTGTACGGCCCGACCACCATGTTGGTGCTGACGGTGGGCAATGGTGCGGCTGGCTTCACACTCGACCCGAACTTGGGCGAGTTCATGTTGACGCATCCGAAACTGCAAGTGCCGGTGGACACACAGGAATTCGCCATCAATGCGTCCAACAGCCGCTTCTGGGAAGCGCCGATCAAACGTTATGTGGACGAATGTCTGGCGGGCAAATCCGGAGCGCGTGGCAAAGATTTCAATATGCGCTGGATCGCTTCCATGGTGGCCGAGGCGCACCGAATTCTGATGCGCGGCGGTGTGTTCATGTACCCGCGCGACAACAAAGACCCGAGCAAAGCCGGACGCTTGCGCTTGCTGTACGAAGCCAACCCCATCGGCATGGTGATGGAGCAAGCCGGTGGTCGCGCCAGCACCGGGCGCGAACCCGTGTTGTCGGTACAGCCCGAAGGTTTGCACCAACGCATTGGTTTGGTGTTCGGTTCCAAAAACGAAGTCGAGCGCATCGAGCGTTACCACAGCGAACCGCAAGAAACAGAAAACGACAACCCGTTGTTTGCCGAGCGTAGTTTGTTTCGCGTCTGAAATTCATTCCATTCTTAGAGGCCTGAGCCATGTCAGTCAAACACCCCATCATCGCCATCACCGGTTCTTCAGGCGCGGGCACCACCTCGGTCACGCGCACATTTGAAAATATTTTTCGCCGTGAAAAAGTCACTGCCGCCATCATTGAAGGCGACAGTTTCCACCGCTACGACCGTTTAGAAATGCGCAAAAAAGCCGCCGAAGCCGAAAAACAAGGCGACAAAAATTTCAGCCACTTCGGCCCGACCACCAATTTGTTTTCCGAGCTCGAAACCCTGTTTCGCAGCTATGGCGAAACCGGCAGTGGCAAACGCCGCAAGTATTTGCATGACCACGAAGAGGCTGCACCCTACAAACAAGAGCCGGGCACCTTCACGCCTTGGGAAGATGTGCCCAGCGGTACAGACTTGTTGTTTTACGAAGGCTTGCACGGCGGGGTGGTCACACCTGAAGCCAATATCGCCAAACACCCCGATTTGCTGATTGGCGTGGTGCCGGTCATCAACCTCGAGTGGATTCAAAAACTCTGGCGCGATAAATCCAAGCGCGGTTACAGCACCGAAGCCGTGACCGACACCATTTTGCGTCGCATGCCCGATTACGTGAACTACATCTGCCCGCAATTTGCTCACACCCATGTGAACTTCCAACGCGTGCCTTGCGTGGATACCTCCAATCCGTTCATCGCGCGTGAAATTCCGGCGCCGGACGAAAGCTTTGTGGTGATTCGTTTTGCCAATCCCAAAGGCATCGACTTCCCTTATTTGCTCAACATGATTCCTGACTCGTTCATGTCGCGCGCCAACACCGTGGTGGTGCCGGGCGGCAAGATGGAATTGGCGATGCAACTCATCTTCACGCCGTTTGTATGGCGCATGATGGAACGCAAGAAAAAGGCCTGAGGCCTGTTCTTTTTTAAATTTTTATTTGGAGATATCAAAATGGCCCTCGTCTCATTGCGCCAGGTACTGGACCACGCCGCCGAACACGGTTATGGCGTGCCCGCTTTCAACGTCAACAACTTAGAACAAGTGCAAGCCATCATGGAGGCTGCACAAGAAACCCACAGCCCGGTGATATTGCAAGCCTCTGCCGGTGCACGCAAATATGCGGGTGAAGCGTATTTGCGCCACCTGGTGTTGGCTGCTATCGAAACACACCCGGACATTCCCGTTGTGATGCACCAAGACCATGGCGTGTCGCCAGCGGTGTGCCAACAATCGATTCGCTCGGGCTTTTCCAGCGTGATGATGGACGGCTCGCTGATGCAAGACGGCAAAACGCCAGCCAGTTACGACTACAACGTGGATGTGACCCGCCGCGTCTGCGAGATGGCGCATTCGGTCGGCGTGTCTGTCGAAGGCGAACTCGGTTGCTTGGGTTCATTGGAAACCGGCGAAGCCGGTGAAGAAGACGGCATTGGCGCGGTCGGCAAACTCACCCACGACATGTTGTTGACCGACCCGGTGCAGGCCAAAGATTTTGTAGAACGCACCGGCGTTGATGCCTTGGCGATTGCCATTGGCACCAGCCACGGCGCGTACAAATTCACCCGCAAACCCACGGGCGATATTCTGGCCATGGAACAAATCGTGGCCATCCACAAGTCAGTGCCAAACACGCATCTGGTGATGCATGGTTCCTCCAGCGTGCCGCAGGAATGGCTGGCCATCATCCGCGAGTTCGGCGGCGACATCAAAGAAACCTATGGCGTGCCAGTGGAAGAAATTCAGCGCGGCATTCGCTCGGGTGTGCGCAAAGTCAACATAGATACCGACATCCGCTTAGCCATGACCGGTGCCATGCGCCAAGCGTTTGCCCAAGACAAAAGCGAATTCGATCCGCGCAAAGCATTGATTGCCGCACGCAAAGCCGCACGCGGTATTTGCAAAGCACGCTTCGAAGCCTTTGGTTGCGCCGGTCGTGCGCAAAACATCAAACCTGTCACTTTGGAGGCCATGGCCAGTCGCTACAACTGACTCAATTTTTCATTCGTCGCAACACCTTGTTCGCATAGTTCAGTCACTTGTGATCTATGCCAAATGGCATTCAGACACAGTCACCGCAGTCATGCTGCCCACAGGTATTGCAGGCTCCGAAGTCATTGCCCGTGCCTATCGCCGTTACAACCTGTCTTTGGGTGACGGATTGTCCAAGGTCGCTGGCAAGTTGTTTCGCATCGGCCACTTGGGCGACATGAACGAAGTGCATTTGATGGCTGCGATCAACGGCGCCGAAATGGCTATGCTAGATTGCGGTGTGCCATTGCAAGCTGGCAGTGGCGCAGCAGCAGGTAACTACTGGCGTCAGCACACCGCTCCATCGGGATTAGGTGCCCCTGTGATCAGCAAGGATGAGCATGCAAAAAATCGTATTTCTGGACAGGCAATCGTTGAGGGCTGAGCTGCGCACGCCGTCGTTCGCGCACGAATGGACAGAGCATGTGCAAACCCGACCTGATCAAGTGGTCGAGCGTTTGCAACATGCGACCGTTGCCATCAGCAACAAAGTGCCGATTCGCCGCGATACGCTGGGCCAGTTACCAAACCTCAAACTGATTGCCATGGCCGCCACCGGCTATGACGTGATTGACGTTGATGCTTGCCGTGAACGCGGTGTGGCCGTCGCCAATATCCGCAATTACGCCGTGCATACCGTGCCCGAACACGCGTTTGCGCTGATATTCGCCTTGCGGCGCAACCTCATCGCCTACCGCGACGATGTGCTGAACGGGCGCTGGCAAAAAGCAGAGCAATTCTGTTTCTTTGACCATCCGATACAGGACTTGTACGGCAGCACCTTGGGGATATTCGGCGAAGGCGTGCTCGGCCAGGCCACGGCGCAAATTGCGCGCGCCCTGGGCATGAAGGTCTTGTTTGCCGACCATGCGCCGCCTAAAGCCCCGGGCGTGGATTTTGTCGATCCGGCCCGTGTGTTTGCCGAATCCGACATCATCAGCTTGCACTGCCCGCTCACGCCCGAGTCGCGCCATTTCATCGGCATGCCGCAACTGCAACAAATGAAGCGCAGCGCCTTGCTGATCAATACGTCGCGTGGCGGTCTGGTTGATGAACAAGCGCTGAAAACCGCGTTGGAAACCGGTGTGATTGCCGGTGCAGGCTTTGATGTGTTGACCCAAGAGCCGCCGGTCAACGGCAATCCTTTGCTGGACATACGCACACCGAATTTCATATTGACGCCACATGTGGCCTGGGCATCCATCCAGGCGATGCAGTTTTTGGCTGACCAGTTGATCGACAATATCGAAGCGTTCGTCGCCAACAAACCGCAACATTTGGTGACTTAAAACGACGGGCACTTTCGGTGCTGTCTAAGCGCATTCAGTGACAGCAAATAAGTCAGTTGTTATTGGCGCCAGGTTTTTTCTGCAAGGCCAATGCGTACAAAGCATTGCGCGGTGCGCCGCTGATGTCTGCTGCCAGTTTCACGGCGGTTTTCACCGGCAGTTCTGCCAACAGCAAATCCAGCACGCGTTCTGCTTCGGCCATGCGATCCAGTTGCTGAGGTAGTGCATGCAACACCAGCGCAAACTCGCCTTTGACACGTTGCGCCGACGCATTCAACCAGGCGCTAAACGCAGCAGCCGGCATGCTGGCAATCTCTTCAAACTGTTTGGTGAGTTCGCGCCCGACGGTCAAGGTTCTGTCGCCCAGGATCTGTAAGTCGCGGGCCACAGCTTCGATGCGGTGTGGCGCTTCCAGAAACACTTGGGCGCGCGGCTCAGCCGCCATCAATTGCACCCGGTGCTGGCGCTCCATGGCTTTGCTGGGCAGGAAACCGATGAAGACAAAACAGTCATCCCCTGTGCAACCGCTGGCGCTCATTAACGTGGTGACGCTGCTGGCACCGGGTATGGGCATGACCCTCAATCCCGCCAGCTGTACCAGAGCCGCCAGCCGCGCCCCCGGATCGCTGATGCCCGGTGTGCCTGCATCACTTAAATAAACCACCCGCTGGCCTTGTTGCAGCCGCAAAATCACTTGTTCGGCAGCACTGGCCTCGTTGTGCTGATGCACCGCCAGCCAGCTGCCGCTCGGTTTGTCCACGCCGTATTGGCGCAACAGCGACTGGCTGTGCCGCGTGTCTTCGCAGGCCAGGGTGTCGGCGAGTTGCAGCACATGCAGTGCGCGCAGACTGATGTCGGCCAAGTTGCCTATGGGCGTGGCCAATACATACAAACATCCGCCCGGATGCTCCTGGCCTTCGCAGGCCAGTTGAGACGCAGACAAGGCGGCTTCATAGCGGGAACTCAATGCAAACCTCTCAAAACAAAGCTCATTTGGTGTCAGGCAGACCGCGCAACAGCAAGCGCCAAGGCGATGAAGCCGAAGCGCAGGCCTTGGAGTTTTTACAAAACCGCGGACTGCAATTGCTGGTGCGCAATTACCGCACGCCGGGGCGTGGCGGCGGCGAGATTGACCTGATTGTGCGCGACCCGCAGGGCACGGTGGTTTTTGTCGAAGTTCGCAGCCGCAGCAACGCGTGCCACGGCGGCGCACTGGCCAGCATTGGTTCGGTCAAACGCCGGCGCATTGTGTTCGCCGCCAAGGTGTATTTGAGCGGATGGCGACATTGGCCGGCTTGCCGGTTTGACGTGGTGGTGGTGCAAGCCGGAGAGTTGCAATGGATACAGGTCGCGTTCGATGCCTGAAGCCTTTCCCGAACATCACATACATGTCAGTCTGCAAAGGTATGATGAAGCCATGCTAGAGCAACACATTGAACAGCTGTTCATCGACAGCGCGGATTTGAAATACCAGTCCGCGCAGATTTTAAGCAAACCCATGGCCGAGGCGGTGCAGTTGATCATGGTCAGTGTCACCGGCGGCGGCAAAGTGCTGGCCTGCGGCAACGGCGGTTCGGCGGCGCTCACACAGATGTTTGCCGCCACCTTCGTCGCAGGCTTTGAGCGCGAGCGTCCGGAGCTGGGCGCCATCGCTTTGAGTGCTGACAATGTGCTGCTGACCTCAGTGCAACAGGACAACGGCGTGGATCAGGTGTTTGCCAAACAAATACGCGCCCTCGGCCAACCTGGCGATGTGTTGCTGGTGGTGTCTGCCAGCGGGCAAGCCAGCAATTTGTTGCGTGCGATTGATGCAGCGCACGAGCGCGAGCTCAGTGTGGTGGCGTTGACAGGACAAGGCGGCAAAATCCGCCAGCTATTGCGCGAAACCGATGTGCATATTTGCGTTCCGCACGACAGAAAAGCCCGCATTCAAGAAGTTCATTTGCTGGTCTTGCACGGATTGTGCGATGGCGTGGACAATCAGTTATTAGGTGAACAGGAGAATACCGAATGAATACCAGATACATGAAGGCCACCGGCCTGGTGATGTTGTTGAGCGTTGGCTTGAGTGCATGCGCTCCTGTCATGCTGGCCGGTTTTGCAGGCACCGCCATGGTAGCCAGCGACAGACGAACTTCCGGCACCCAACTGGAAGATGAAACCATTGAATTGCGCGGCTCTGCACGTATCCGCGACGCTTTGGGCGAAAGAGCACATGTGAACATCACCAGCTACAACCGCCAGGTTTTACTCAGCGGTGAAGTGGCCACCGAACGTGACAAGCAAATTGTGGAAGGCTTGCTGGAAAAGCTGGAAAACGTCAAGTCGGTTGTCAATGAACTCTCTATCATGCAGCCCGCATCGCTGAGTTCGCGCTCCAACGACTTGCTGCTGTCTGCCAAGGTAAAAGCCTCGCTGGTCGACAGCAGGGATTTGTTCGCCAATGCTTTCAAAGTGGTGACCGAGCGCGGCACTGTGTATGTCATGGGCCGTGTCACGCAGCGCGAAGCCACCAGCGCCACCAACGTCATCCGCAATGTGAACGGCGTGAACAAGGTGGTCAGGCTGTTTGACATCATCAGTGAGGAAGAGTTGCGCAATCTGTTGCCGCCACCGCCCGCAGATAAAGCCCAAAAATAAGCTGTTCTTTCTCCATCAAAACCACGGCTTCGCGCCGTGGTTTTTTATGCTCAACGCAAGCGTTTGATCAAGCTGGACGTATCCATGCGGTTGCCGCCCATGGCTTGGACATCGGCATAAAACTGATCCACCAGCGCAGTCACCGGCACGCGCGCGCCGTTGCGTTTGGCTTCATCCAACACCAGGCCCAGGTCTTTGCGCATCCAGTCCACGGCAAAACCAAAATCGAATTTGTCGGCGACCATGGTTTTGCCCCGGTTGTCCATTTGCCAGCTTTGGGCCGCGCCCTTGCCTATGACTTCCAGCACCTGCTCCATGTTCAAACCGGCCTTTTGGCCAAATGCAATGCCTTCAGACAAGCCTTGCACCAAACCGGCGATGCAAATCTGGTTGACCATTTTGGTGAGTTGACCGGCACCGCTGTCACCCATCAAAGTAAATGCTTTTGAAAAAGCCATGCCCACGGGTTTGGCGCGATCGAAGGCCGCCGATTCGCCACCGCACATCACGGTCAACATGCCGTTGATGGCACCGGCTTCACCACCTGAGACGGGTGCGTCGACAAAATGCACGCCTTGGGCAATGGCCGCCGCAAACAGTTCACGCGCCACATCGGCGGATGCTGTGGTGTGGTCTACCAGTAAAGCGCCGCTTTTCGTGCCGGCCAGTGCGCCGTCGGCACTGAGCATGACAGCACGTAAATCATGGTCGTTGCCGACGCAGCAAAACACAATGTCGGCGCCTTGCGCGGCTTCGCGTGGTGTGGCAGCGCTGGCATGACCGGGGAATTCGGCGCGCCAGTCTTTGGCCTTGGCCGGGTTGCGGTTGTACACAGTGACATGGTGACCGGCGAGCGCTAAATGACCGGCCATGGGGTAGCCCATGACGCCTAAGCCGATGAAAGCGACTTTGGCCGGGGTGGTGGATTCGTAGGTTTTGGGGTTGGTGCGTGACATGGTTGATTTCCTGAGTGGTTTTTCTGATCTTAATGTGTCACAGGTGGCGGGCAGCCTCTTCAGCACTGATCAAGCCTGACTTCACCAGTTTCTCAAGGGACTGCGCCATGGTTTGCATGCCAAACTGTGCGCCGGTTTGTAAGGTATTGGGCAATTGCGCGGTTTTGCTTTCGCGAATCAGGTTGCGCACCGCCGGTGTGGCGTACAACACCTCGTGCGCGGCCACGCGGCGCTGACCATCCTTATGCAAACACAAGCTTTGTGTGACGACGGCTAACAGCGACAAACTGAGTTGGCTGCGCACCAAGGCTTTTTCTTCGGCCGGAAACACATCCACCAAGCGTTCCACCGCTTGCGTGGCAGAGCGTGTGTGCAAAGTGGCCAGCACCAGATGGCCGGTTTCGGCAGCGCTTAGCGCCAGGCGTATGGTGGCCAGGTCGCGCAACTCGCCGACCATGATGACGTCCGGGTCCTGGCGCAGCGCAGCACGCAAAGCGGTATCAAAACTCTGGCTGTGACCGGGCACGGCGCGTTGTTGCACCAGACTGCGGCTGCTTTGGTGTTCGAACTCGATCGGGTCTTCCAGCGTGAGTATGTGCAAAGCTTGGGTGCAATTGATGTGGTGCAGCAGCGCGGCCAGGGTGGTGGACTTGCCCGAGCCGGTGGCGCCGGTGACCAGCAGCAAACCATGTGGTTGTTGCACCCATTGCGTCAGCGACGCTGGTACACCTATGTCGGTCAAGGCCGGAATGCTTGAGGGAATGGCGCGCCAGACCGAGGACCAGCCGCGCTGCTGAGCGAACACATTGACACGAAAGCGGCCCAACTCCGGTACAGATACTGCGGTGTCATGATCCTGCTTATGCTGGTCTACAGATTGGGATACCAACAGCCAATCCGGTAGTGCTGTGCAAAGCAGTTGTTGCATGGTGTTGGCGCATACCGGTGCGGCATCCAGTGCTTGCAGTTGACCTAGTCGGCGCACCATGGGCGGCAGGCCGGCGCTCAGGTGTAAATCGGATGCGCCTAGTTGGCGGGTGTGTGAAAGCCATTCCAGCAGTTGAGCATGCATGCGGGTCTCAGTTGTTACAGTTGCACACATCATGAGTCAGATACAACAGCGTTACCAAGCCGTGTGTGAACGCATCACACAAGCGGCGTTGCAATCAGGCCGACCGGCAACACAGGTGCAGTTGCTGGCGGTGTCCAAAACCTTTGCCGCTGAGCAAGTGCGAGAAGTGGCGGCTTTAGGGCAACGCGACTTCGGTGAAAACTATGTGCAAGAAGGCGTGGACAAAATCGCCGCTCTAAAAGATGTGCCCGGCTTGGTCTGGCATTGCATAGGGCCGTTACAAAGCAATAAGACACGACCCGTGGCCGAGCATTTTGATTGGGTGCACAGCGTGGATCGTTTGAAAATTGCGCAGCGCTTGAGCGAACAACGTCCGGCGCACTTGCCGCCCTTGAATATTTGCTTGCAAGTGAACATCGACGGCGGTCCGACCAAAGCCGGTGTGTCGCCAACAGATGCATTGGCATTGGCGCAGGCAGTGTCTGCGTTACCGCGATTGGTGTTGCGCGGCCTCATGACGATTCCCGATCCTGTGGATGGTTTTGACGCGCAAGTGGCAGTGCATATGCAAGCCAAGCGTTTGTTTGATGACTTGCATGCGTCTTTGGGTTTGCCGCAGTTCGATACTTTGTCCATGGGCATGAGCGCTGACCTCGAGGCGGCGGTGCAGGCCGGCAGCACCATGGTGCGGGTAGGGACGGCGGTGTTTGGGGGGCGTTAAAACCTCGGCAACTCCGGGTGACTCATCTGCCCGCCGCGCACCAGCATCTTGCCGTACTCGGCGCAGCGTTGCAGCGTTGGAATGACTTTGCCGGGGTTGAGCAAACCGCTGGGGTCGAAGGCGCGTTTGACACCGAACATTTGCTCGTTCTCAGCGGCTGAAAACTGCACGCACATGGAGTTGAGTTTTTCCACGCCCACACCGTGCTCGCCGGTGACGGTGCCGCCCATGGCCACACTGGTTTCCAAAATATCAGCACCAAAGAGTTCGCAGCGGTGCAACTGGTCCGGGTCGTTTGCATCAAACAGAATCAGCGGGTGCAAATTGCCGTCGCCTGCATGAAACACATTGGCGCAGCGCAGTCCGTATTTTTTTCCCATCTCTGCAATCGCCAACAAGATGTCGGCCAAGCGCTTGCGCGGAATGGTGGAATCCATGCACATGTAGTCCGGGCTGATGCGACCGCTGGCGGGGAAAGCGTTTTTGCGTCCGCTCCAAAATTTCAATCGTTCTGCTTCGTCTTTGCTGACCGCAATTGCAGTAGCGCCGCAGCCTTGCAGCACCGCGCTCATGCGACCAATCTCTTCTTCCACTTCTTCGGGTGTGCCGTCGCTTTCGCACAGCAAAATCGCTTCGGCATTCAAGTCGTAACCGGCGTGCACAAAATCTTCCACCGCTGCGGTCATGGGCTTGTCCATCATCTCCAAACCCGCTGGAATGATGCCGGCTGCAATCACCGCAGCCACCGCGTCACCGGCTTTGCGCAAATCGTCAAAGCTGGCCATGATGCAGCGCGCGAGTTGCGGTTTGGGCGTGAGCTTGACCGTCACTTCAAGCGTGATGGCCAACATCCCTTCAGAGCCAACCACCAGCGGCAACAAATCCAGGCCGGGTGCGTCCAGCGCATCGCCACCGAATTCAATCCACTCGCCTTCGATCGTCAAGCCTTTGACCTTCATCACGTTGTGCAAGGTCAAACCGTATTTCAAGCAATGCACGCCGCCTGAGTTTTCCGCCACGTTGCCGCCAATGCTGCAAGCAATCTGGCTGGACGGATCGGGCGCGTAATACAAACCCAGCGGCGCAGCGGCTTCGCTGATGGCGAGGTTGCGCACACCGCTTTGCACCACAGCGGTCCGGCTGTGCGCGTCCATTTTCAAAATCTTATTGAACTTAGCGAGTGACAAGGTCACACCTTGCGCATTCGGCATGGCCCCACCCGACAAACCGGTGCCAGCACCGCGTGCAACCACCGGTACTTGCAGTGCATGGCAGGTGCGCAACACAGCTTGCACTTGCTCGTATGTTTCGGGCAGCGCGACGCACAAAGGGCGTTGGCGGTAAGCGGTCAAACCGTCGCATTCATAAGGCGTGGTGTTTTCAGACGAAGACAACACAGCGTGGGCGGGCAGCACCTGGCGCAATGCGTGGACGACTTGTGCGCTGCGTGCGGCGAGTGCGCTTGCATCGGTTTGCAAACGTTGAATTTCAGATGAAGTGATGGCGTTCATACCTCTACTGTAAACCGTCAGGCCTTGCGCCTGAAAAAAGCAATGTATTTGCCCTGTTTGGCCTGCGTCAAAAAAACAGGCTTTTGCGCAGCGCCGTGCATGTAAGAAAGAGGCATTCAAGCACGACATGCAGCCCCGCAGGCCCATCAGCCGCAGTGTCAATTTATTCACGGCGAGTGACTTCCGCTAATTCAACAACTGTCGAGAAAACAGAAAAACCTGTGAATGCCAAGGTGTGCTTTTTCGCGCGCATGCGAATGAAAAGCAACCGAAAGTAAGACCTGCCCTATGGCACTCGTTTTGCCCATGAAGACCCATCAGTCAATCTCTGGAGGTCTTCATGTTCTACGCTTTATTTGTACGCCAATGTATTCATTCATGCCAGCCGTTTTTTGCAATGTTTGCCCGGTGCAAACAACGTGTCAATGCGCTCACTTACACCTTTGGCGCACACGCTTTGCTGCGTTGCGCAGGCATGTTGTGCATATTGCTCGGCGTCGTGTCTCAGTCGCATGCCCTCAACATACTGCGGGTGGACAGCGATGTGTTCATCAGCGGTGACATCGTCGCCAATGACGATGTGAAATTGCGCGCCGAGTTTGATGCCGCGCCGGTCAAGCGATTGATACTGGTGAACTCACGCGGCGGGCATTTGAACGCCAGCATGAACATCGCGCGTTGGTTGACCACGCGCGGCGTCACTACATTGGTCGCCGGGCCTTGTTTATCGGCGTGTTCCATCATTTTCATGGCCGGGCAACAGCGCCAATACGCCACAGGTTACGAGCCACGCTTAACAGTAGTCGGCATACACGGGCCGAGCATGCCTTTGACCGGTCAACTGTTGCCGGCGCATGCCGCCGAGATGCTGGCGTTTTACAAGGAACGCATGGGCGAAAAATACGATGCCGGCTTGTTGCGTGTGGCGCTGTTTGAGATGAAAGACGCCAGCGGTTTTGTGCTGATCCGAGAAATCAGCCGCAACAGTCCGCGTGACCGCATCACTTTGCATTGCCCGACTTCCAGCACGCCGCGCTGGCGCTGCACCGAATACCCGCAGCTCGACGCTTACACCCTCGGGCTGGTGACCTCGGTGGAAACCGTGGCGCTGGACTTGCCCGAGGAGATGCGCCCTAGAATGCCTTAAAGACCGCGGCGCCGACCGGGGCATGCTGACTGTTCAAGGAGACACAAGCCATGGGCGCTGCCGACATTCACATGGACAACCTTTGGTTGCCGTTCACCCCGAACAAAGACTTTCACCAGTCCCCCCGGGTGTTTACCGGCGCCGACGGCATGTACTTCACCACAGCAGACGGCCGCAAAGTATTGGACGGCGTCTCCAGTCTGTGGTGTGTGGGTGCAGGACACAACCGGCGTGAAATCAACGACGCGATTTACAAACAGTTGCAAACGCTGGATTACTCCACTGCGTTTCAGTTCGGCAATGACCGGGCATTCGAAGCCGCGCACATGATTGCCGCGCTTGCACCGGGCGATTTGAACAAAGTGTTTTTCTGCACCTCCGGCTCGGAAGCGGCGGACACCTCCATGAAGATGGCATTGGCTTACCACCGCGCACGCGGCCAGGGCCAGCGCAGCGTGTTCATAGGCCGGGAGCGCGGCTACCACGGTGTGGGTTTTGGCGGCATGAGCGTGGGCGGCATAGGCGGCAACCGCAAGCTGTTCGGCCCGGCCATGTTGCCGCATGTGGATCATCTGCGCTTCATCCACGACCCGGTCAACCATGCGTATATCCACGGCGAGCAACCGGTGTTTGCCGAGGACTGGTTGCTCGAATTGGAACAACGCATCCTTCCCTTGCACGACCCCAGCAATGTCGCGGCCATCATTGTTGAGCCGGTGGCAGGCAGCGCGGGCTGGTACATACCGCCAAATGGCTATTTGCAGCGCTTGCGAGATATTTGCGACAAGCACGGCATTTTGTTGATTTTTGATGAAGTCATCACCGGCTTTGGCCGCATGGGTACGCCGTTCGCCGCCGACTATTTCGGTGTGGTGCCGGACATGTTGAACTTTGCCAAATGCGTTACCAATGGCGTGGTGCCCATGGGCGGCGTGGTGTGTCGCGATGGCATTCACGAGGCCATCATGTCGGTGCCTACGCCTGCCCACGTGATCGAGTTTTCCCACGGCTACACCTACTCGGGTCACCCGGTGGCGTGTGCGGCGGCGGTGGCCACCATGAAGCTGTTGGCGGATGAGAAATTGTTTGAACGCGCGGCCGGCATGGCGCCGCACTTGGGCAATGCGGTGCACGCCGGCATCAAAGGCTTGCCGAACGTGATCGGCATACGCTCGCTGGGACTGGCCGCTGCTGTTGAACTCAGTCCCTCCGACAAAGGCGTGGGCGCGCGCGGTTACGCGGTGTTTCAAGACTGTTTAAAGCATGGCGTGCTGGTGCGCAGTGCCGGCGACAACCTGGTGCTGGCCCCGGCCTATGTGGTGGAAAAGCCCCAGATTGAGCAAATGGTCGATGTGCTGGCGCAGGCGATCAAGCGGCAATCCTGAACAATACAAACTTCCGTTATTACATCTAAGATTTTGTGTTTGTACGCCTGTAAAAGGGTTTGCAACGCCCGAATGCAGTCGCTTTTTCAGAGAATGGCTTTGAATATTTATAATTAAATTTGTAAATTTATTTAGATATAAAAAACCTCATTTAAGAAATTTAAACACCGTTTAGTCATCAATAATTTGAATAAAAAGAGTAGATTAGCAGCTACTTTATTTGAATTACCAAAGGTGATGTAAATGCACACATGTTTTAAATTTTCCAGTGTTGTTTTTCTGGTTTTGGTATCAATCTTGCAAGCTTGTGGTGGAGGTTCTTCCAATCATCCTCCAACCCGTGAAGAAAAACCTGTTTTCAAAGACGATGCAGCAAGGATGCGTTACTTCATGTTGAAGGCGTGTCAAATTTCAGGCCACGACTTAACGGCATT
>CAISPG010000076.1 GCA_903887325.1 uncultured Burkholderiales bacterium | reverse complement strand
TGCTGGATCTGAATATGTTTGAAACCACGCCAATATCCGCCCTACTGGGAAAACTACAGGATGGGCCTGAAATCGGCCAAGATCCTATTCAACAAACCCTCTTCCCAACGTTGGGACACTAGTGATCGTGCATTTAAATTTAGATGATACTTTTAAATTCAAATGCTAATCTATAACTATTTTTATTGGTACATAAATATTCATATTAGTTTACATGCATCCTAGGCATTGTCCTAGTGCCTGATTCTATAAAGAGGCATAAAAAAACCGCCTCGGGCTCTCGCTCTGGCGGTTTTTCATGCGCTGCCGGGATCAGTCCCGGACTTCGAAAAGGTGCTTACTGCTTGACAGCTTCAACCTGAATCAGCAGCTTGACTTTGTCAGGGATGCCGAAGTCGATGCCCCAGTTCATGCCCCATTGGCTTCGCAAAATGGTGGTTTCAAAGTCGCCGCCACAGACTTGGCGCTTGAGCATGGGGTGGTCGTAGCAATTAAAATTGGTGGCTTTCAACACCACTGGAACCGTTTTGCCCAGCATGGTCAAGCTGCCGGCCACTTCAGACACTTTGTCACCGTTGAAGCTGAATTTGTCTGCGCTGAATTGCATGGTCGGGTGTTTGGCTGCATCAAAAAAATCAGGCTTTTTCAAGTGTGCGTTGAAAGCTTCGGTGCCAGTGTTGATCGAGTCGGCTTGTATGGTCAAGTCAACTTTGCCGGTTTTGCCTGCGCGGTCAAATTGCACAGTGCCTTCTTTTTTGTCAAAACGGCCACGGTTGGTGGATGTGCCGAAATGGGTCACTTCAAAGGTCACAAACGTGTGTGTCGGCTCGATGTTGTAGGTGGCAGCTTGTGCTGAAACAGCGCTGGCAAAAGCCGTGGCTGTCATGGCGGATGCAATAAAAATGTGACGCATGTGAAACTCCTGTGGTTCTGGTTGAAATTAAAGCTTGGCAACGCCTGTCAGTACAAATTTGAATTTCACTTGTACATCGTCGGCCACCATGGAGGTGTCTGACCATTCGTTGTCACCGATCTTGAAGGGCAAACGCTTGAGAGCGAATGCGCCCACGGCGGTGGTGAGGCCGCCGGTTTGGCTCAGACTGACAGGCACGGTGATGTCCTGTGTCAGTCCTTTGATACTGAGTTTTCCGATGACTTCATATTTGCCGGCACCGGTGTTTTTGACCGCAGTGGATTGAAAGCTGGCTTTGGCGAATTTGGCGGTGTTGAACCAATCGGGTTTGACCAGTTCCGCGTCGGTTTCCTTGGAGCCCAGCGTGGCGCTGGCCATGTCAACGCTGAAATTGATTTTGGCTGCAGCAGGTTTGGCAGGGTCGAAACTGATTTGCGCATCAAATGTTTTGAAGCGCCCCTCAACCGGCACGCCCATTTGTTTGCTGACAAACACAATCTCGCTTTGCGGGGCTTGCAATTTTTGCTGGGCCTGTGCTTGAAGTGAAGAAAAACAGAACAAAGTGATGAAAGCAGGCGCAAGCAATTTCAATGAAACCATGGAAAACCTTTGATAATTAAGAACGACGCGCTGGCAACATGCGCTGCAACAAAGCATGTTTGTCTACAAATTGGTGCTTCAGCGCGGCGGCCACGTGTAAGCCGACTAATCCTGCCAGGGCGAAAGCGCTGATTTCATGCCAGGGTTTGATCAACTCAGCCAGTGCCTTGTTTGCAGTTACAAAATCCGGCAACGGTAAGACACCGAATACAACCACCGGATACCCTGCGGCCGAACTGTAAGCCCAACCGACCAGTGGCACGATGAAAAATAGCGAATACATCAGGTACTGCGTGGTTATGTGAGCGAATTGCTGCCATGCCGGCATGTGCTTTTGTATTTCATCTGGCAAGGGCGGCGGTTGATGGGTGATACGCCACAAAAGACGCAGAACAGATAGCGTGAGTACACATATGCCTGCCCATTTGTGCCAATTGAACAGCTTTAGCCTCAGTGGCGAAACCGGTAAATCAGCCATAAACAAACCCGCTGCAAACAAACCGGCCAAACCCATGGCCAGTAACCAGTGAAGCAACACAGCGGTTAAAGAGTATTTGTCTGTATTTGGCTTTGCCGCCTGGTTTTCTTCTTGCATCTTGCTTAGTTTAGGGATGAAAAAATCAAATTCATCAAATACGATTGCATTGATTGATCAAAATAATTGATCTCTCAAGACGATATGGGCTTTTGATAGAGCCATGCGGGGGCATGAAAAGTAGTTGAGAAAAAAACGCCGCATCAGCGGCGATTTGGCGAGGCCGCAAGTCGTTTTTAATTGCGCTGTACTTTATTTTGCACAGGTAGCAAGGTGTATTCGATGTCCAGATCGCGTTTGCCGTTGGAGTTAAGCTCAATCCAGACTACACGTTGGCCGCGTTTGAACTGAAAGGAATTGTGCAAACTGACTCGGCGACTGAGCATCATTTCCCAACCCTTGGCTTTGGCATCTTCAACCAGTTCATCACGCGCCACATCCAGGCAAGTGGCGCCACCATCGCATTGAATCATTTTCTTGGTCACAACTGGCGCAGTTACTGGCACAGGCGGTGCAGATTCAGGCGCTGTCTTAGCGTTTTTAGAGCCTTTTTTCGCAGGTGCAGGAAGCGGTTTGACCTGAACAGCTTCAGAGATCACAGGAAGTCCGGGTTTATCGCTGAATTCCGCATGTGCGTACAAACGGCCTAGCATTTGCTCACCGAAACCCACCACGGTCTCTTCATTGATCCGTGTCGGTGTTGAGCCTGGAATCCACGGAAAATCGTAAGTCGGCTGTTTTTGCCAACGGCGCGGAACTTCGCCTTCACGAACAGTCGGAATATAGGGCGCGAATAACATGGGTCCAGCTGCAGCGCTGGCGTCATCTGCTTGCAGGGTCATGGGCTTAGGCGGGGTCACAGGCGTGGTTTTAGCCTGTGAGGCAGCCGGTGTGGTTTGGTTTAATTCAACGGCCGCAGTTTTGGTCGCTGGCGCAGCTGCAGGGGTGTTGGTGTTCACTGCAGGTTCGTTGGTTTCCAAAGAAACGGCGGGAACAGCGGCGGTTGATTTTTTTCCGGCCTGCTCTTTGATGCGTGGCGGCAATTTCACGTAGGCGAATTGTCCCGCACCTTCGTCTTCGTCTGAACCCATGAAAGTGGAACATGCAGTCAGCAAAATGCAAACAGTCAACAGAACGAGGGGATTTTTGGAGTGGCTAAAAATGGGTTGCATACATCAAACTTTGTGAATTTGGGTTACCCGGATGGGGTCAGTCGTTGGACGCGGATTCGCGTCCGCTTGCACGGTTACCGCGTTGGTTTAACAACACCGAATAGACCGCATCCACCCCGGCGGTGGTATTGGTCAGCCGAATATCCAGAATCCGGTCATCCTGCGTCAAAGTCACCACATAACTGGTGCCCAGACGCATCAAGGAGTGCAATTGCCAGTTTTTCAGCAAGGCGTCCCCGATCAATTCGTTCTGCACCTGCTCACTGTAGGCCTCAGGTAATGTGGCGTAAAAGATGCCGGTTTGCTGATTGCCTTCACCCAACAGGACGGTTTGTTCGTGCCGGGTCAGCAGCATTGATTCCACATAGGGGTACATCGAACTTTGTAAAACAGGCCAGCGTGTTTGTGCGTGCAGCGATGGTGACATCACCAGCACCCAACAAATCAGGGCCATGGTCTTCAAGGCGTTCAGTGAAAAATGTCTTGGTGTCATGTTGGACAGAACTTCAAAAAGGGAAAAGGCAAGGTTTATTCCTGTCAAACCTTCAGTGCCTACAATATATCACTAGTGTCCCAACGTTGGGAAGAGGGTTTGTTGAATAGGATCTTGGCCGATTTCAGGCCCATCCTGTAGTTTTCCCAGTAGGGCGGATATTGGCGTGGTTTCAAACATATTCAGATCCAGCACTCGCAAAATTTCG
>CAISPG010000075.1 GCA_903887325.1 uncultured Burkholderiales bacterium | reverse complement strand
CGTTGGGACACTAGTGATATTTAATAATTATTTAATGTTAAGTGAAGAATTTTCCTGTAAAATGCGTATCAATTTGATTATTTGAATATTTTCATCAGTTCGCCGTGTCTGTTGCTGTCAACCATTTATCTGTGATCTTGGTGAGCCAGGATGCAATGCAATGCATGCAAGTAGAGCAGGCACTGGACGCGTTTTCCCCGCTGCTGACGGTGTCGGTGCCAACAGACAGCCTTAATGCCTTTCAGCAAGCACAGTCAGCCGTGGTGATTCTGGACATGCGCCGTGGCGAAGAAAGCCTGTTTGACTGCATAGGACAACTCAAGCAATCACACCCGGCTATGGGGCTGATTTGCATCACCGAGTTCAGCCGCTTGAACGACAAATTGCGCGCCCTGCGCTGCGGCGCTGATCATGTATTGACCAGCCCGTGGCAGCCGGATGAGCTAAGCGCCATGGTTGATAACCTTGAGCAGCGGTTCACGGCCAATGACACGTCCGCTGCGCCCGTGCCTGCCCAGGATTGCGTGCTGCAACTCGACACACGCTTTCGGGTGCTGCGCGGCCCCCAGTCTGAACAGGCCTTATCACGCTCGGAATTTTTATTGCTGCTGGCGTTTGCCAAGGCGGAGCAACACCAACTGGAAATTTGGGAAATTTACGATGTTCTACAAAAAATGAGGATGACTTCCCCAAGCAAGCCCTGGAGGCGCAAATTTACAGACTTCGCAAGAAAATAAGAGACTCCGGTGCCGGAAAGCAAATCCTTAAAGCCATCAGGTTGCAGGGCTATCAATTGTGTAATCCGATAAAAATAAACTGAAATTCCTAAAAATAATCTATTAATTTAACATTTAACATACAAAAATATCATATTCCGTCAGTTTTTATACTTGAAAGTAATTAACATTGGCATGTCAAACTTCAGGACATGATGATGAAAACCGAATCTGATCCCCAACTCAATACCAAGCTCTTGCAAGTCATTTGCCAGTTGCACGAATGGGAAAACCAGCATCTGGACTTGGTGCAAACTCAAGCCGGGCGCTATCTGTACCTGAGCCTGGTCAAACAACTGATCGAGGAAAAACGCGACCAGCCCAGCGCCTTGCTCAAAGGCATTTACCACAACCAGGACCTGAGCGAACGCGCGCTGCGCTACAAAATCCGCGAATTCGAGGAAGAAGGCCTGATCAAATTTGAGGCCAGCCGGGTCGACAAACGCTCCAAGAAAATCGTGCCCACCGATGACTTGCTGCAAACACTGGAAACACACAGCACGGAGTTCGGTCGCATCCTCGGCACCAAGTTTCTGGTGTTCCCCAAAAAGTAATGGCCTGGCGTTGCCGCTGAACACGAGAGCGCAGCATGAGCACACACGAAACGATTCAACTGATACTGCTGGTTTTATTGCTGCTCACGGTCGTCGGCTGGGCAGTCACTTTTTTGCGTAAGCAAAAGTTGCAAGCCGCGTTGCAAGAAGAAACCGACAACCAGCAACACATGCAAAGCTTCATGGCGTCCATGTCTCACCATTTGCGCACCCCGCTCAACGGCATCATGGGTTACGCCGAGTACATACACAGCAGCTCCAAGGAGCCGATGATCCATTTCACCTCCAAAATCATTTTGGAGAACAGCTTGGAAATGCTGCACTTGGTCAACGGCATGCTCGACATTCACAAGATCAAAGAAGGCCAGTTGCAGTTGGCCGAATCGGAGTTTGACGTTTACGATTTGATCGAATCGGTGCGCGAACTGCACCAGCCGCGCGCCACACGTTTGAATATCGGGCTGCAACTCAGCACCAATCAACAGGCTACGCTGCGAATGAAAGCCGACCCCTACCGCTTGCGTCAGGTGCTCAACAACCTGGTCGACAACGCCATTGCCTATAACCGCCCGCAAGGCCAGGTCACGCTGCAACTCTCGCACGACGAGGTCACCGAGCGTTTGACGTTCACGGTCACCGACACCGGCCTGGGCATTCCGCAGGACGTGGAAAAAAACCTGTTCACACGCCCCGGCGACCCGGCATCCAACTTCACGCTGCGGCGCAAGGAAGGCGCAGGCCTGGGTTTGGTGCTCAGCCACCAACTGGTGGAATTGATGGGCGGACAACTTAGCTACCGCACCGAAGCCGGCGTCGGCAGCTCGTTCTTTTTCACTCTGCCGCTTCGCAAAACACCAACCCACACAGAAACGGTGACAGCATGAACCCGCGCCATGTGATCGTGGTCGACGACAACGACACCAACCGCTTGTTGCCCGGTTTGTTTTTGCGCCCGCTGGGTTACACCGTGCATGAATGCGACAGCGCCACCCAGGCGCTGGCCATGTTGCAAGACACGGTCTGCGATGTGTTGCTGCTGGACATTTCCATGCCCACCGTCAGCGGCATGCAACTGTGCCTGAAACTGCGTGCAGATCCGCGCTTTGCCGATATGAAAATCATCGCTTACACAGCGCACGCCATGCCCGAGGAAATACAACAACTTGAAGCCGCCGGTTTCAACAAGGTATTGCTCAAACCCATACGCAGCCATGAGTTGATGGACGCTTTGAACATTTAAATCCCGTTTGTCAGACCACCGGCATAGCATGCCAGTCGGTGGTGTAGTCCGGCGATTTGTTCTCTTGCTTCATCTGCCACTGTTTGTATGTGCCTTGCGTCGACACCTTGACCGTGCCACGCCCGTAGCGTTTATTCAAACCGTCTAACGCATCCATCAAACGCGTGTCCACCGCCTGCGGCGGCTCCAGCCAATCGGTCTGGTAAATGCCTTGCGGCGAAATACCGCTGAGCATGACGCCGGCTTTTTTGTACTGGTAACCGGGGCGGAACATGCGCTCCACCAAATAATCGGCCCAGCGGTTGACCACCAGACTGTCGTTGGTCGGTTGCGGCAGCGGCACCACCAACGAAGGCGAGTACTGCGGCAGGTCCTGGCGAAACCGGTTGGTCATCAAAAACACTTGAATGACCGACGCGTGCGAGCTTTGCGCGCGCAGTTTGGCGCAGGCGTTGGCGACAAACACACTGACCGCGTCTTTCAGCACATCCACGGTTTCCACCATGGAGCCGAAGGAACGGCTGGCGATGATTTGCTGCTTATCCGGTTCGACCTCTTGCAAATCGATGCACGCCATGCCGTTCAACTCGCGCTGGGTTTTTTCCATCACCACACCGAACTCGGCGCGCAGGCTGGGCACGTGCGCCAGCCGCAAGTCTTGCACCGTGTGTATGCCATGCGCGGCCAGACGCGTGGTCAGGCGTCTGCCCACGCCCCAGACCTCGTCCACCGCGATGCGCGACAGCATGTGCGCTTGCTGCGCGGCGCTGAGGTCGTTGTAATTGAACACGCCACGCGAACGCGGGTGTTTTTTGGCGATGTGGTTGGCCAGCTTGGCCAGTGTTTTGGTCGGGCCTATGCCAACACACACCGGTATGCCGGTCCACTTGAGTACCGTTTCGCGGATGCGGTAGCTGACCGCGCGCAAACCCGGCGTGCCGCTCAAATCGACAAAACATTCGTCGATGGAATACACCTCGGTGCGCGGCGAAAACTCACTCAATATGCGCATGACGCGGTTGGACAAATCGGCGTACAGCGCGTAGTTGGAGCTGAGCGCCAGAATGCCGTGTTGCTCGGACAAATCCTTGCACTCAAACCAGGGCTGGCCCATGCGTATGCCCAGCGCCTTGGCCTCGTTCGAGCGCGACACCACACAGCCATCGTTGTTGGACAAAACCACCAATGGCACGCTCTTCAAGTCCGGGCGAAACAGCCGTTCGCAGGAGACGTAAAAGTTATTGCAGTCCACCAGGGCCAACTGCGGCAGTGCGACAACCATGGCTAGTACAGCTTGTGCAGGTTGTAGGTGACCACGCCCCAGACGGTGAAATCGTCCTCGGCTTTGATGAGGCGCGGCGGGTAAATGCTGTTTTCTGCCAGCAGCTTGACCACACCACCGCGCCGGTAAAAACGCTTGACCGTGAACTCGTTGTTCAGCAGCGCCAGCACAATGCACTGGTGTTTCGGGTCCAGACTGCGGTCGACCAGCAAGGTATCGCCTTCAAAAATACCGGCGCCGGTCATGGAGTCACCTTTGACGCGGAACAAAAACGTGGCCTCTTTGTTGCCTATCAGGTGCTCGTTCAGGTCTATGCGTTTGCGCGTGTGGTCCGCCGCCGGCGACGGGAAACCGGCGGGCACGGCCCAGCTGCACATGTCCAGCCACAGGGGCGGGGCATCCAGCGGGATGGGAAAGCAAGCGGACGGGTCGGCGGGGGGCATGGGTACATGATACTGTGTATTTGTACAGTATTTTGAATGGCAATTTGGTGTGCCTGAATGTCAAGCCCCATCTGAACACCACACGATTGCAGGACAGATTGGGTTTTGGGCCACGGTTGGGCGAGCTGGCAGCAGCCGCACGCGTAAAGCGAAGTCGCGAGACCTTAACGCCAACTCAGGTCTACGAAAAAAGCTCAGAGTGAGTCCCGCTACGCACAAACACCACCAAGCCACTCTTGCCAGAATCATCAAGCCTGTAGATCAACAAGAAATCGCCGCCTATATGGCACTCACGATGACCTACCCAATCGCCCGTCAAAGGATGGTCTAACCATTCGGGTGGCAGCGGTCCATCATTAGCAACCAAAAGCAGCATGGCTTCTTTCAGTTCATTCATGTCGTAGCGACCGGAATGGGATAGGCGTTGCCAGTCCTTGTGAAATTCTCTGGTGTAGTCCGAAGCCCGAGGCAGACTTGCCCGCTTACTTGCGGCTGGCTTCTTCGAGGCCATTCAATAGCGCGTCAGCGGTTGCAAAGCGAGCACTGCGGCTCTGAACAATCTGATCAGCCTCAGCGATGGCCGAACGACTGGTCTCGTTAGGCGCTTTGAGCGTGAAAGGCAGTTCCTTGTCTGCGACGATGCGGATCAGGAACACCCGAACAGCGTCCGAAATAGTCAACCCCATAGAGCTAAGCGTTTCAGCAGCCTGCGCTTTGATTTTTTCATCCACCCGAACATGAACCATTGTTGTAGTAGCAGCCATCATGGCCTCCTGCAATGTTGATTGAGATACATTGTATCGCAAATTACTCACACATCAACCGTTTTTTGACCACGCAGCAGCGCCTGAAGCGCAAACCGAGCTAGCTTAATGCCAACAGGTGCAAACCAGTACACGTTAGCGGCCCGGGTGCTCGGTGATGTGCTGGCGACATCCGCTGCTGTCCATTCAGGGTTTTCGTTGTCAATCAAAGTTCTTGCTCTTCATGAACGCAGGTCGTTTGGCCTTAACTCCAACTCAGGTCGAGAGTGCGGCGATTGGCGGCGCAGTCGCGCAAATACAAATTGATCAGGCTTTGGTAGGGCATGCCCAGCTGTTCAGAAATACTCTTGAAATAAGCAATGGCATCTTCATCCAAACGAATGGTGATCTGCTTTTTCAATTGCGCTGCATACGGGTTTTTGCGTGCCTGGCTGAAGTCGTATTCTTTTCTCATCAGTAACCTTTAACGGTATTGCAAAGTTTCGTGGCGGGAAGCTTTTCGGGCAGAAATGATGCGAATCACGTTGCCCTGCTCTCGATAGCAATGACACACCAAAATGACTTTAAGAGTGCTACTAAGTCCCAGCAAAACAAAGCGATCTTCAACTTCGGAGTGATCAGGATCATCAATCAATTTTGCGTATTCGTCCAAAAAGACGGTACGGGCTTCCTCAAACGAAACGCCGTGCCTTTTCTGATTTGCAGAAGCTTTTCGGGCATTCCATTCAAATTTCAGCTGCGTCATAACTACAGTGTAGTTTATTGGTTGAATTTGAGCAAGCAAGTGTCAGTCGCACCATTTTTCGACCACGTAGCAGCACTCGCAAAGCGCAAACCGAGGTGGCTTAAAGCCAACAGGCGCAAACCAGTACGCGTTAGCGGCCCGGGTGCTCGGTGATGTACTGGCGCAGCGCAGCATCAATGCGAGTTTGCCAGCCTTCCCCCGCTGACTTGAAGTGTTCGATCACCTTGTGTGACAAACGGGTCAAACACGGGCCAGATTCCGATGATGCGCGATGACCAGCCGGGTCATGTCGCGCGGGGAGAGTTTGCCTGCACGTGTCAGCGCAACCAAGAGGTCATCAGTTTTGTCACTTTTGACATCGTCGCCAGCCCGCTTTGTAACGGCTTTGGCCCAAAGATCCGCAAAAGTTGGAGCAAACACAATGCCCTCGCGCTTGGCCAGTTGACGCACATAAACGGCAGTGGGGTCGCTGCCAAGTCGCCGGACTCGCTTGAGGCCTTGAATTCGCTGGTGTTCTATTTTGGCCATTGCCTGTTCAAGTAATGCCTTTAGACCCATCTGCTCGACCTTGCCAGGTTTGGCATAGATGCCGCGAAACAGAGTATTGATGCCGGTATCCTGAGCCCTTGTGGACGGTTATTCATATTCGTTATGCCCACCATATGCAGGGGACAGATTTTCTCTGCCCCCTTTTTCTCTGCCAGCTTGTGGACGTGTCTATGAGCCGAGCCCAGTATTCATGCGGGTTTCAGGGATTGGGTTGGACCTACCGAGTCGCCCGTCAAAGGATGGTCTAAGCACTCGAGGCAGACTTGCCCGCTTACCTGCGGCTGGCTTTATCAAAGCCATTCAATAGCGCGTCAGCGCTTGCAAAGCAAGCACTGCGGTGCTGAACAATCTGATCAGCCTCAGCGGCGGCCGAACCTCACCTCGTATTGCCCCGAGTTCGCTGCCCAAATGGATGCTGCCGAAAAAATCATGCGGAAAAACCGTGACGTTTTGAAAAAACTGGCACAGTAAATGTCCGAGCCGATTTAGCAGCCGCATATGCCTATCCACCAGGTACGAGGGACTGTCAACCGGCGCGGTGGCGTTGGCGGCGTCGTCCGGGAAAAAGTTGTCCAAGTCCACAGCGTTCACGCCATCGACCGTCACCAGCAAATGCTTGCCTTGGCGCAGCACGGTCTGGTTTTTGATGACCTCGCCGGTTTTGGCGTCGACCAGGCGGTACACCGTCTTGGGCTGCGCTTTCACGCTCACTCGCTGTGTGCTACCCGTGGTGTCTATATAGCCCAAGGTTTGGTCGGCGGTGGCGTTGGTGGCGTTGGCGGGGATGGCTTTCAGAATGAGTTTGGACATGATGGACTTTCTTTGAATGGTTGCTAGCAAGTCTTAAACAATGAACTAAGAATGGATTCATGTGTGTGTGAAACCTATGAATACATTCTTTGCATTGAATGAAGTGTTAGCTATTTCATTCAAAAAGAAAATCCCCAAAAGTGACCGGTCAATAAGTATTGATTGCCTACAAATTCAGAGTGAATAATCAAATTTACCTGTCTGTGTTTTCCTGTATTTTTTTAACCAGGCTATGGTTAAATCAATTCATGCTAAATAAATCCATTCTCTTGATTGACGACCACGCCATGTTCAGGTCCGGCATGCGCTTGTTGCTGCTGGCAGGTATGCAACAAGTGCAAGTGTTTGAAGCAGGCTCCTTAGAGCAGGCTATCAATGAAACACTACAAGTTCCGGATGTCATCTTGCTGGACATTCAACTGCAAGGCGTCAACGGCTTGCAAGGCATGGGCATGATCAAGCGCCAATGGCCTGATATTCCCGTCGTCATGCTGTCTTCGTTGACCGATGCGGATACGGTGCGTCTGTGCATGGAAAGAGGTGCAGTGGCATTTGTGTCTAAGGCTGACACTGACAAAAAAATCATTCGCATCGTTAAACAAATACTATCGAATTCCACTAGTGTCCCAACGTTGGGAAGAGGGTTTGTTGAATAGGATCTTGGCCGATTTCAGGCCCATCCTGTAGTTTTCCCAGTAGGGCGGATATTGGCGTGGTTTCAAACATATTCAGATCCAGCACTCGCAAAATTTCGT
>CAISPG010000074.1 GCA_903887325.1 uncultured Burkholderiales bacterium | reverse complement strand
AGGGGGCGTTTTTTTCGAGCGAAAGCGCAGAAAAAAATCGCACCGGATGGTTCGGCCAAAGCGTGATTTAGCTGAACTGCACAAATGCCAACCCCGCCGGATGGTTCGGCCAAAGCGTGACTTAACTGAACCGCACAAATGCCAACGCCTAAAGATAAATCAGCCACAAAGGGTAAGGACAATACCCAAGAAATGTGTCAATTTACCCTGTCACAATATCTCTATGAATACCCCACTACTCAACGACAGCTTCCTCAAAGCCTGCCTGCGTCAGGCCACCGACCACACCCCCGTCTGGCTGATGCGCCAAGCCGGCAGGTACCTGCCCGAATACTGCGCCACCCGCGCCAAAGCCGGCAGTTTCATGGGTCTGGCCACCAACGTGGATTACGCCACCGAAGTGACCTTGCAGCCCTTAGACCGTTACGCGCTGGACGCTGCCATCTTGTTTTCCGACATCCTGACCGTGCCCGATGCCATGGGTCTGGGTCTGAGCTTTGCCCTGGGCGAAGGACCAAAGTTTGAAAAAGTGGTGCGGGACGAGGCAGCTGTTGCCGCTTTGGCCGTGCCTGACATGCACAAATTGCAATACGTGTTCGATGCCGTCACCTCCATCCGCAAAGCCTTGAACGGCCGGGTGCCGCTGATCGGTTTTTCCGGTAGCCCCTGGACGCTGGCCTGCTACATGGTTGAAGGCGGCGGCTCGGACGATTACCGTCTGGTCAAGTCGCTGATGTACAGCCGCCCGGACCTGATGCACCGGATTCTGACCATCAATGCAGATTCTGTCGCCGCTTATTTGAATGCGCAAATTGATGCCGGTGCGCAAGCCGTGATGGTGTTTGACAGCTGGGGCGGTGTGCTGGCTGACGGCGCATTCCAGCAATTCAGCCTGGCCTATACCGAACGCGTGCTGGCGCAGCTCAAGCGCAGCCATGACGGCAGCATCATCCCGCGCATTGTGTTCACCAAAGGCGGCGGTTTGTGGTTGCCCGAAATGAAGCATCTGGAATGCGAGGTCTTGGGTCTGGACTGGACCATGAACTTGGGCACCGCGCGTCAGTTGGTCGGCGGTCAAGCCGGAGGACCGGGCAAAGCTTTGCAAGGCAATATCGATCCGAACATTTTGTTTGCCCCGCCGGAGCAGATTGCCACCGAGGTGCACCGGGTGCTTGACAGCTTCGGCCCGCCGCATACCGACACCACGACCACCGGCCCGACCCACATTTTTAACCTGGGTCACGGCATCAGCCAGTTCACCCCGCCGGAACACGTCAGCGCCTTGGTCGATGCGGTGCACAGCCATTCCAAAGCCATGAGAAAACTGACAACTTGACCCGTAAATACCCGCTGCCGCTTGTCATGATTGTTAACTTATGCACAAAATTTCAGCTACCCCTAAACCAACGGCTTACATGTGGAAATTATTTGTGATCGCTCCAGTTTTTTTGTAAGCTGTTGATTTTAAAAAAATGCTGAGGTTGCCGAATTTTCGGGCATTGTGTTCAAAGCCTTGATTCATCGGGCTTTCAGCCCCAGTTGGGCAAGCTGTCAACAAAGTTATCCACAGAAATTCTGGATGAATCTCAAAATCCTTGTCAATCAACCACTTAGGCCAATGAATGAAGTTTCTCCTGAATAACAGCGCGCAACTGCGGGCTTGACATGCAGCATAAATTGCTGGTGCTGGTCTCCACCCCGGCTTACAGCCGCTTGAACGGGCCGCTTGTTTATTTAAGTGATCAGACATTGCCCCCCGGCACACTGGTGCGAGTGCCACTGGGTGCGCGCGAAACCCTGGGTCTGGTCTGGCCCGGCGACATACCTGCCAGCGCTGCTGAAGAAGCCACCAAGCTGCGCCCGGTACTTGAAGCGCTGGACCACATTGGCCCTTTGACTGCCCATTGGATGGAATTGATGGGCTTTGCTGCGGCTTATTACCAGCGCTCAGTTGGTGAATTCGCCTTGGGCAGCCTGCCGCCGCAGCTGCGCGATTTGAGCAATTTGCAGTTAGAACGCAAGCTGAACAAACGCGCCAAGCGTGCAAGCAACACAGAGGCGCCTGCGCCCGCTAACCTGCAAGTGCCTGCGCCAACGCCAGAACAGGCGCTGGTGCTGCAACGCCTGAGCGCGGAACAAGGGCCGTTTGTGCTGCACGGCAACACCGGCAGCGGCAAAACCGAGGTGTATTTGCGCCGCGCCGCCGAGGTGCTGGCCCAAGACGCGCAAGCACAGGTGCTGATGCTGGTGCCGGAAATCAATCTGACACCACAATTGGAAGACAGAGTGCGCCAGCGCTTCACGCACTTAGGCGACGACGCCATCGTCTCCATGCACAGCGGCATGACGCCGGCGCAGCGCTTGAACAGCTGGCTGTCGGCGCACACCGGCCAAGCGCGGCTGGTGCTGGGCACGCGTCTGGCCGTGCTGTCTTCCATTCCGCATTTGAAACTGATTGTGGTGGATGAAGAACACGACCCCAGCTACAAGCAACAAGAAGGCGCGCGCTATTCCGCACGTGATCTGGCGGTTTACCGGGGCCAACTGCAACACGCGCAAGTCATATTGGGTTCAGCCACACCGTCGCTGGAGAGTTGGCACCACAGCCGTGCGGCCATCGCAGGCGAAGCCGCGCCGCGCTACATTCGTTTGTCCATGCCCAGCCGGGTCGGGTCGGCCAGCCTGCCGCAATTGCGCCGTGTCGACATGGGCCAGCAGCCGCGCAAAACACTGGTTTCTGCGCCATTGCTGGCAGCCATGCGCGAGCGCATCACCCGGCGCGAGCAAGTGCTGGTCTTGCTTAACCGGCGCGGCTATGCACCGGTGCTGCACTGCCATGCCTGCGGCTGGAAAAGCGAATGCCCGCATTGCAGCGCTTACCGGGTGTTTCACAAATCCGACCGCAGCCTGCGCTGCCACCATTGCAGCCTGACTCAATCTGTGCCGCGCGCCTGCCCGGCCTGCGGCAACCAGGACATAGGCGCTTTGGGCCACGGCACGGAAAGAATCGAGGAACACTTAGCCGAACTGCTGCAAGACATGCAACGCCCGGACGGCTTGCCGCTGCGCATCGCGCGCATAGACGCCGACTCGACGCGCGGCAAAGGCGAACTGGTACGCCAACTGGCCGAAGTACATGACGGCGATGTGGATCTGCTGGTCGGCACGCAAATGGTGGCCAAGGGTCACGATTTCCGTCGCGTCACACTGGTGGCCGCGCTCAACCCGGACGGCGCTTTGTTCAGCGCCGACTTTCGCGCGCCTGAACGCTTGTTTGCTTTGTTGTTGCAGGCGGCAGGCCGGGCCGGGCGGGATGCTGCACTGACCCGAGATCAGGCCTGTGAAATGTGGGTGCAAACCTTTCATCCAACACACCCGCTGTTTGAAAGTTTGAAGCAGCATGATTTCGCCGGTTTCGCTGAGCAGCAACTGACCGAACGGCAGCAAGCGGGCTTGCCACCGTTCAGCTTTCAAGCGCTGCTGCGTGCAGAGGCGCGCACCCAAGAGGCCGCGCACGGGTTTTTGAATGCCGCCAAGCTCAGCGGCGAAGATTGGCTGCAAGCACAAAGCATGGCCGTCACCGTCTACCCGGCGGTGCCCATGAGCCTGCAACGTGTGGCTGATGTTGAGCGTTCACAAATGCTGGTCGAGTCGCATTCACGCCGCGCATTACAAATGTTTTTAAGCCATTGGCAGCAGGATTTGCAAGACCTGCGCAGCCAGCACAAGGCCGTGATCCGCTGGGCGATTGACGTGGACCCGCTGGTGATTTAACCGTGCTTGTCACGCAGTTGCTTTCATAAACCTAAGCATCAGCCCTTGAAAAAAGACACCCAGGCGGAAAAACTGGGAAAGGCCAGCGCCGTGGTCAGCAAAATCACCCGGGTGATGCGTGCGCTGTCGGCACCGAAACGCTGGGCCAGCAAAGCCGTGTTGCTGGCGCTGGGCAACGCAGCCACCAGCACCACGGTGGTCAGGTTCTCCAGGCTTAAAGGCAAGCCGGCCTGCATCAGCAACCAGCCCAAGGTGCCGGCCAGCAAGGGATGCACCAGCAGTTTGATCACCGTCAGCAGCACATCCAGGCCGCCACTGCGCCAACTCAGCCCGGCCGGACTGTCTGTGCCGGTCGGTCGCACCAAGACCGCGCCTATGGTGAACAAAGCCACTGGAGCAGCGGCCGCAGCCAGCAAACCCAAGGTGTTGTTCAACATGGCGGGCAACACCCATGTATTGGCAGAAAACAATGCCCCCAAGCCTATGCCCCAGGTCAAGGGGATGGTGAGCACGCTTTTCAAGGCCTGCAAGCCGGCGCTGCGCACACCGTGTGCTTCTGCATGGTCTAACCTGGACATGGCGATACACACCGAACTGGTGAAAAACACATCGACCAATATGGTCACGATGGCGGTGCCCACCGCCGCCGGTCCGAACAGATTCAACAGCAGCGGCAAGCCCATGTAGCCGGTGTTGGGAAAAGCCATGGCCATGGTGCCAAAGGCTGAATCGTTCCAACTGTGGCCGCCGCGTCGCAACAGCCACATTCCCAGGCACAGCATGCAAACCGCGCTCAAGGCATACAGCAAAGCCACCGAAGGATTGAACAACTGCGCCATGGGTGTGCTGGCGCCGAAGCGAAACAACATGCACGGCAAAGCGAAATACAGCACAAAGGTATTGAGACCGGGTATCGCCGCCAGCGGCAACCAGCCGCGCCGCGCCGCCACATAACCGGCGAGCACCAGCGCGAAAAAAGGGAAAGTCACGGTCAGGATATTCAGCATGGCAGCTATTGTCATCGCTATGATCAGCGGCTTTGCCCGTTTGGCTCTCCTCTTTCACTTAGGCCCCTCGCCTGCATGTCTGCGCAACTCAATCTTCCTCAGCTCGAAGCGGTTCACCATGTGCAAGGCCCGTGTCTGGTGCTGGCCGGTGCCGGTTCCGGCAAGACGCGTGTCATCACCCACAAAATCGCGCACCTGATTCAACTCGGGCTGGCACCCGAGCGCATCGCCGCCATCACTTTCACCAACAAAGCCGCCGCTGAAATGCGCGAACGCGCCAAGCAACTGGTGGGGCGCGAGGCACAAAAAGTATTGATTTGCACTTTCCACGCTTTAGGCGTGCGCATGTTGCGGCAAAACGGTGAGGCGCTGGGCTTGAAGAAAAACTTCAGCATCCTCGACACCGACGATGTGACATCGATTTTGAAAGATGCCGGTGGCAGTTCGGACCTGGCCACCGCACGCAAATGGCAATGGGCCATAAGTCTGTGGAAAAACCAAGGCCTGAACGCGGCCTTGGCAGAAGCCCAAGCCAGCAATGACAACGAACGCATCACCGCACGCATCATGGCGCGTTACGAAGAGCGCCTCACCGCTTACCAAAGCGTGGACTTTGATGATCTGATCGGCCTGCCACTGAAACTGCTGCAACAACACGAGGACGTGCGCCTGCAATGGCAACAGCAAATGGGCCATGTGCTGGTGGACGAATACCAGGACACCAATGCCACGCAATACGAGATGCTCAAACTGCTGGTCGGCGAGCGCGCCCGCTTCACGGCGGTGGGCGACGATGACCAGTCGATTTACGGCTGGCGCGGCGCCACCCTGGACAATTTGCAAAAACTGCCCATTGATTTTCCTGAACTCAAAGTGGTGAAGCTGGAGCAAAACTACCGCTCCACCGGCGCTATTCTTCAAGCGGCGAATAACGTCATCGGACCCAACCCCAAGCTCTATCCGAAAAAACTGTTCTCCGAACTCGGGCCAGGCGAACCAGTGCGTTTGTCTGACGCGGACAACGAAGAGCATGAAGCCGAGCGCATCGTGCTGCGCATACAAAGTTTGAGGGCGGGCAACGACACCGGCGCGGGCTTGAGCCATTGGCGTGACTGGAAACATTTCGCTGTGCTGTACCGCGCCAACCACCAGTCACGTGTGCTGGAACAAGCTTTTCGCAAAGCCGCGATTCCGTACAAAGTCTCGGGCGGCCAAAGCTTTTTCGACCGCGCTGAAATTCGCGATCTGTGCGCCTGGCTGCGCTTGTGGGTGAACAACGACGACGACCCGGCGTTTTTGCGCTGCGTCACCACGCCCAAACGCGGCATAGGCCACACCACCCTGCAAAAGCTGGGTGAATTTGCCAGCCAATACCGCATCAGCATGTTCGAAGCGGTGTTCAGCCATTCACTCATCAGCGTGCTGCCGCAACGCGCGGTCGACAGCTTGCAAGCCTTTGGCAATGAAGTCAACGATTTGCAATACCGCGCCAAACACACGCAAGGCAGTGAAGCCGCGCTGGCTTTGTTGTTGCAATGGCTGAAAGACATCGATTACGAAAAGCATTTGTACGACGGCGAAGACAGCGAAAAACTGGCGGCGGCGCGTTGGACGAATGTGCTGGATTTTGTCGACTGGATGGCCAAGCGCTGCGGCGGCGAGATTGACGACACCGCCGGGGTCAGCCTGATGAGTGAGAGCAAATCGCTGCTGGAGGTCGCGCAAACCATTGCGCTGTTGTCCACCTTGAGCGAGCGCGAGAAAGACCAGGACGTGGTCACCTTGTCCACCTTGCACGCGGCCAAGGGTTTGGAATGGCCGCACGTGGTGTTGGCCGGGGTCAACGAAGGCCTGCTGCCGTTCAAGCCGGAAGAAGACGGTGTCAGCCTGCAACAAGATGCGATGAACCTCACGCGCATCCAGGAAGAACGCAGGCTGATGTATGTCGGCATCACCCGCGCCCAACGCAGTCTGGTGGTGAGCTGGAGCAAGCGGCGCAAAAAAGGCCGCGAGATGGTGAATGCCATGCCAAGTCGTTTTATTGCCGAGATGTCGCTGGAACAAGCCACCACCCGCGAAGACCCGCGCGAAAAACTGCGTGCTTTGCGGGCTGAATTTGCGTTGAAGGTGGAAGCGGAGAAGGCGTTGGCGGATAAAGCCGGGCATAACGGCTAACGCGCTTGGTGGCTATTTTTTTTCGGATGAAACCATCATCCACATACTAACTACGCTGGCCTTTTCAAGATGAGCGACTTCATCGAGTATTTGCACGAGGTGTTCACCGGTTTCGGCGACGTCACCACCCGCCGCATGTTTGGCGCGCACGGCATTTACCGCTACTGGAGCGCAACGGATTACATACTTGATGACCGCAAACTCGCCGCCGTGGCGAAAAAAGTAAATTCAGTTATTCTTCCCCTTTGTTTGGCATTAACTGAGAGTCGCCCATGTCTGTTCATACCCTGCCCACCTCCGCTGCCATTGACCCGGTCTGGCAAGCCAAAGTTCATCTGGCCGCCGCGCTGCGTTTGGCGGTGCTCGACGGCTTGGAAGAAGGCATTGACAACCACTTCACCATGATCGTTCCGGGCCGTACCGACCAGTATTTGCTGTTGCCTTACGGCCTGCACTGGTCCGAGGCGCGCGCCAGCGACATTGTTGTGTTCAATGATGCCGGTGAAACCCTGGAAGGCAAAGGCGTGGTCGAACTCTCCGCGCAATGCATACACGCGCCGCTGCACCGCATCACCGGCGCCAAGGTGGTGTTGCACACCCACCAGCCCTGGGCCACGGCCTTGAACATGCTCAAAAACAACCGTCTGGTGGCATCCAGCCAAACCGCTGCGTTTTTCCACAACCGCATCGCGTATGACGACCATTACACGGGACTGGCCAAAACCATGGACGAAGGCGAGCGCCTGGCCGGCTTGATACAGGACAAACAGGTGATGTTCCTGAAAAACCACGGTGTCGTGACCGTGGGCAACACGGTGGCGCAGGCCTACCGGCGTTTGTACAAATTAGAGAAAGCCTGCCAGACCCAGATGCTGGCCATGGCCACTGGCGAAGCGCTGGAAGTCATGAGCGAGCAAGTGGTGGCCGAAGTGCTGCAACGCTCACCGAACGACCGTCACCCTATCGCCGAGCGCGAACGCCTGTATTTCGAAGCCATGATGCGGGTGCTGGACCGGGTCAATCCCGGCTATGCGGACTGAACAGACTCACAGCTTTTCGACTGCTTCTGCGTTTGCCAGCGCCAATGCTTTGAATGCGTCTGACACGCGCGCATCGGCGGCAACGCTTTGCCAAAACTGTTGCGCCAATTGCTTGGCTAGCGGCCACACCGTCAGGGTTTGAGAGCTCGGTTGTAATTTACGGGCAGCAAAATCACGCTCTACCAATTCACCTTTCACCGGCGCATAAAACATAGGCAACATGTCGTAGGTAGGCGATAAGCGCCAATCGTCGTCCTCAAGCAAAAACGAAATATTGCCGTAATGCCTGTCGGTATTGGCAATCAACAAGCCGTAGGCTTCCAGTAATTGCAGTTGTTGAGCGTCTTGCGAGGTCATCAATTGGCGCGCCGCCATACGCTGTGCCGTTGCTGACCAGTTATCCATTTCACCCACATACTGGGCGTCGTAGACCAGCAGCGACACCATGCCTATGCGGCCTTTGTCAGTTCTGTCAAATCGCTTGGACTGCAAAAACACACGCCCGCCTGCGATCACGATCTGCGACTCAGCGGCCGGCAATCCCGCTGCCGCCAAGGTCTGCAAGGCCAGGTGCTCGCACACCAGCAAATCGCGGCTGCGTTCATCCCCGGGCGCATCGCCCGACGGGGAAAACTTGACCAGCATGGCCTGTCCGTTTACCAGGGCGGAAAACTTCGGCTGTTCGCCACCCGCCGATGAACCCGGCTGCGCGCCTTGCATGGCGAGCATGGCCAGTCGGGGATAGTCCACCTCGGGTTGTTGCACCACGGCGGTTTGTCTGGCCCCGCTGAGATAGCCGGCCAAGGCTTGCTCGCCCACGATCAAATTGCCCGGCAAATCGTCACCGGCCAGCACCATGGCTTTGAGCGCGTGATCGTCGTTCCAATGACGCAAATCGGCGGGCAAAGACAGCTCGGGGTGTTTTTGCACAAAAGTCTGACCCATGAAGCCTTGCGGTCGCATATCGTCCAAAAACCAAGGCAAGCCATCATGTATTTGGGTCAGGCCATCGGCTTCGTTGACCCAGAAACGCCCGCCCGGCAGCGCCACCATGCGGGCAAACGGACTGACACGCCCTTGCGTGTCCACGCGAACAATGCCAATTTGCGAGCCCACGCCTTCAATATGGCGCGGCAACAGGTATTGCTGCGACCGCGCAGCGCCGACTTTGAGCAAGCGGCCTTGCTTGATCAGCGCAGTCAAGGCGCGTGACACCGTTGGCTGACTCAAGCCCAAACGGGTTTGTAACTCTGTGCTGGTGCCAACACCACCTACTTGGTGCAGCACCTGCAGTACACGTTCAGTCAACACGGAAAGGCCGTCCATTGAATAAATATATGAATAGATAAAATTTATATTTTATCAATATTTTCAATGGTTTAAAATTTTTTATGAATAGTTAATTAGAAACTTTCAATCCCGGGTGTTCACCTGTTTGAGGGGCCACCTGCCCGACCACCGCCGCCTGCGCAAACCCGTGTCGCTCAAACACCGCCATCACGGCGTCAAGTGATTCAGGCGCACAACTGACCAGCAAGCCGCCGCTGGTCTGCGGGTCACTCAACAAGGCTTGGTCCATCGCATCAAAACCGCTGGCGGGCAATTGCACGTCCGCGCCGTAACCGCTCCAGTTACGTGCTGAAGCGCCGGTGATATGACCTTGTTGCGCCAGTTCGCGCACACCATCGAGCAAGGGCACTTGAGACCAATCAATATGTACATCCAAACCCGAGCCACGCGCCAACTCCAGCGCATGACCGGCCAGCCCAAAGCCGGTGACATCGGTCAAAGCGTGGACGCCGTCAATCGCTGCCAGCTCCGGGCCGGGCGTGTTCAAGCGCGTGGTCGTGGCAATCAATTGCGCATAGCCTTCAGCAGACAGCTGTTCTTTTTTCAAAGCCGCAGACAACACACCCACACCCAGCGGCTTGCCCAGCACCAATACGTCACCTGCCTGCGCTGAGGCATTGCGCTTGATGCGGCTTGGATGCGCCAAGCCCAGCACCACCAAACCGTAAATCGGTTCTACGGAATCAATGCTGTGGCCTCCTGCGATAGGTATGCCTGCGGCCTGACACACGCTTTGTCCGCCAGCCAATATCTGTCCTATGGTGTCAGTGCTGAGCACATTGACAGGCATACCGACCAGCGCCAACGCAAAAATAGGCGTGCCGCCCATGGCGTACACATCGCTGATGGCGTTGGTCGCGGCGATGCGGCCGAAGTCAAACGGGTCGTCGACCACCGGCATGAAAAAGTCTGTCGTGGCTATCAGCGCTTGCTGGTCGTTGAGCAAATACACCGCCGCATCGTCCGAGGTGTCAATGCCGACCAGCAATTGCGGCGGCAGCGCAAAGCCTTTCATGTTCGAGAGGATGTCGCGCAGCAAGCCGGGCGCGATCTTGCAGCCGCAGCCGCCGCCGTGGGCCAGTGAAGTCAATCGGGGTTGTGTATTGTCAGAAGATGCATTCATGCGGTAAATCTAACACGCAGCACTGTCTTCTATGATGGCTCTTGCCGAGAGCGTCGACAGCAAGCTCAGGCATTCACAGGGAGTAGCCGTTTGGAAGTTTCATTTGTTGAAGAAATCAAGTCACTGCGTTTGGGTGACGGCGAACGTTTTCACGGCGAAGGCATTCTGGCGGTCACCAAAGCCTTGTTGCAATCCGGCGTGGCCTATGTCGGCGGCTACCAAGGCGCACCGGTATCCCATTTGTTGGATGTGATGGTGCAGGCCAAACCGCTGATGCAAGAACTCGGCGTGCATGTCGAAGCCTGTTCCAACGAAGCCTCTGCTGCTGCCATGCTCGGTGCCAGCATCCATTACCCCTTGCGCGGCGCGGTCACTTGGAAATCCATAGTCGGCACCAACGTGGCCAGTGATGCTTTGTCGAATCTGGCTTCGCCCGGCGTGGTCGGTGGTGCATTGATCGTGGTCGGCGAGGACTATGGCGAAGGTGCCTCCGTCATTCAAGAGCGCACCCATGCGTATGCGCTGAAAAGCACACTGTGTTTGCTCGACCCGCGTCCGGATTTGAGCCGCATGGTCGACATGGTGGAACACGGTTTCGCGCTGTCCGAAGCATCGAACATGCCTTGCATATTGGAGTTGCGCATACGCGCCTGCCATGTGCGCGGCAGTTTTGTTGCCAAGACCAACCGCGCACCGGCGGTGTCGACCCGCCACCTCATGGCCGAACCGGCCAAGTTCGATTACATGCGCTTGGCGCACCCGCCGGTCACCTTCAAACAAGAAAAACGCAAGCTCGAAGAACGCATTCCGGCGGCGCGTGAGTACATCGTCAAACACGGTTTGAACGAGTTGATGCCGGGCAAACAACACGCTGATTTAGGTTTGATCGTGCAAGGCGGTTTGTACAACAGCTTGCTGCGCAGCCTGCAATTGCTGGGGCTGGCGAATGCCTTTGGTGAATCCGACATACCCATGCTGGTGCTGAACGTCACCTACCCGCTGGTGCCGGAGCAGATCGCGGATTTTTGTCAAGGCAAACGCGCGGTGCTGGTGGTGGAAGAAGGCCAGCCCGAGTACATCGAACAAGACATCGCCACGCAATTGCGACGCCGTGGCATCAACACACCCTTGCACGGCAAAGACCTGTTGCCCGCCGCGGGTGAATACAACGTCGAAGCCATCACCAGTGGCTTGTCCCCTTTCATCGCCAAGTACCTGTCCGCCGACTCAGCACAAACCGGTGCACAGTGGTCACTGGATTTACAGCAACGCCGCGCCGATGTGGCCCGTGCTTTGGGTCAAGCGCTGCCCGCGCGTCCACCGGGTTTTTGCATAGGTTGCCCGGAGCGTCCGGTGTTTTCTGCATTGAAACTGGTGCAACAAGAGATAGGTGATTTGCATATCGCCGCCGACATCGGCTGTCACGCATTAGGCACGTTTGAGCCGTTTTCCACCGGGCATTCGATACTGGGTTACGGCATGAGTTTGGCGAGCCGCGCCGGTGTGTCGCCCATGATGCAAAGACGCACGCTGGCCATAATGGGTGACGGTGGCTTCTGGCACAACGGTTTGCTTACTGGTGTGCAAAGTGCTTTGTTCAACGGCGACGACGCGGTGCTGCTGATTTTCAAAAACGGCTACACGTCAGCGACCGGCACGCAAGACATCATCTCGACACCGATGGAAGCAGAAAAGCAAGCTGCTGCCGATAAGCACACGAGCTTGTCGCACACGAATATGACGATCGAGTCCACGTTGCAAGGCTTGGGTGTGCAATGGTTGAAGACGGTGCACACCTATGAAGTCGCGCATGTCAAAGCTTTGCTGAAAGAAGCGTTCACGTCTGAGTTCAACGGCTTGAAAGTCATCATCGCCGAGGGCGAATGCCAGCTTGAGCGCCAGCGCCGCATCAAACCTTGGATCCAATCGCTGCTGAAAAAAGGCAAGCGCGTCGTTCGCGTGAAATACGGCGTGGACGAAGATGTCTGCAACGGCGACCATGCCTGCATACGCCTGTCCGGCTGCCCCACACTCACGCTCAAAGACAACCCGGACCCTCTCAAAGTCGACCCGGTGGCTACCGTCATTGATGGCTGCGTTGGCTGCGGTTTGTGCGGCGAAAACGCACACGCGGCCACCTTATGCCCGAGTTTTTACAGAGCAGAAATTGTTCAAAACCCCGGGCTGTTTGAAAGCCTGTGGGCCGGTCTGCAAACGAGGCTGGTGCGCGCCATGCAAACCGCATGACACAGCCTGTCAGCTTGTTGGTATGCGCCTTGGGCGGCGAAGGCGGCGGTGTGCTCAGCGAATGGCTGATGGACACGGCGCGGCGTGCAGGCTTCCCGGCGCAAAGCACGTCTATTCCCGGCGTGGCGCAACGCACGGGTGCAACCACCTATTACATTGAAGTGTTGCCCACGCCATTGAGCGAATTGAACGGCAAACAACCGGTGTTCAGCTTGAACCCAGTGCCCGGTGCCTTAGATGCTTTGGTGTCGACAGAGTTGCTGGAGACCGCGCGGCAAATTTCACTCGGTCTGGTGTCTGCCGATCGCACCCGTGTCTTCAGTTCATCGTCGCGCAGTTTGACGACGCTTGAGCGCATGCCCATGGGCGATGGCCGCTTAGATGTGCAGCCCTTGCTGGATCTGATCAAGCAGTTTTCTCATGAGTCGCAGGTCTGGGATTTTTCCGCCATGGCCAAAGAGCAAGGCACCATGGTCAGCGCGGTGATGCTGGGTGTGATCGCAGCCAGCGGTGTGTTTCCCATGTCGCGCAAACATTACGAAGCCACCATTGGTCCGGGTGGCAGCAGTGCCGCCAGCTTGCGCGGTTTTGCAGCCGCGTTTGAAAGGGTGCACCACATGCAAACCGTGCAAGCCATGCTCGCTGATGACCAAGCCGACAAGGCAACGCCTGTCGCTGATGAACCCGCACTTGATGGTTTTCCGGCCCCCGTACGTGAACTCGCCACTTTGGGTTTTGCCCGCCTGTGCGATTACCAACACCGCAATTACGCCATGCGTTACGTGCAGCGCTTACAGCAAGTGCTGGATGCGGAAAACGCCATCGACCCTTTGCATGTCAACGGCTACTCAGCCAGCCGCGAAGCCGCACGCTGGTTGGCACTGTGGATGGCGTTTGATGACATCGTGCGTGTCGCAGATTTGAAAAGCCGCGCCAGCCGCAGGCAACGTGTCGCCTTGGAAGTAAAGCAACAAGACGGCGAATTGCTGCGCGTGTATGAACATTTCAAACCCGGCGTGCCCGAGTTCGCTGCGCTGCTGCCCGCTTGGCTGGCCGCGCCTGTGCTGCGCTTTGACAAAGCGCGTGTCATGAGAGGCCGCGAGCCTTTGGCCTTGCCCTTGAAGATCGGCTCGCATTCGGTGAGTGGCATGCTCGCCTTGCGCTTGCTGGCTGGTTTGAAATGGCTGCGTCCATTGGGCAGCCGCTTCGCCGTGGAACAACACGACATACAGCAATGGTTGGATGCCGTGTGCACCGGCCTGCGTGAAGACCATGGGCTGGGCTTGCAGTTAGCCCTGTGCGGCCGATTGATCAAAGGCTATGGCAGCACCAACGAACGCGCCAAGCGCAATCTGCAACACCTGTTGCAACACCTGGCACCTGCCACCGTGAACCCGTCGCCGCAGTGGCGTGCCGATGCTGTGCGCCAAGCCCGCGAAGCCGCATTGACCGACGAGGCAGGCTTGGCCTTGGATGGCAAGTTGCACGCGCTGGGCGTGGCCAAGCGACCACCGCTAGAACAACCGCTGCGTTTCATACGTTCAGCCGGTCCCAGCAAAGCCGATTGACACAGCGCTTTTCAAGGGCAGACACCAACAGGTTCTGTCTGCTCGGTGGGTTATCCTCTTCAATTGATCGATAACTCTTTGTCTACTGCCATGAACAACCGTATTTCACGCCGATTTCACCGCTTCAGTTTGTTGACCTTGTGCTTGCTCGGCTTACACACCCTTGGTCAAGCGCAAGACAAAGTTCAACAAGTGCGCGTATCTACCTGGGTACCGGCGCAACACGCCTTGAACCCGGCGGTGCAAACCTGGATAGACAGCTTGAAAAAAGCCTCGGGTGGCAGCATCAACCCGACCTTGTTTCCTTCCGAACAACTCGGCAAAGCCATGGACCATTACGACATGGCGCGCGACGGTCTGACCGATTTTGCGTTTGTGAACCCCGGCTACCAGCCGGGCCGCTTCCCGATTTTTGCCGCAGCTTCTCTGCCGTTTGAGATCAGCAATGCCAAAGCCGGTTCAGCCGCCATTGACGCTTGGTACCGCGCCTACGCCGCCAAAGAAATGAAAGAGGTCAAATTCTGTTTTGCGTTTGCGCACGACCCCGGCGCATTGCATTCACGCAAAAAAGTGCTGATGCCCGCCGACATGAAAGGCATGAAAATCCGCCCTGCCACCTCAACCATCGGCCAGATGGTGACGCTATTGGGCGGCACCAATGTGCAGGCCTCCGCACCCGAAGCACGCGACGCGATTGAGCGCGGCGTGGCCGATGCCATCACCTTCCCCTGGGGCTCACTCACTTTGTTCGGCATCGACAAAGTGGTCAAGTTCCACATGGACGTGCCGCTGTATGTGACACCGTTTGTCTGGGTGATGAACTTAGACAAATACAACAGCTTGTCGGCGGCACAAAAACAAGCGGTGGACAGCCATTGCACCAGCGAATGGGCAGAAAAAATTGGCACGGCCTGGGCTGACTTTGAAATCGGCGGTCGCACCAAGCTGATGGCCGACAAAGCCAACCGCGATATTTACTCGCTCACCCCGGACCAACTCGCCGCTTGGAAAACCGCCGTGGCACCGGTCAGACAGCAATGGGCAGACGAAGTGAAAAAACGCGGCGATGACCCGACCGCTGTGATGAAAGCCTTGCAGCAAAGCCTGAGCAAATACAAATCTGCGATGTAAGACACTGACATGAGCCAGCCCAGCAAAAGCCCGTTCGACCGGATCATTGACACCATCGAATGGTTGGCCGCCATGTTCGTCGGCATCGTCGCGGCGAACATTTTCATCGCCGTTATGCTGCGCAAATTCTTCGATACCTCCATCCCCGACAGTTACGACTTTGGTCGCATGCTGCTGGGCATTCTGATTTTTTGGGGCATTGCCGCCACCAGTTACAGAGGCGGTCATATCACAGTAGATTTGCTGTGGACGCACGCCAGTCCGCGTTACAAACGATGGATAGATGTGTTTGCCACGCTGGTGTTGTTGTTGGTGGTCACAGTGCAAACCATCATGCTGTTTGACAAAGTGGCTAACACCTACCGGGACCATGTGCAAACCTACGATTTGAATTTGCCCACATGGCCGTTTTTCGCCGTCGCCTGGATGGGCGACGTGTGCGCGGTGCTGTTGATTGCGATACGCACTTGGCGCTTGATCGCCGACCCGCAAGCACTGGCCCCCACTACTGGCGCGGGGCACTGACATGGACTTGATGAACCTCAGCCCCGACGCGGTGGCCGTCATCGGCTTTGTCGCCTTGTTCACCCTCATGCTGTTGCGCGTGCCGGTCGGCATGGCCATGGGCTTGGTGGGCGTGTGCGGCTATAGCTACATCGCGGGCAGCGGTCCGGCTTTGAAGCTGATCGGCCAGACCTCGATGCGCACCGTCACCGACTACACCTTTGGCGTGATTCCCATGTTCATGTTGATGGGCGCATTTGTTTCTGTGTCGGGCGTGAGCCGCGAACTGTTTCGCGCAGCCAATGCCTTCATCGGCCATTTGCGTGGTGGCTTGGGCGTGGCAACCGTGCTGGCCTGCGGTGGTTTTGCTGCGATATGCGGCTCGTCGGTGGCGACAGCTGCCACGTTTTCATCGGTGGCCTACCCCGAGATGCGCCGCTTCGGTTATCCGCAATCCTTCTCCACCGGCGTGATTGCCGCAGGCGGCACGCTCGGTGCCATGCTGCCGCCGTCCACCGTGCTGGCGGTCTACGCCATCCTCACCCAGCAAGACATTGGCAAGCTGTTCATGGCGGGCATCATCCCGGGCTTGCTGGCCATGGGCATGTACGTGTTGACCATCTTCATCATCGTGCGCGTGCGCCCCGATTGGTTGCCGCGCGGCGAAACCACCACTTGGGCCGAACGCTTTGCCGGCCTCAAAGATGTCTGGGCTCCGTTGCTGTTGTTTGTGTTTGTAATCGGCGGTTTGTATGGCGGGTTTTTCACGCCGACAGAGGCCGGTGGCGTGGGCGCGACTGGCGCGTTTTTGCTCGGCGTGTTGCGCGGCAAACTCGACCGCGCAGGCATTTTGGAAGCGCTGTTGTCAGCCACCCGCACCGCAGCAGCGGTGTTCACCGTGTTGATTGGCGCCTTGATCTTCGGCTACTTTCTCACCATCACCCAAACCCCGCAAAAGCTGACCGGCTTTCTGACGCAACTGGGCTTGGGTTCGTATGGCGTGTTGGCGCTGATCATGCTGATGTACTTGGTGCTGGGCTGTCTGATGGATGCGATGGCGATGATCATCCTCACTGTGCCCATCATTTTTCCGGTGATCGTGCAACTGGGCTTTGACCCGATTTGGTTTGGCATCATCATTGTGATGACGGTGGAGTTGGGATTGATTCATCCGCCAGTGGGCATGAATGTGTTTGTGATTAAGAGTGTGGTGCATGACGTGAGCTTCATTACCATCTTTAAAGGCGTGATTCCGTTTGTACTGACCGACATACTGCGTTTGATCATCTTGATCGCGTTCCCCATGATTGCGCTTTGGTTGCCGGGACGAATGGCCTAGTTTTTTTATTGACTTTCATGCGGTTCTATTAAGTCACGCTTTGGCCGACCATCCGGATGTATTGGTATTTCTGCGTTTCAGTTAAGGCACGCTATGTCCTATTAGAGTCACGCTTTGGCCGAACCATCCGAAAGAGTTTGCTTTCGTGCGGTTCTGTTAAGTCACGCTTTGGCCGAACCATCCGGTGCGATTTTTTTCTGCGCTTTCGCTCGAAAAAAACGCCCCCTGCGATTCGGCCTCTGTGATGTTATTGGTGTTAACTCTGTTACGGTTTTCATTAGGTTTTGGTATATCGAACCGCAGAAATGCTGCCGGAGAAAACGACTGGCGAACAAACCACACGGCATTGGCAAGATCTCAAAGAAGCAGAATTAATGAGCACAAACCTTTTGCAACAACAATGCGTCCACACTGTCCGGCGCAATACGGGTGAACCGCAACGGCGTTTCGTAATGGTTCATCACCTCGCCACTGCCGTGCGATCCAGAGAATCGCGTCACCTCAGAGTTGGCCTGTTTGCCTGCTTTGCAGTCCAGGGTAGCTCTGGTTTTTTCCGACAAGACTTCCTTGCCTTCCAGGTTGGTCAGCGGCTTGGTGAAGTCTGTCATGCGCCACAGACTGATGTGATCGCCCTGTACTTGCAAGTCATCGTCGTAAAAAGATTTGCCTTGCTCAGCGGAGGCTAAGAGCTGCCATTCCGCTTTCGCCGGCAAACTCCACATCGCCATTGAAACACCTAAAGCAATCACAAGCGATACCACCCCGGGTTTTGAAGACGGCAGCATGCCTGAACAGTCAACTGCCGTGCCAGGTGAATGTATGACTGAAAGCTGGCGCATAAAACTCAGTTCAGCTTGTGCGGCTCGCCGAAATCACCAACCTGCGGGAACAAAAACGTGGTGCTGCTCGGACCTATGCCCATGATTTGCACGGTTGCACCTTCTTTGCCGCCGCCGTCGTAATGTATGGCCCCGGCCGGGTGTTGCATATAACTGCCTGTTTTAAGCGGTTGCGTAGCTTTAGGATCCCAGCTGTCATCCGTGCCGGCCAGCCAAGTGCCTTGCATCACCGTCACATAACGGTCCTCGCGGTGGTAATGCGGCGCACTCATCACGCCGGGCGGGAACACCACGCGAATCACATACGGACCGGGTTTGGACGGATCGCCGGAGATCACGGCAAAGCGCACGCCCTTGCCGGCATCCTTCCATTGGATCTGCTCCGGCTCGACCACGGTGAATGTTTTGTCCAGGCTTTGCGCACAAGCCGCGCCGCTCAAACCACCTAAGCCTAGCGCCAGGGCGCACATGCTGAATTTGAAAATGCTCATGCCGGGTCTCCTCATTAAATTGTTGTTTGACATCTTAGCGGGGCAAATGCACCCCAATGCCTCACCTGCACTGCCAACTGCATATTTATAAACTTTCACGAACCAACGATGCCGCCGTCGATTTTCCGTATCGCTACGGTCGCCGAACGCGGCCGGTTGTCGTCCACGTGATCAGGCCAGCTGGAGTACTGGTTAGGGTATTTCGGGTCTCCCTTGTCTGTAGGTGACTCCCCCGGGTGCTGGATGTTGATGAACAAAGTGGTGCCGTCCGGCGTGAAGCTCAAACCCGTGATTTCGCACATGTTCGGCCCGTTCAGAAAACGCTTGACCTCGCCGGTTTCGGGGTCGCACACCAGCATCTGGTTATTGCCTATGCGCTTGAACTCGCCTTGGTTGAGCTGACTGGAATGCACATCGGTTTCTATCCACAACAAGCCGCCCGGGCCCATGGACAAACCATCGGGGCAGCCGAAAAAGTCACCTTGTATATTGCCTTTGGCTTCAGCGCGTTCATTGCCCGGGTCGCCGGCCAGCAGCAAATGGTTACAGACGAACCGGTCCCCTGCAAATGCGTTTTCATCTTTCCAGCGAATGATTTGCCCCATGGTGTTGTTGGCGCGCGGATTGGCGGCGTCAACACCCGGGTGCTTGTTCTGACCACGGTTGCTGTTATTGGTCAGCGTGCAATACACCCAGCCTGTTTCTTTATCAATGGTCAACCACTCGGGCCTGTCCATTTTGGTGGCACCGAGCGCATCGCTGGCTTGTCGCGCTTTTATCAACACTTCGCCATGATCGGCAAACCCATTGACTGCTGTCAGCGGACCCTGTCCGTGCACCACCGGTAGCCATCGACCGGTGCCATCTGCATCAAAGCGCGCCACATACAAAATGCCGTGGTCCAGCAATTCGCGGTTGGCAGCAGCGCCGCCTGTCGCTATTTTGTCGCGGCTGATGAATTTATAAATGTATTCAAAGCGCGCATCCTCTCCCGAATACACCACCGCCCGCCCGTCACCGGTTTGCGTCACCCAGGCACCTTCATGCGCACCGCGCCCGATGGCGGTGCGTTTGACAGGCGTGCTGTTGGGGTCCATGGGATCGATTTCCACAATCCAACCAAAGCGGTTGGGCTCATTAGGGTGCCTGACCGCGTCGAAGCGCTCGTCATGCATCTCCCACTGGTAATAGCTTTTGGCACGCATTCCCCAGCGTTGATGGTGCTCCGACGGAGTGTCACCTGCAGAAAAATAATAAGACCAGTTTTCCTCGCCGGATAAATACGTGCCCCAAGGCGTCATGCTGCTCGCGCAATTGCCAAGCGTTCCCAGCACACGCTTACCCTCGGGGTCAGCTGCGGTTTGCATCAAGCGGTGACCGGCGGCAGGTCCGGTGATGGCAAACGGCGTGGCTGCGGTGATGCGCCGCGCATAAGCCGAGGGACGGACCATCTGCCAACCCTTGTCGCCGAGCCGGGTTTCAAATACAGCAAAACCGACTGCGTGCTGCGATTTCCTCACCTTTTCTGCCGACCAGTTCTGCATGCCGTCAGGGTGCAGCAGGCCTTCGTCCGTGTATTCATGGTTGGTGATGATGACGCCGTGCGTGGAACTTGCGTTCAAAGGGAAAAACACCAGGCCATCGTGGTGCATGCCCATTTGCAAAGCCTGTTCGTCTGCGGTGTTGGACGCATCGGCCTTGTACGTCGGCATCTTGCCTGCAATACCTACCGGTTCGCCCCAGGCAGCCAGCACATTAAAGCTGTAACCCGGCGGCACTTGCACAAAATCTTCCACGCTCGGCGGCAAAGCCTGGAAATTCAAACGCGAAGCCATCCCCGGCTTGCCCTGTTTCTTGGCGCCCATGGCGAGCAAGGGGTTGACTTGTCCCAGCAAGGCAAGCCAAGTCATGGTTTGCAGATACTGTCTTCTCGAGGGATTTGACACCTCATGGATGCTTTGGTTACCGGACAGGTTGCTGTCTTCCATTCGGTCAAAATCTTTGGCCATTTTTTTCTCCGGTTGTTTGCAGCAAGTGAAGTTTCTCTGTGTCCGCCATTTTGGCTTGCCCGGCAGTTACAGCATTATTTCTGCATTTGATTTCAATGAATCCAACTGCTTCAGGCGCAGAAAAAACAAAACCCCTGCGATTGCTCGCAAGGGTTGGCTGCTGAAAGCGGCTTAAGCGCCGACTTTAATCGGCTCAGTTGGTGCGGTTGACTATCATCACTATGGAAACCAGCAAGGTGATGATGCCGCTGAAAGCCACTATGCCGCCAAGATACACCTTGGCTAATTTGTTACGGGTTTGAACAGCAAGCGTTTCATTCATGACGAACCTTTCAATCAAATGGCGTTTTTCGTGGATTTAGTCTAGCCATGTTTACATTTTTATGCAAGCTGGCTGTCATGAAAGACTGACAGCTTCGGCCTATATTTGCTTGCCTTGACTGAAATTTTGTTTTCAATTAGAATACGAAGTGACTATTACTTTGTTTATTGTCACAAGAAGTAAATGATGTATTTTTTGTCAATTCCATCTTTGATTTCGACTGTTTGCCTGTTTTTGCAACTTCTATCTGTTGACGTCACTACACTGAAGCATTGATTCACAATACATAAATAAAACATGAAAAAAAAGCTACTCATCATTGAACCGCACAGTGACGACGCCATGTTTGCAGCAGGCGGCTATTTCCTCAAACTCAAGCAATCCAATGAGTACGATTTTTATTTCGCGCTGGTCAATGCCTCAGACATCACCATGAACCACGCGACGGTGACCAGAGATCAACGTATAGCTGAATACCAAAACTACGTGGATTATTTCGGCGGTACTTTCTTAAGACCGGAAATTGATGAGTTCAAGCTACCCATAGATTTCGACTCCAAGCTTGATACGTTCCCAATTGCCAAGCTGATCAAATTTGTTGAAACCATGATCAATCAAGTCAAGCCGGATGTGCTGATGACCATGGCCCCCTCTTTCCATCAGGACCACCGGGTCTTGTACGAAGCTGTGATTGCGGCCACGCGCCCGACGTTTCACTATTCACCGTCAGAAATATTGCTGATGGAAAACCCAACCTACATACATCAGCTTTACCCGAACATGTACTCCATCAACAATTATGTTCGCCTGGATGAAACACTGGTTGATCAGAAAATAGAACTGATCAAGCAATTTTTTCCTTCTCAGATCAATGAAAACCGCAGAGGCTTTCTGTCATTGAGTTCCATCAAAAAATGGGCGCAGTTCAGAGGTTTTGAAGCCAAATCTGAGTTTGCGGAAGCCTTTGCTATTTACAACCGCATTGTTTTTTAAATTAATTGGCCGAGAAATAAAAAACACCCTCAGGACTGAGTGCGCTGAGGGTGTGAATATGGTGGCCTGGAGTGGAATCGAACCACTGACACGCGGATTTTCAATCCGCTGCTCTACCAACTGAGCTACCGGGCCGTAAGGGATAAGACTATAACACCGAAGAGCGGGGTCAATTGACCTCAGGGTCGAACTTTTTCAGCTCTCTCTTGTAAGTCGCATAGCTCGGAGCCAGTGCATTACTTAGCGTCAAGGCACAATACAGCTAGTTATTTCTCTAGTCTCCATGAATCCTGCACAACTGCATTGCGAACACCTGAACAAGCGCTTCGGCGACAACCTGGTGGTTGATGATTTGTCTTTCGCGCTTTACCCCGGTGAATGTCTGGGCGTGATCGGCCCGAATGGCGCGGGCAAAACCACCACGTTTCGCATGTGTCTGGGACTGACGGCACCTGATAGTGGCAGCGTCACCGTCTTCGGTGAAGACATGCCCGCGCAGGCTTTGTCCATCAAATCTCGTCTGGGCGTTGTCAGCCAGTTCGACAGCCTGGACCCGGATTTTTCCTGCGCCGAAAACCTGCTGGTGTATGGCCGCTATTTCGGCATGAAGCGCGCCGATATAGATGCGCGTATTCCTATGTTGCTGGAATTCGCCTCCTTGACCCACAAAGCCGATGCCAAGCCTGGCGAGCTATCCGGCGGCATGAAACGCCGACTGAGTCTGGCGCGCGCGCTGATCAACGACCCGTTGTTATTGCTGCTGGACGAACCCACCACCGGGCTGGACCCGCAGGCCCGGCACCTGATGTGGGAGCGTTTGCAGCAGTTACTGCAGCAAGGGAAATCCATTTTGCTGACCACGCATTTCATGGACGAAGCCGAACGCCTGTGCGACCGCTTGCTGGTGATAGACCACGGTCGCAAAATTGCAGATGGCAAGCCGCGCGATTTGATCTCTGAACACCTAGAGCCGGACGTGGTCGAGGTGTATGGCGGCGACACGCAAGCGCTGGCGCACGGCCCGGTGCGTTCGCTGGCGCAACGGGTTGAGGTCAGTGGAGACACGGTATTTTTCTATACGCAAACCGCGCAAGCCTTGTTGCAAGCGCTCGCCGCTTATCCCGGCGTTCGCAGTCTGCACCGCCCGGCGAACCTGGAGGATTTGTTTTTGAAACTGACCGGGCGGCAAATCCGCGAGGGGGCTTGATGCATCTGCGATTCTGGCCCGTGTTTTTGCGCAATTTTCTGGTCTGGCGAAAGATGATCATTCCCAGTCTGATCGCCAACATCGCCGAGCCCTTGATGTGGCTGGTGGCTTTCGGCTATGGCCTGGGCGCGCTGGTCGGCGAAGTGCAACTCGGCGCGGAAAAAGTACCTTACATCGTGTTTCTGGCCAGCGGTTCCATTTGCATGAGCGCCATGAACGCGGCGACCTTCGAGGCTTTGTACTCGGCTTTTTCGCGCATGCATGTGCAAAAAACCTGGGATGGCATCATGAACGCGCCGGTGCGTCTGGACGATGTGTTGCTGGCTGCAATGCTGTGGGCCGCGTTCAAGGCCATCTTCACTGCGACGGCCATTCTGTTTGTGATGCTGGCCTTGGGCATTGCCAACAGCTGGAAGGTATTGCTGGCCTGGCCCATTTTGTTAGGTGTTGGCATCACCTTCAGCTGTCTGGCCTTGATCTTCAACGCTTTGGCCAAGGGCTACGACTTTTTCACTTACTACTTCACGCTGTTTCTCACGCCCATGATGTTTTTAAGCGGTGTGTTTTTCCCGTTGGACAATTTGCCTGAAGGCGTGCGCTGGCTGGCCATGGCGCTGCCTCTGACCCAGGCTGTGTCGCTGGTGCGCCCGCTGTTCATGGACCAATGGCCAGAGCAAGTACTGCTGCATATAGGCATATTGACGGCTTATGCAGTAGCCGCATGGACGATAGCTCTGCATTTGACGCGCAAACGCTTCAAACAGTAGCTTTAAATCTGCCGCTCCGGCATGTAAACACGCATGCCGTCCATGAAATATTCGACCAGTATTTGACACGCTAAGCGGCTGTACTGCTCGCGCGGCTCGGCGGTAAAGCCGAGCATGGCTTGTTCGTCTTCGGAGGGCTCAAACAGCTCTTGTGCGTGCTCTGCTTGTATGTAGCAATGGCAAGTGGCGCACGTGCAGTTGCCGCCGCATTCGGCCACAAAACCGGCGACACCGGCCTCTTGGGCCGCACTCAACAAGGTTTGGCCGTTTTGGGCAAAAGCCTCTTGCTCCTGGCCATCAGGGTAAATAAAAAGCAGTTGAATCATCAGTCTGCATACACCCCGGCAGCTTTGATGACGGGGCTCCATTTGTTGATTTCAGATAAGACGAATTTTCTGTGCTCTTCAGGCTCGGTGCGTTTGTCGGTGATCATGACCGCGCCCATGTCCTGCTGTTTTTTAACGAAAGCCGGATCGCTCAACACCTTGCGCATGGCCGTGTTCCATTTGGTCTGGGTGTCGGCGCTCATGCCTTTGGGGCCGTAGGCGCCGTGCCAGATGCTGATCTGAAAACCTTTGACACCGAGTTCCTGCATGGTCGGAAGATTGCTGAATGTAGGCTGGGTGAGTCGCTTAGGTGTGGTGACCGCATAGGCTTTGACTTTTTTACCATCGATATAAGCCATGGTGTTGCTGGTCTGGTCGCACAACAAATCAATTTGCCCGCCCATCAAATCGGTGATAGCCATGGACACGCCTTTGTAGGGAATGGTGGCGAGTTCGGTTTTCATAGCCGCCTGCCACAGCAAACCGCACAAATGCGAGGCCGAGCCGACACCGGCATTGCCCAAGTTGGCTTTGTCCTTGTTTTTGCTGATCCAGGCCGAGAGTTGTTTGTAGTCGTTGGCTTCCATACTGGGTCTGGCCACGATGGTCATGGGCACTTCATGGATCATGCCCAGGAAAGTGAAGTCGGTATCGACCTGAAAACCGGGATTGCGATTGAGTGCCGGCATGGTCGCCATGCCAATGTGATGAATCAAAATCGTGTGGCCATCAGGCACGGCATGTGCGACTTTTTGCGTGGCAATCGCGCCTCCCGCACCCAACACGTTTTCCACCAGAATGCTGCTGACCCCCAAGGGTTTGCGCAAAGCCTCGGCCATGTCGCGCGCCAGCCGGTCGGTCGGTCCGCCGGCGGTGAACGGCACGACGATGGTGATGGGTTTGTCTTTGACGGGAAAAGTTTGTGCCGAAACATTGCCGAAAAAGCTGAGCGTCAGCGCACCGAACGCGAGCACAGACGCTTTAAGCAGGGCCGGGCTTGGCGGCACAAAGCAGCGTTGCCGTGCGGCGGGTGCAAACCTGTTATTTGTAACTGCGGGCATCTTCAATCACTTTTCCATCGTTGGGCAAACTGCCGGGAGCGGCCGCCACAATCTCAGCACGCAACTTGGTGATGTCGCGCACCGCTTGCTCTACGGAGCTGATCAATTCAGCGTTATTCGTCTCAGTTTCAATATGCAAATGCATCTGGTCCTGCGCCATTTCACCGCTGACCACCAGACGCGCTTTGCTGATCTGAGCAAAACGCTTGACGATTTGATCGACCTGCCCGGGGTGCACAAACATGCCGCGCACCTTGGTGGTTTGGTCAGCACGTCCCATCCAACCCTTGATGCGTTGGTTGGTGCGACCTGTGGGACATGCGCCAGGCAGCAACGCCGTCAAGTCGCCGGTGCCAAAACGTACCAACGGGTAATCCGGGTTCAAGCTGGTCACCACCAGTTCGCCCACCTCGCCTTCGGCCACCGGGTCGCCGGTGCCGGGTCGCACAATTTCAACAATCACGCCTTCATCCAGCACCAAGCCTTGGCGTGCAGCGGTTTCGTAAGCGATCAATCCGATATCGGCAGTGGCATAACACTGGTAGGCCGTGACACCGCGTTCTGCCAGCCAGTCGCGCAGCGACGGCGGAAACGCTTCACCGCTGACCAGGGCTTTCTTCAATGAAGGCAGGGCCACGCCCGTTTCTGTCGCTTTGTCGATGATGATTTTCAAAAAACTTGGTGTGCCGCAATAACCAGCCGGTCGCAATTCGGCCATGGCCTGCAACTGCTGCTCGGTCTGCCCGGTACCGCCCGGAAACACGCTGCAACCCAAGGCATGCGCACCGCTTTCCATCATCGAGCCCGCAGGCGTGAAGTGGTAGCTGAAGCAGTTGTGCACCAATTCGCCCGCGCGAAAACCGGCGGCGTACAAAGCGCGGGCAATGCGCCAGTAGTCTGCACGCGTGCCTTCGGGCTCGTAAATCGTGCCGGGTGAAGCGAATACACGCGGCATGGCTTTGCCGAATGACAAGGCGGAAAACCCGCCGAACACATCGCTGTTGCGTTGTGCTTGCTGACGCGCCAGCAATTCGTATTTGCGCGTGACCGGCAAAGCCGCCAGTGCGGCACGCGTCGTGACAGCGCCAGCATCAACACCTTTCAAGATGTCTGCAAATGCCGATGTGTGTTGCTGCGCATGCGCAATCTGCTTTGGCAGTGCTTGCAGCAACGCGGCTTCACGTTGCGCCGGGTCGCGCGTTTCCAATGTGTCGTAACTGTCAGTCATAGGTGATCAGGCAAGCCAGCGCTTGCGGCGTTTGTAACTTTTCACGTCTTTGAAGCTTTTGCGTTCACCGCCGCCCATGCCCAAATAAAACTCTTTCACGTCTTCGTTGCTGGCCAGATCAGCGGCTACACCATCCATCACGATGCGGCCCGACTCCATGATGTAACCGAAGTCGGCATAGCGCAAAGCCATGTTGGTGTTTTGCTCGGCCAGCAAAAAAGTGACGTGTTCTTTGTGGTTCAAGTCTTTGACGATGTTGAACACTTCTTCAACGATTTGCGGCGCCAGCCCCATGGACGGCTCATCTAACAACACCAGATTGGGGTTGGCCATCAATGCACGGCCAATGGCGCACATTTGCTGCTCGCCGCCCGAGGTGTAAGCCGCTTGCGATGTGCGGCGTGTTTTCAGACGGGGAAAGTAGTTGTAGACCTTCTCCAGGTTGGCCGAAATCTCGCCCTTGTCGGTGCGCGTGTAACTGCCGGTGAGCAGGTTTTCTTCAATCGTCAAATGCGCAAAGCAGTGGCGGCCTTCCATGACCTGCACCACGCCGCGCTGCACCAAGTCGGCTGGCGTGAGGTTTTCAATCCGTTCGCCATGCAATTCAATGCTGCCCTTGGTTACTTCGCCGCGCTCGCCTTTGAGCAAATTGGAAATGGCGCGCAGCGTGGTGGTTTTGCCAGCGCCATTGCCGCCCAGCAATGCCACGATGCCGCGCTCGGGCACCTGCAATGACACGCCCTTCAACACCAGGATCACGTGGTTGTAAATGACCTCAATGCCGTTGACATTCAAAACAATCTTGGGCGTACTCATGGCGGTGTCCGTTTGCATGCTTCAGATCAGGACTGGCAGTCCTGGCCGGTGCGGCGTGTGAGTTTTTTCTCAGCAGCGTATTTGTCTGCAGTGGCCTTGACCAGCGGCTTCAAAATTTGCTCGTCGGCTTGCATCCAGTCCGAGGTGAACTCCCAGGCCTTGCCGTTCCATGTGTGAATCCGCGTCCAGGCCGCGCCCATGTGGTCCATGCAAGAAGTGCTGATCGGGCGCATCACGCCTTTGAAACCGAGTGCATCCAGTTTGGCTTGGGTGAGATTCAGGTTTTCCAAGCCCCAACGCACTTGCTCACCCGTCATGACCTTGCCTTTGCCGAAACGCTCTTGCGCAGAACGAATGCCTTCAATGCCAATCATGGCACTCATGGCACCGCGCAAATACAGCACTTGGCCGACTTCTTCTTTGGGTCCTGTGCCTTGGCCTTTGGCATGAATTTGGGTCAACATGAATTTGACGATGTCGGAATTCGGTTCGGCGCCGTGCTGAATCGTGACCGCGTTATAGCCCTTGGCACCATCAGCCACGTCTTTGACATCAGGTTCGGCACCGGCCCACCACACGCCATACATTTTTTCGCGCGGATAACCGGTGGCTTGCGCTTCCTTGATGGCCGTGGAATTCATCACGCCCCAACCCCACAACACCACATAGTCCGGCTTGGACTGACGCACTTGCAACCAAGTGGCTTTTTGCTCTACGCCGGGCGGCGTGACAGGCAGCAATTGCAACTCGAACCCGTGGTTGCGGGCACGTTCTTGCAACAAGGGAATAGGCTCTTTACCGAACGGGCTGTCGTGGTAAACCAAAGCAATTTTTTTGCCTTTGAGTTTGTCCAAGCCGCCTTCTTTTTTGCCAATGGCTTGAATGATGGTGTCAGCCGCTACCCAGTAGGTGCCGGCTATGGGAAAGTTCCACTTAAACACAGCGCCGTCAGAACTTTCGCTGCGGCCGTAGCCGACAGTCACCACCGGGATTTTGTCGCCGGGGGCTTTTTCAGTGACGGCGAAAGTCGCACCGGTTGACAAGGTTTGCACAAAGCTGGGGTTCTTGCTTTTCAAACGCTCATAGCATTCGACGCTGCGAGCCGTGTCATAACCGGTTTCGCATTCTTCATAAGCGATTTTCACGCCGTTGATGCCGCCTTTGACGTTCACCAATTTCAGGTAATCGACAAAGCCGTTGGCCCATGGCGTGCCATTGGGCGCGTAAGGGCCGGTGCGGTAAGACAGCACCGGGACAAACTGTTCCTTGGCCTGGGCCACGGCCTGTGTGGCCACCGACATCAGCGCCGAGGTCAACAGGGCAGATAACAACAAGACTGGTTTTTTCATCTTCGTCTCCTTCAATTTGGACTCACAAAACAGGGTTCACACACACTCAATAAGGGAAAGGCCAGACGCGCATTTTTTGTTTGCCTATGGCCCACAAACGCGCCAAGCCATGCGGCTCAACAATCAAGAACCACACGATCAAAGCGCCGAAGATCATCAACTCGGCATGCGACACCACGGTGGTGGAAATCGTCAAACCAAACCAAGCGGCGAACACAGGCAGAAACTGGTTGAGAAAAATAGGCAGCACCACGATGAAAGCCGCGCCTAAAAAGCCACCTGCAATAGAACCCATGCCGCCGATGATGACCATGAACAGCAGCCGGAATGACTGGTCGACAGAAAAGGCGCTCGGCTCCCAAGCACCCAGGTAGATGAATGCCCACAAGGCACCGGCCATGCCGATGATGAACGAGCTGACAGCAAACGCACTGAGCTTGGCGTACACGGGGCGAATGCCGATGACGGCTGCTGCCACGTCCATGTCACGTATGGCCATCCATTCGCGGCCTATGGCACCACGCACCAGATTTTTCGCCAGCAAGGCCACGACACACAACAGCGTCAAACAAAACAGGTATTTGCCAATGTCGTTGTCAATCGGGAAACCGAAGACTTGCAAATTGGACACCGACACGGAACCGGAAGGCGTATCCAGCGTGAACCACTTGACCCGCAAAAACATCCAGTCGGCAAAAAACTGCGCGGCCAAGGTGGCCACCGCCAAATACAAACCGCGCACCCGCAAACTCGGCAAGCCGAACAAAATGCCGAACACCGTGGCGCACAGTCCGCCCAAAATCAATGTGAGGATCAAGGGCATGCCGGGTATGCGTGCGAAGAAGTTGTAAGCACCGTAAGCACCCACCGCCATGAATGCGCCGGAGCCTAATGAAATTTGTCCGCAATAGCCTACAAGTATGTTCACGCCCAACGCCGCCATGGCCATGATGACGAAGGGGATCAGAATCGCGCTGAACATGTAATCCGAGGCGATCATCGGCACGCCAACAAATGCCAGCAGCAACAAAGCCAGCATGAACCAGCGGTCTTGCAGAATCGGGAAGATCTGCTGGTCCGCCTGGTAGCTGGTTTTGAATTGGCCGTTTTCTCTATAGAACATGGTTACACGCGATCAATAATCTTCTCCCCGAACAGCCCCTGAGGACGCACGAGCAAGAACAGCAAAGCCAGAACATAAGCAAACCAGATTTCGATGCCGCCGCCGACATACGGGCCCAGATACACCTCGGACAGTTTCTCGCCGACACCGATGATCAAGCCGCCAATGATGGCACCGGGCACTGAAGTGAGGCCGCCCAAAATCACGACGGGCAAGGCGCGCAATGCCACCGTGGCCAATGAAAACTGCACACCGAGTTTGCTGCCCCAAATCATGCCGGCCACCAAAGCCACCACACCGGCCACACACCACACAATCACCCAGATGCGGTTGAGAGGAATGCCAATCGATTGGGCCGCCTGGTGGTCATCTGCCACTGCGCGCAGCGCGCGTCCGGTACCGGTCTTTTGGAAAAACAGTGACAACAAGGCCACCAAACAAGCCGCGATCAAAGCGGCTATCAAATCTTCCTGGTTGATCAAAATGCCGCCCGGGAAGGTGGACTCGAAAGCCATGACAGGTTCTTTGGGCATGCCGATGTCAATCTTGTAGATGTCGCTACCGAACAAAGACTGGCCCAGCCCTTCTAAAAAGTATGTGATGCCCAATGTGGCCATGAGCAAGGTCGTGCCTTCCTGGTTCACCAACTGACGCAACACCAATCGCTCAATCAACCAGGCCACGCAGAACATGACGGCTGCCGCCATGGCAAACGCAATCAGGTTCACCAGCCACAAGCTGCCAATGCCTGTGCCATTCAGCCACTCGGAAAAACGCGCCATCGCCAAGGCGGCAAACAAGACCATCGCACCTTGCGCGAAATTGAACACGCCCGAGGCTTTGAAAATCAGCACAAAACCCAAAGCCACCAGCGAATACAACATACCCGCCATCAGCCCGCCTAACAGTGTTTCTAGAAAAAATCCCATGGCAGTCAATGTCCTGTACCGAGGTAGGCGCTGATCACCTCGGGGTTGTTGCGCACTTCGTCGGGCGTGCCGTCGCCGATTTTTTTACCGTAGTCCAACACCACCACGCGGTCGGAGATGTCCATCACCACGCCCATGTCGTGCTCGATCAACACCACGGTGGTGCCGAACTCGTCGTTCACATCCAAAATGAAACGACACATGTCTTGCTTTTCTTCGACGTTCATACCGGCCATGGGTTCATCCAGCAACAGCACTTGCGGCTCGAGTGCAAGCGCCCGACCCAAGTCCACACGTTTTTGCAAACCGTATGGCAATTGGCCCACCGGTGTTTTGCGATACGGTTGTATTTCCAGAAAGTCAATGATTTCTTCCACCCGTTTGCGGTGGTCGATTTCTTCGCGTTCAGCCGGGCCTAGCCGCAGGGCTTGCATGAACAAATTCGATTTCATGCGCAGGTTGCGCCCGGTCATGATGTTGTCCAGCACACTCATGCCTTTGAACAAGGCCAGGTTTTGAAAGGTGCGGGCCACGCCCATGACCGCGACCTGGTGGCTGTCCATGTGGCTGAAAGTTTGGCCGCGAAACGTGATCTGCCCTTGCTGCGGCGAATACACGCCGTTGATGCAATTGAGCATGGACGATTTGCCGGCACCATTGGGGCCAATGATGGCGCGGATTTCATGCTCGTGCACATTGAAACTGATGTCGGACAAAGCCTTGACCCCGCCGAAACTCAGCGAAATGTTTTGAACATTCAATATGACGTCACCGATTTGCCGGCTCATGCGGCACGCTCCACGGCGCTGAACACTTTGGCGTCCGACAGCTTCAAAGTGGCGCTCACGCTGCCGCTTCTGCCGTCTTCAAATTTCACCGCTGTTTCAATGTATTGCTGCGCCAAGCCTTCGTACAAAGCTTGAACCAGCACCGCGTATTTCTCGGCGATGTAACCGCGCCGCACTTTGTTGGTTCGCGTCAATTCGCCGTCATCCGCATCCAGCTCTTTGTGCAACACCAAGAAGCGGCTGATTTGCGAACCGGCCAATAAGGTGTCGGCGGACAGATCGGCATTCACTTTTTCTACGCATTCCAAAATCAACTGGTACACCTCGGGTTTTTGCGCCAAATCGGTATAGCCTGCATACGGCAGGTTGCGCCGTTCGGCCCAGTTGCCGACCGCATCGAAATCGATGTTGAGCATGACGCAGACTTTGTCGCGTCCATCGCCATAGGCCACGGCTTCTTTGATGAAAGGGAAAAATTTGAGTTTGTTTTCCACATACTTGGGCGCGAACATGGCGCCGTCATTCACGCCACCTTGGATGCGGCCCACGTCTTTGACACGGTCGATGATTTTCAAATGGCCGCGACTGTCGATGAAGCCCGCGTCATTCGTTTTGTACCAACCGTCAGCACTCAACACCTCGGCCGTGGCCTCGGGGTTTTTGTAATAGCCCTTGAGCAAACCAGCCGACTTGACCAGAATTTCGCCGTTGTCTGCTACTTTGATTTCCACGCCGTCACACGGCACACCGACCGTGTCGGCATACGCCTGGTTGTCCGGTTGCAAACACACGAACACCGCAGTTTCGGTCGAGCCATACAACTGTTTGAGGTTGATGCCGATAGAACGGTAAAAGCTGAACAAGTCAGGACTGATGGCTTCACCTGCGGTGTAGGCCACGCGCACCCGTGAAAAACCCAGGTTGTTACGCAGCGGCCCGTAGACCAGCAAATTGCCGAGTCCATACATCATTGAGTTCCACAGACCAATGGGTTCGCCATCCATGCGGCGCGGCCCGACATCACGAGCCACATCCATGAAAAACTTGAACATGCTGCGCTTAGGCGCACTCGCGTCTTCCATGCGAATCATCACCTGTGTGAGCAAGCCTTCAAACACGCGCGGCGGCGCAAAGTAATAGGTAGGCCCGATTTCTTTCAAATCGATGGTGACGGTCTCGGTGGACTCCGGGCAATTCACCACATAGCCGCAGCACAGCCATTGCGCATAACTGAAGATGTTTTGCCCAATCCACGCTGGCGGCAAATACGCCAGCACTTCTTCGTGGCTAGTGAGTTTGTCAAAGTCTGCCCCGGCCTTGGCGCGGTCCAACAAACTGCGGTGCGTGTGCACCACACCCTTGGCGTTGCCGGTGGTGCCAGAGGTGAAGAACATGGCGGCCACATCGTCGGGCTGACCGGCTTGAATTTGCTGCTCGACAAACTGAGGGTTTTTGGCAGCCAGCGCGGTGCCATCCTGCAACAACGCATCCAGACTGCACAAACCTTGCGACGGGTAATTGCGCAAACCGCGCGGATCGTCGTAATAAATGCGCGACAGTGTCGGGCAATCCGCTTTTATTTCCTGCAATTTGTCGACTTGCTCCTGGTTTTCCACCACCGCAAAACGCACGTCGGCGTTATTGATAGGAAACACATATTCCGTGGCTGCCGCATCCTGGTACAGCGGCACGGCAATACCCCCCAGCGTTTGCACGGCCAGGATGCCGGCGGACAAACGCGGCCGGTTGGCTCCCACAATCACCACATGCTCGCCGCGTTGCAAACCGTCGCGCGCCAGCCCATGGGCGATTTGTCCCACCATAGCGTAAAGATCGGCCCAATTCAGGGTTTGCCAAATGCCGTATTCCTTTTCGCGCAGCGCGGCATCTGCGGGGCGTTGGCGCGCATGTTCCTGAAGTAAACGGGGGAAAGTGGTGTTCATCAGACAGTCAATCACAGCGTCAGACGGAAATACGCCTAAATCTCACAGTGCGTGGATATTAGGCTGGAGTTTGACGCTATTTTGTCTTTCCGACGACAATCTAGGGAAGATACCTAGGCTTTGTTTCTTACGTTTTTGACACCCATGACCCGAGACCTGACCCTGCACCAGCGTCGTCGGCCACCTACCGCACAGGAACTTGACGGTATCCCCTGGTTGCGCCTGCTCAGCGACAAAGAACGCGAACACACGTTGCCACGCATCGTCGTCGGAGACGCAGAAACAGGCAACGCGGTCTGTCGCATAGGACGCGACCCGACTTACTGGTTCGGCGTGGTCGACGGTTTGCTCAAAATGAACATAGATACCGACAAAGGCGACAGCCTCACTTTTACTGGCGTGTCGCGCGGCGGCTGGTTCGGCGAAGGCACTGCCCTCAAACGTGAGCCCTACCGTTACAACGTCAACGCGCTGCGTCCCAGCGTGGTGGCGGGTTTGCCGATTGACAGTTTTCACACCCTGCTGGCCGGATCCATCGGCTTTAACCGTTTCATCATGAACCAGTTGAACGAACGCCTCGGACAGTTCATTGCGGCACGCGAAATTGACCGCATCAACAACCCCGACCTGCGCGTCGCGCGCAACCTGGCGGCTCTCGTCAACCCGGTGCTGTTTCCGGGCGTGGGTGAAGTGCTGGACATCACTCAGCAAGAGCTGGGCTATCTGGTTGGCCTGTCGCGCCAACGCGTGAATGTGGCTTTGAAGCGGCTGGAAGAAGCGCAGTGGATACGTGTCAGCTACGGCGGCATTCGCGTGTTGAATTTGCCAGCGCTGCGAAGCCATACACTGAGTCACACATGAATGACACCACCATCAGATTGAATAAACGCATGGCCGAACTCGGCATATGCTCGCGCCGCGAAGCCGACGACTGGATTGCCAAAGGCTGGGTGAAAGTCAATGGCGTGACTGCCGTGCTGGGCAAGCCGGTCAGACCCCTGGACCGCATCGAGGTTGACCCGTTGGCGCGCGGCCAGCAGGACAAACAAGTCACCATACTTTTGCACAAACCCATGGGCTATGTCAGCGGTCAGGCCGAGGACGGGCACGAACCGGCCATCAACCTGATTGAAGCTCGCACGCACTGGCGCGACGACCGCTCGCCCATACGCTTTGCGCCGCGCCAGCGCATGGGCTTGGCACCGGCCGGTCGTTTGGATATTGATTCGGTCGGTCTGCTGGTGCTGACGCAAGACGGTCGCGTGGCGCGTCAACTGATTGGCGAAAACTCCGGCGTTGAAAAAGAATACCTGGTGCGGGTGCAATACGGGCGCTTGCCCGCCGGTGAAGTGCAAACTGATGTGCAATCCCTGTTTCCCGCTGACAAACTGGCTTTATTGCGACTCGGTTTGTCGCTGGACGGTCAAGCCCTTAAAACGGCGCTGGTGGAATGGCAAAACCCGGAGCAACTGCGTTTTGTGCTGACCGAAGGCAAAAAGCGACAGATCAGGCGCATGTGCGAACAAGTTGGGTTGACTGTGGTCGGCTTGAAGCGGGTGCGCATAGGCCGGGTGAAACTGGGCCAATTGCCGGTCGGCCAATGGCGGTATCTGGGGCGGGACGAAACCTTCGCTTGAGTTTAAGTCGGCTTGCAACTTCCCCATTGCCCGACTTCGTAGCGGTAAGCGACGATTTTGCCGGCCTTGTCAGCAGTGAACCAATAGGTGCTCCTCTCTTGCTTGAAGTCATAGCGGATTTCTATGCTGCCGTCGATTTGGGTTTGTTGTTCGGTCGGCGGGCCCCATGCCTGTTGGAGTTGCGCCAGCGGTTTGCCCGACCAGGACAGGCCGAACTCGTCATTGCTAAGAAACACACCGCAGCCGCTGAGCCAGGCGCTGGCACACACGCCCGCGACCATCAGCTGCCGTTTGCGCCACAGGGTTCGGGCAGTCGCGGGCAACAAACGGCTGGCTGGAAGGCTTGGCATTGGGTTCATGGAATTTCTCCTGGTCTCCAAAGTATGGGTTCAAATAAACACGGCCCGTGTGAGTCAGACTTCAGATCTTTCAGCGTAGCAATGTAATTTATAAGTATTTATATTTTGAGATTTATTTGTCTAAAATAGGCAAATAAGGGGTTTTATTGTTATTGGTGAATTTAATAAATTTAAAACCGAAGCTGCATGCAAAACTCGGCGGCTGACTTGATTTGCCCAGTCCAGACCTCATATGCAAACTAATTCCTTTTTTCACTCTCTTTATCCCATGAGCAAACATACCCATTCCTTCCAAGCCGAAGTCGCCCAACTGCTGCACCTGGTCACCCATTCGCTGTATTCCAACAAGGAAATCTTTTTGCGCGAGCTGGTGTCCAACGCCTCCGACGCTTGCGACAAACTGCGCTATGAAGCGCTGAATACGCCCGCCTTGTATGAAGACACGCCAACGTTGGACATCAAAGTCGCGTTTGACAAGGCCGCCAAAACCTTGACTATCAGCGACAACGGCATTGGCATGAGCCAGCAAGAAGCGATTGACCATTTGGGCACCATCGCCAAAAGCGGCACCCGTGACTTTATGAGCAAGCTCTCCGGCGACCAACAATCGGACGCCAAAGACCAGGGCGCGCTGATCGGCCAATTCGGTGTGGGGTTTTATTCGGGCTTTATCGTCGCCGACAAAATCGTGGTGGAAACACGCCGCGCCGGTTTGCCTGCCGACCAAGGCGTGCGCTGGATCAGCGGCGGCAGCGGTGACTTCGAGGTGGAAGCCATCACGCAAAAAGAACGCGGCACCCACATCATCCTGCATATGCGCGACGATGCCCAAGAGTACCTCAGTAACTGGAAACTCAAATCCATCATCGCTAAATATTCAGACCATATTTCTCTGCCCATACTCATGCGCAAAGAAGAGTGGAAAGAAGGCGAAAACGACCAGCCGGGCGAAATGGTGGTGACAGACGAATGGGAAACCGTCAACAAGGCCAGCGCACTGTGGACCCGCCCGAAGAAGGACATCACAGCCGAGCAACACGCAGAGTTTTACAAAGCCATCAGCCACGATTTTGAAGACCCGCTGGCTTGGAGCCACAACCGCGTGGAAGGCAGCACCGAATACACACAACTGCTGTATGTGCCGGGCAAAGCACCGTTTGATTTGTGGAACCGCGACAAAAAAGCCGGTATCAAGCTGTATGTGAAACGTGTGTTCATCATGGACGACGCTGAAGCGCTGATGCCCACCTATTTGCGCTTTGTCAAAGGCGTGGTGGACTCAGCCGATTTGCCTTTGAACGTGAGTCGCGAGCTGCTGCAAGAAAGCCGCGATGTCAAAGCGATTCGCGAAGGCAATACACGCCGTGTGTTGTCCATGCTGGAAGACCTGGCCAAACACGATGTGCCTGCTGCGGATGCATCGGATGAAGACAAACAAGACGCGGGCAAGTATTCCAAGTTTTATGCCGAGTTCGGCGCGGTGCTCAAAGAAGGTTTGGGCGAGGACTTTGCCAACAAAGACAAGATCGCCAAATTGCTGCGCTTTGCCAGCACCCACAGCGAATCGGTGAGCGTCGGTTTTGCCGATTACAAAGCGCGCATGAAAGAAGGCCAGGAAGCGATTTACTACATCACCGCCGACAGCCTGGCCGCCGCCAAGAACAGCCCGCAACTCGAAGTCTTCCGCAAAAAAGGCATTGAAGTCTTGCTGATGTCGGATCGCGTGGACGAATGGGCGCTGGGCTTTTTGAACGAGTTCGACGGCACGCCCCTGCAAAGCGTGGCCAAAGGCGCATTCGACTTGGGCAAACTGCAAGACGAGGAAGAAAAGAAAGCCGCCGAAGCCGCTGCAGACAGCATGAAACCTTTGCTGGCCAAATTGAAAGAAGCGCTGAAAGACAAAGCCGAAGACGTGCGCATCACCACCCGTTTGGTGGATTCACCGGCGTGTCTGGTGGTGACAGACCACGGCGTGTCTTTGCAAATGGCGCGCATGCTCAAACAAGCCGGACAAAGCGCGCCAGAAGCCAAACCGATTTTGGAAATCAACCCCGAACACGCATTGGTGAAAAAAATCGACAGCGATGCCGGTCAAATCCATTTCCACGACTTGGCGCATATTTTGTTTGACCAGGCGCTGCTGGCTGAAGGCGGTTTGCCAGATGACCCTGCCGCATATGTCAAGCGGGTGAATGCTTTGCTGGTTTAATCAGACCAAATTCACAATTTTCATATTTGATTTTTCATCCCTTATGGAGCAAACTTGCGCTTTCATTCGAGTTGTTAAGCCATTAAAACCCAAGACATTACCCTTGCCGAGCGCGGGCAGATTGTTATTCCCAAAGAGGCGTGCGATGCCATGGGCCTCAAACCAGGCAGCAATTTTCAGATCAGCCTCGACGGTCAACGACTGGTGATCGAGAAAAAAGTGGCTTTGGACTTAAGCCGCTGGGTAGGTAAAGCAGTGGATGACGGGCTCAGCCACGATGAGGCCTTGAGTGAATTGCGCGACCGCGCTGTGCCATGGCAAGCGGAGCCGAAAAAACCTTAAAAACTGCTGTTGATTCCAGCGTGCTCTTTGACATTGTCAAAGGCGCGCCAGGCGCAACTGCGGCACAGACCGCCTTAGAGGCCGCGCTCGCGCAAGGCAGCGAGTGTGTTTGCGCTGTGGTGGTAGCCGAATTGGGTCGCTACTTTACCAATGCGCAAGACCTGCGTGACTTTTTGTCAGATTGCCAACTTGACCACGACCCTTTAGACATGCCGTCGGCCATAGAGGCCGCGCGCATCATGCGCGAATATTCGAACAACCAAGGTTCTCGATTGCGTGTAGCACCCGACTTTTTGACCGGTGCACATGCCATTGAACAAGCAGATGCATTACTGACCACTGATGCCGGGTTCTTTCGCCAATACTTTAAAAAATTGAAAGTATTGACCCCCTCATTAAGAGTGTTCTTCCATCGCCTCTATCTGCTCGCGCAAGGTATCGCACTGACCTCGCCAATAGTCAGCCGTACCAAACCAAGGAAAGTGCATGGGGAAGGCGGGGTCGTCTTGTCGCCGGGCCAGCCAGGCGCTGTAGTGAATGATGCGCAAAGTCCGCAAAGGCTCGATCAATCGCAGTTCACGCCGGTCAAAGCGGCGCATGCTTTCATAACCTTCTAAAACGATTTCCATTTTTTGGCGACGCTCTGCGGTGTCGCCGTGCACCAGCATCCACAGGTCTTGCACCGCAGGCCCCTTGCGTGCATCGTCCATGTCGACAAAATGCGGGCCGGGTTCGGGCAAGCCTTCAGGTGTCCAAAAAATATTGCCGGGGTGGCAGTCGCCATGCAGTCTCAGCGTTGTGATGTCCGCAGGCATGGCCTCGCGCACAAGTTCAAGCGCCTGGTTGCACAAAGCCAACCACTGTTGCCGCACTTCTTCTGCCACTTGGTGTTGCGACACCAATTGATCGCGCGGCATTTCACCAAAGGTATGCAGGTTCAATGCGGGGCGGTGCTTGAATGCGTGTCGCTCGCCCACCAAGTGCAATCGCGCCATCAAACGGCCTGTCCACATCAGCACCTCGGGGTCGTCGAGTTCCGGTGCGCGTCCGCCACGGCGCGGGCTGACGGTGAACCAGAAATGTCCGTCCACCCCTTCGTGGGTCACACGCGCTTCGTGCAGCTGCATGCCTTTCAATGTCAACGGGCCGACCACCGGTACATCGTCTGCGTTCAATTCAGCGGTGAAACTCAGCTCTTCGCGGATTTGCGCCTCGCTCCAGCGCCCGGGCCGGTAAAACTTGGCGACCACCGAACTGTCGTCATCCAAATGCACCAAATAGACGCGGTTTTCATACGAGCTGAGTGCGCTCAGGCGACCATCGACCGCCAGTCCCAGGCCGCTTAAGGCATCCAGCACCACCGACGGTGTGAGCACCTGGTAAGGATGTGTCACTTAGACGCCCCAGACTATAGGTTGTTGTTCGCGGTGGCAACGATTCAGCATGTCAATAATGGGCTTGCACCGCTGGCGCAAGCTGATGCTGTCAAACATCGGCGGCGCAGCGCCTTGTTGCCGGGCGTTCTCCCGGGCGGCGTCTTGCTCAGCCTCTTGCTGTGCAATCGCTGCCTGCAATGCGGCGATGGCAGCCGACATATCGCCCGGCTCGATGATGCCTTTGGCTTGCACCGTTTTACCGATCAATTGCAAAAACTGTTTGCCTTGCGGCTCCAGCAATATCAGATCACCCGCAGCCTTGGATTTGAATTTATAAAGCATAGGCCTATTGTGCGCTTGCTGGCTTTGGTGGTTCTATCTTTTTTCTGCTGGCTGTCACCATTCCTTTTTGACAGGACAACTTGGCTATTTTTTTACTGTTTGCGTCATATCGGCAGGCAACTCAGCAGTAATCGATTGAAGCGATCAGGCTTTTCATATTGCACCCAATGGCCGGCATCCGGCAGCACATGAAAGCCGTGTAAATCACAGGCTGACAGCAGGTCTTGAATCAAATGCAAACTACCCCGGTACAAAGCGTCGTTCTGGCCCCATATGCCAAATACCGGACAGGTCCACTGCGTTTGTAACTGCAGCATGGCATCACTGCGCGCAATGCGTCGTCTGCGCAAACGGTCACGCAACACATTTCTCTCTTGCATGTCTAGCAGTTCAGGCGTAATCAAGGCCTCGTCATGCAACATGATGGCCAGCAAGTTATTGCGATGCACTTCATACCGCTGCTGCAGTGTCATGTCTGCGCGAAAACCCCGCATATTCGCTATTTGATTCGACAGTCCAAGACCGGGAATACCGACCAGCACCAGGCGCTTGACACGCTGTTTGTAACTTGCTGCAAGAAACCCGGCGACCAGTCCGCCGAAAGAGAAACCGACCATGTCCACCGCGTGATCAGCAAACAACAATTGCAAACCTTGCTCTAACGGCTGATGCAAATCGTCTGCATCTAAAGCGCCTGGCGGCAATTCAGAATCGCCCAAGCCGGGTGTGTCTAAGGCCCACACAGCCCTGTTTTGTGAGAGAGCTTCCACATTGCGCACCCAATGGCACCAGCTGCCGCTGCCGCCGTGTAACAACACCAATGGATGGCTCGCCGCACGGTTCCAGACATGCCAGACCTGCAAGCCCGAAGGCGTTTGTAATTCAATCCGTTCTGCTTTTGCCAGAACTTCAGACAAGGCGTATGACATGCGTGATGTGAATGGCTTGTATCAATGCGCAACGCCCAATGAAAGTGGGCAGGGTATCAAAGCAAAACGCCCACTGAAAGTGGGCGTTGTGATGTTTGGTTGCGCGAGCAAGATTTGAACTTGCGACCTTTGGGTTATGAGCCCAACGAGCTACCAGGCTGCTCCATCGCGCGTCGTGTGATTCATTGTAACTGTTATTCGCTTGCTGCGGGTGTGTCTTGGACTTCGGGACGGTCAACCAGTTCGACCAATGCCATCGGCGCGTTATCACCCACGCGGTAACCCATTTTCAAAATGCGTGTGTAACCGCCGGGACGGGCTTTGTAGCGAGGTCCGAGTTCGGCGAACAACTTCACCACGTTGTCGCGGTTACGCAAGCGGTTGAATGCCAAACGCTTGTTGGAGAGTGTGGGTTCTTTGCCCAAGGTCAACATCGGCTCAATGACTCGACGCAATTCCTTGGCTTTAGGCAGAGTGGTTTTGATGACTTCGTGTTCGATCAGCGAGTTCATCATGTTTTGCAACATGGCCAGACGGTGTGAGCTGGTCCGGTTGAGTTTGCGTAATCCGTGTCCGTGGCGCATGGTAATTTCCTTGTTGAAGTTGTTTTGCCGGCCGCCGTGTCAGGTACGGCCAGGGGAGGCGGTGTGAACACCGCTCTGTTTTGTTAAATACGTTTGGCTTCCAGGCCGCTGGGCGGCCAGCCTTCAAGCTTCATGCCCAAGGTCAAACCGCGCGAAGCCAGCACTTCTTTGATTTCGTTCAAAGATTTGCGGCCCAGGTTCGGGGTCTTGAGCAATTCGTTTTCGGTGCGCTGAATCAAATCGCCGATGTAGAAAATGTTTTCTGCTTTCAAGCAATTGGCTGAACGCACAGTGAGTTCGAGTTCGTCCACAGGGCGCAACAAAATCGGGTCGACTTGCACAGCGTTACGCGGTGCAGGTGAATCAAAGGCGGCCAGTTCGTTGCCTTCGAGTTGTGCAAACACAGCCAGTTGTTCAACCAAAATCTTGGCAGATGAACGCACTGCGTCTTCAGCAGTGATGGCACCGTTGGTTTCAATTTCAAGCACTAAGCGATCCAGATCGGTACGTTGTTCCACACGCGCGTTTTCAACGCTGTAGCTGACGCGCTTGACGGGAGAAAAAGAAGCGTCAAGCACAATGCGGCCGATGGATTTGCTCACCTCATCCGCATGCCGGCGCATGGAGCCAGGCACGTAGCCACGGCCTTTTTCAACCTTGAGCTGAATATCAATTTTGCCGCCGTGCGACAAAGTCGCAATCACGTGCTCGGGGTTGATGATTTCCACATCATGCGGCGTTTGTATGTCAGCAGCGGTAACCTGGCCTTCGCCGTCTTTGCGCAGGCTGAGTGTGACTTCGTCACGGTTGTGCAGTTTGAACACCACACCTTTGAGGTTCAACAGAATATTGACCACGTCTTCTTGAACGCCATCAATCGATGAGTATTCGTGCAGAACGCCGGCGATGGTGACATCGGTGACGGCGTAGCCGACCATAGAAGACAAGAGCACGCGACGCAGTGCGTTGCCCAAGGTATGGCCGTAACCGCGCTCAAAAGGTTCGAGCGTTACTTTGGATTTGTTGTGGCCGAGTTGTTCGACCTGTATGGCTTTGGGCTTCAGGAGATTTGTTTGCATTCGTTTTTTCCCTCTCAATGCCCCCGGTTCGTTACACCGGTAAGGCTAGATGATGACCCCCGTTCAACAGTGAACGGGGCGGCGGATTCAAGGAGCAGTAATGCCCCGGTTAACGCGAATACAACTCAACGATCAGGGATTCGTTGATGTCAGCCGCAAATTCGTCACGATCAGGTGCCTTCTTGAACACACCTTCCGCCTTGTCAATATTGACATCGACCCAGGCAGGCATTCCCACTTGCGTGGCCAGCTGTAAAGCCTCGAGCACACGTCCCTGTTTTTTGGATTTTTCGCGCACACTCACCACGTCCCCGGCTTTCACCAGGTAGGAAGGAATGTTCACCTGGTGGCCGTTGACCGTGATGGCCTTGTGCGACACCAGCTGACGCGCCTCGGCGCGGGTTGAGCCAAAGCCCATGCGGTAAACCACATTGTCTAGACGCGATTCCAGCAAGGACAACAGGTTCGAACCTGTATTGCCTTTTTGCTGATCTGCCATGGCAACGTAACGGCGGAACTGACGCTCCAACACACCGTACATGCGTTTGACTTTTTGTTTTTCGCGCAACTGCAAACCGAAGTCAGACATGCGCTGACCTGAAGTGCGACCGTGCTGGCCGGGCTTGCTGTCGAACTTGGACTTGTCTGCGATAGAGCGACGTGCGCTCTTCAAAAACAGGTCGGTGCCTTCACGGCGTGAGAGTTTGGCCTTGGGGCCTAAGTAACGTGCCACTTGAACTTCCTTTTATCAACTGCCCGCCAAAACGGCGGGGAGCCGTTGCTGCTTGCAACAACGGCGGTGGGCTTGACTGAAATCAGATGCGACGGCGCTTTTGCGGACGGCATCCGTTGTGGGGAACCGGCGTCACATCAGAGATGGAATTGATGCGAATGCCCAGGGCCGCCAACGCACGAACTGAAGACTCGCGGCCGGGGCCGGGTCCTTTGATTTCGACGTCGAGGTTCTTGATGCCCTGATCAATGGCGGCACGGCCGGCCACTTCGGAAGCCACCTGAGCGGCAAACGGTGTGGACTTGCGTGAGCCCTTGAATCCCTGACCACCCGACGACGCCCAAGACAAAGCATTGCCTTGGCGATCGGTGATGGTGATGATGGTGTTGTTGAAAGAAGCATGCACGTGTGCAATGCCGTCCGCAACATTTTTGCGGACTTTTTTGCGCACACGTTGTGCGGCTGAGTTGACGGGTGCTTTTGCCATGGGGGTCCCTCAGTTATTTCTTCAGTGCAGCGGCTGCCTTGCGGGGGCCTTTGCGGGTACGTGCATTGGTGCGGGTGCGCTGACCGCGCATCGGCAAGCCGCGACGGTGACGGAAACCGCGGTAACAACCGATGTCCATCAAACGCTTGATGTTCATGGTGGTTTCGCGGCGCAGGTCACCTTCGATAGTGATGTGAGCGATTTGATCGCGGATTTTTTCCAGATCAGCGTCTGACAAATCCTTGATTTTTTTCGCATAAGCAATGCCGCATGCTTCGCAGATTTTGCGAGCGCGCGTGCGACCGATGCCGAAAATCGATGTCAAACCGATTTCGGTGTGCTTATGGGGCGGAATATTGATACCAGCGATACGTGCCATGAGAAACCTCTTGAATGCGTTGTTCGATCAGCCTTGACGCTGTTTGTGACGCGGGTCGGTGCAGATGACCCGCACCACACCCTTGCGGCGGATGATCTTGCAGTTGCGGCAAATTGTTTTGACCGAAGCCGAAACTTTCATTTCATTCTCCTAAAAACCTGAAATACGCACCCTGCGCATTTCAACAAACTCTTTCGTTCAACGCCTCACTTGGCGCGAAACACAATTCTTGCCCGACTCAAATCGTAGGGCGTCAATTCCACTGTCACTTTGTCTCCCGGCAGGATGCGGATGTAGTGCATTCGCATCTTGCCGGAAATATGGCCGAGCACAACATGTCCGTTTTCCAGTTTGACCCGGAAAGTTGCATTGGGGAGGTTTTCAACCACCTCGCCTTGCATCTTGATGACGTCGTCCTTGGCCATGCGCCCAATCAGCCACCTGGAGCCATCTTGAAGTTGGCCTTTTTGAGCAAAGATTCGTATTGCTGACTCATGAGGTAGTTTTGTACCTGGGCCATGAAGTCCATGGTGACCACCACAATAATCAGCAATGAGGTACCGCCAAAATAGAACGGCACGTTGTACTTGAGGATCAGAAACTCGGGCACCAGACATACAAACGTGATGTAGATGGCACCGGCCAATGTCAGGCGCAGCAAAATTTTGTCGATGAATTTGGCAGTCTGGTCACCCGGGCGAATGCCGGGAATGAAACCACCGCTTTTCTTCAAGTTGTCTGCGGTTTCACGGCTGTTGAACACCAGCGCTGTGTAGAAAAAGCAGAAAAAGATGATGGCCACGGCATACAACATCACATACAGCGGTTGCCCGGGCGACAAGGCAGCGGAAATATCTTTCAGCCAATTGAGGCTACTGCCTGCGCTGAACCAGCTGACGATGGTTGAGGGCAGCAAAATGATTGACGAAGCAAAAATAGGCGGGATCACACCGGACATATTCAGCTTCAGCGGCAGGTGTGAAGACTGACCGCCATACACCTTATTACCGACTTGCCGGCGAGCATAGTTAACCAATATCTTTCTTTGGCCGCGCTCGACGAAGACCACGAAGTAAGTGATGCCCGCCACCAGGATGACGATCAACAAGGCAATGATGATGCTCATAGCACCGGTGCGCACCAACTCGAGCAAACCGCCGATGGACTTGGGCAGGCCTGCGGCGATACCCGCAAAAATAATGATGGAGATACCGTTACCCAAACCACGCTCGGTGATTTGTTCGCCCAGCCACATTAAAAACATGGTGCCTGCGGTGAGAGACACCATGGCAGTGATGCGAAAACCCATGCCTGGCACATTCACCAGACCGGCTGATGATTCGAGCGCCACCGCGATACCGAGCGACTGGAACAAAGCCAAGCCCAAGGTGCCGTAGCGTGTGTACTGGGTGATCTTGCGGCGACCGGCTTCGCCTTCTTTTTTGAGCGCTTCCATGCTAGGCACCACATACGACATCAACTGCATGATGATGGATGCAGAGATGTAAGGCATGATGCCGAGCGCAAAAATACTGAAGCGGGACAAGGCACCGCCGGAGAACATATTGAACAGACTGAGAATGCCGCCCTGCTGGCCTTTGAAGAGCTGCTGCAATTGGTTAGGGTCTATGCCGGGCACAGGAATATGTGTGCCCAAGCGGTAAACCACCAGCGCGAGCAGCAAAAAGACGAGTCGGCGACGCAAGTCTCCGTACTTGTCTGCTTTACCCATGGTTGCGCCGGTAGCCAATTGATTCTTCCTTGGTAATTACGCGATGGAGCCGCCAGCGGCTTCAATAGCGGATTTAGCGGCAGCAGTGGCACCGATGCCGTTCAATTTGACAGCGCGCGTGATTTCACCGGTCTTGATGACCTTGACCACTTTGGCCATTTGGCTGATGAGGCCAGCGGTTTTCAAAGTCAGCATGTCGACGTCTGTGGATTCAAGCAACTGCAAAGAGGCCAATGTGACTTCTTCGTTGTAACGCAGCGTGCGGGATTTGAAACCGCGTTTGGGCAAACGGCGTTGCAAAGGCATTTGACCGCCTTCAAAACCCACTTTGTGGTAGCCGCCTGAACGTGACTTCTGACCTTTGTGACCGCGACCTGCGGTTTTACCCAGACCGGAGCCGATACCGCGGCCAACACGGCGGCGGTTTTTGCGAGAGCCGTCTGCGGGCTTGATTTCATTGAGTTGCATGGCTGTGGCCTTTAGAGAACTTTGACCAGGTAGCTGATCTTGTTGATCATGCCGCGCACCGCAGGTGTGTCCTGCAATTCGCTGGTGCTGCCGATTTTGCGCAAGCCCAGGCCACGCACGGTGGCGCGGTGGGATTCTTTGGTGCCGATGGGGCTGCGCACCAGTTGCACTTTGACGGTTGAAGTAGATGTGGTCATGTCGCTGCTCCCGGATTAGACGAAGAGATCTTCGACGCTCTTGCCACGCTTGGCCGCCACTTCGGAGGCGGTGGTGGATTTGATCAATGCATCCAACGTGGCACGCACCATGTTGTAGGGATTGGATGAACCATGGCTTTTGGCCACGATGTCGGTGATGCCCATGACTTCAAACACAGCGCGCATCGGGCCGCCAGCGATGATGCCAGTGCCTTTGGGGGCTGGTGCCATTTGCACATTGGCCGCGCCGTGGTGGCCGGTGACATTGTGGTGAATCGTGCCGTTTTTCAACGACACTTTGTGCATGTTGCGGCGGGCTTCTTCCATGGCCTTTTGCACAGCAGCGGGCACTTCTTTGGATTTGCCTTTGCCCATGCCGACGCGACCGTCGCCGTCGCCGACCACAGTGAGTGCAGCGAAGCCGAGAATTCGACCGCCCTTGACCACTTTGGTGACGCGGTTGACCGCGATCATTTTTTCCTTCAGACCGTCGTCACGACTGTCGTCTTGCATTTTTGCTTGAACTTTTGCCATGTTGTTATCCGTGTCGGTTAGAACTGCAAGCCGGCGGCACGCGCGGCATCTGCCAATGTTTTGACGCGACCGTGGTAGGCAAAGCCTGAACGGTCGAAAGCGACTTTTTCCACACCGGCGGCTTTGGCTTTTTCAGCAATACGCTTGCCGATGACTTCTGCTGCTGCCTGGTTGCCGCCCTTGCCGACCGCACCCAAGGCTTGACGCACCTCGGATTCGGCGGTAGAGGCAGAGGCGATGATTTTGGTACCGTCGCCGGAAATGACGCTGGCATAGATATGCAAATTGGTGCGGTTGACCATCAAACGCGCAACGCCTTGGGTGGCGATACGGATACGGGTTTGACGCGAACGACGCAGACGCTGCTGTTTTTTGCTTAGCATGTTGCAGCTCCTTATTTCTTCTTGGTCTCTTTGATCGTGATCTTTTCGTCCGAGTAACGGATGCCTTTGCCTTTGTAGGGCTCGGGTGGACGAACAGCGCGAATTTCAGCGGCAATCTGACCGACACGTTGGCGGTCAGCGCCTTTGATGATGACCTCGGTCGGCGTCGGTGTTTCGACCTTGATGCCCGAAGGCATGTCGATATTGACCGGGTGTGAATAACCGACAGCCAGATTCAGCTTGGCACCTTGGGCGGCGGCTTTGTAGCCCACGCCGACCAGGTTGAGTTTTTTCTCAAAGCCTTTGGTGACACCAACGACCATGTTGTTGACCAGCTGGCGCAAAGTGCCGCTCATGGCATTGGCTTCACGGGATTCGTTGGCCGGTTCGAAAGTCATGTTTTCGCCTTGGCGAACCACTTTGACCAGCGCATTGTTTGCAATAGAGAGTTGACCACCGGCGCCTTTGACGCTGATGTGTTGTTCGTTCATGGTCACGTCCACTCCGGCTGGAATGGTGACAGGCATTTTGGCAACGCGGGACATCTGTGTTTCTCCCTTAAGCCACGTAGCAAAGAACTTCGCCGCCCACGCCGGTGGCGCGTGCTTTGCGATCGGTCATGACGCCTTTGGGGGTGGTGACAATCGCCACACCCAAGCCGTTCATCACCTGCGGAATGGCGTCATGCCCTTTGTAAACACGCAGTCCGGGGCGTGACACGCGCTCTATGCGCTCGATCACGGGACGGCCTGCGTAATACTTCAGGGAAATTTCCAGTTCGGATTTGCCGGCGTCAGTTTTGACGTGAAAGCCGTCGATATAGCCCTCTTCCTTCAACACCTGGACGATGGCAATTTTGACCTTAGAGGATGGCACCGACACTGTCGGCTTGGCCACCATCTGCGCGTTACGGATACGCGTCAACAGGTCGGCAATGGGATCACTCATGCTCATATTGAATTTCTCCTGCCTGCTTACCAGCTGGCTTTGGTGATGCCGGGAATATTGCCTGCGAAGGCCATTTCACGGATCTTGGCGCGACCCAAACCAAATTGACGGAAGGTGCCGCGAGGGCGACCGGTGATGGCACAACGATTGCGCTGGCGCGTGGGATTGGCATTGCGCGGCAGCTTTTGCAATTCCAGACGGGCAGCTGCACGCTCTTCGTCGCTGCGCTTGAAGTCGGTTGAAATTGCTTTCAGTTCCGCGTGTTTTTTCGCGTACTTGGCGACCAGTTTGTCACGCTTGAGCTCGCGCTCGATCAAAGCTACTTTAGCCACAGGACACCTCAGTTCTTGAACGGGAAACGGAAAGCGGCGAGCAGTGCTTTGCACTCATCGTCAGTCTTGGCCGTGGTGGTGATACTGATATTGAGACCGCGCAGGGCATCAACCTTGTCGTACTCGATCTCGGGAAAAATGATTTGCTCTTTCACGCCGATGTTGTAGTTGCCGCGACCGTCAAACGCCCGGCCGGAAATGCCGCGAAAGTCACGCACACGGGGCAAGGCCACGGTGACGAAACGATCGAGGAATTCATACATGCGTACACCGCGCAAAGTGACCATGCAACCGATGGGTTGCTGTTCGCGGATTTTGAAACCGGCGATGGCCTTGCGGGCTTTGGTGACCACGGGTTTTTGACCGGCGATTTTGGACAGGTCGCCGACAGCGTGTTCCATGACTTTTTTGTCGGCCACTGCTTCGGAGACACCCATGTTCAAGGTGATCTTGGTCAGACGCGGCACTTCCATAGGGGATTTGTAGCCGAACTTGGCGGTCAAATCAGGAACCACTTTTTCACGATAGTGTTGTTGGAGTCGTGCCATGTTCATGCAACCTTGATGACTTCGCCGCTGGATTTGAAGATACGAACCTTCGAACCGTCGGAATTGATCTTGATGCCCACGCGATCGGCTTTGCCGGTGGTGGCGTTGTAAATGGCGACATTGGACTGGTGGATAGGCATGGTTTTGTCAACAATGCCACCGGTAGTGCCGGCCATGGGATTGGGCTTGGTGTGCTTTTTCACCATATTGATGCCGTCGATGACAAGGTGCGAGTCGTCTTGGCGCAGAGTAATCGTGCCACGCTTGCCTTTGTCGCGACCTGTGATGACGATGATTTCATCGCCTTTGCGTAATTTGTTCATGGTCGGGTCCTCAGAGAACTTCGGGGGCCAAGGAAACGATCTTCATGAAGCGCTCGGTACGCAGTTCGCGCGTGACCGGTCCGAAGATACGCGTGCCGATAGGCTCGAGTTTGGCGTTAAGCAGCACGGCGGCATTGCTGTCAAATTTGACCAGCGAGCCATCGCCACGGCGAATGCCCTTGGCGGTACGAACCACCACGGCACTGTAAATTTCGCCTTTTTTGACACGGCCGCGCGGAGCAGCCTCCTTGATGGTTACTTTGATGATGTCGCCGACGCTGGCATAACGACGCTTAGAACCGCCGAGCACCTTGATGCACAAAACGGACTTCGCACCGGTGTTGTCGGCGACCTCTAATCTGGATTCTGTCTGGATCATTTCTGTTTCCCAACTTGTACCGCATCTGCCCGGCCCACAATAGGCTGTTACACATACGATCAGTCTTGGGCCCGTCATCTGCACTGCAAACCATTTGCCGTGCATTTGTTTGGGCGTGATTCCCTGCCTTTTGAAAAGCAGAGCCCGCAATTATGGCATAGTTTGAAGCCGCTTTGAAGAATTTTCGAGGCATTTTTTGTGTTTGGACTCAAAAGAGTACTTATGAAGTATTTATTAGCCATGGATCAGGGCACTTCCAGTTCACGCAGCCTGGTCTTCAGCGAGCATGGCGACGTCGTCGCCAGCGCGCAACAGGAACTGACGCAAATCTACCCGCAGCCCGGCTGGGTGGAACACGACCCGCTTGCCATCTGGCACGGTCAGCTGGATACCGCCCGCCAGGCGCTGAGCAGCGCCGGCATCAGCGCAGCGCAGTTAGCGGGGATAGGCATCACCAACCAGCGCGAAACCACCGTGCTGTGGCGGCGCGACAACGGGCAGCCTTTGCACAACGCCATCGTCTGGCAGGACCGACGCACCGAGCCCGATTGCAAGCAATTAAGAGAAGCCGGTTGGTCCGCGAAGGTGCAGGACAAAACCGGCCTGTTGATTGACGCGTATTTTTCGGCCACGAAACTGCAATGGCTGCTGGACCATGTGCCCGGCGCACGCGCCATGGCCGAACGCGGTGAGTTGGCCTTTGGCACGATAGACAGTTGGCTGCTGTGGCAGCTCACCGGGGGCGCCGTGCACGCCACCGATGTCAGTAATGCCTCGCGCACGATGTTGTTCAACATACATACGCGGCAATGGGACCCTGAGTTGCTCAGCTTGTTTGATATCCCTGAATCGCTGTTGCCCCGGGCACAGCCGTCCGCAGGACTGTTCGGCCACACGCAAGCAGCGCATTTGGGCGCGGTCGTCCCGGTGAGCGGCATGGCCGGTGACCAACAAAGCGCCTTATTTGGCCAAGCCTGTTTGTCAGCCGGTCAGGTGAAAAACACCTATGGCACGGGTTGTTTCATGCTGATGCACACCGGTGCGCAATGCGCCAGCAGCCAGCACGGCCTGATCAGCACCAGCGCTGCCCAGCACGGGGCGGACGCGGCATACGCGCTCGAGGGCAGTGTGTTCATCGGCGGCGCGGTGGTGCAATGGTTGCGCGACGGCTTGGGCGCGTTTGACCAAAGTGCCGATGTCCAAGCTTTGGCTGCATCTGTACCTGACTCAGGCGGTGTGGTGCTGGTACCCGCGTTCACCGGTTTGGGTGCGCCGTATTGGCAGGCGGATGCACGCGGTGCCATGCTGGGTTTGTCGCGCGGCACCACACTGGCGCACATCGCCCGGGCGGCGTTGGAAAGCATCGCGTTTCAAAGCGCGGTCTTGTTGCAAGCCATGAACCGGGACGCCGCGCATACGGTCACTGAGTTGCGGGTCGACGGCGGGGCTTGCGTCAATGATTTGCTGATGCAATTCCAAGCCGACTTGCTGGGCATGCCTGTGCTGCGTCCAGCCGTGATTGAAACCACCGCTGCGGGCGCGGCTTATTTGGCCGGTTTAGGCTGCGGCATTTACGCCAGCCCGCAAGAACTGGCCTCGCATTGGCGGCTGGAAAACACATTCGAGCCGCGCATGTCGCGCGACCAGGCTTTGTCCAGAATGGCGGACTGGGAACGCGCAGTACGGCAAACCACCGCCCCCTGATGGCATAACTTCTCGCGTTGTCACTGACAATGCGTGCCATGACTTTTGACACCAACAGGTTCTCCACATGACAAATAACAACCCCACTTTGCTACCCATGACGTTTATCGGCGGCGGCAATATGGCGCAGGCCCTGATCAGCGGCTGGCTCAAACAAGGCCTGCCCGCCTCAGCCATTCACGTGGTTGAGCCGCAAGCGCAAACGCGCGCCGTTGTGCAACAACACGTCGGTATCCACTGCCATGAGAACGCGGCTGACGCGCCAACGGATTCCAAGCTTGTCGTCTGGGCGATCAAACCGCAGGTGTTCAAAGAAGTTGCGCTCCCGCTGGCCGCCCGATTCACGCAAGCTTTGCACCTGAGCGTGGCCGCCGGGGTGCGCAGCGACAGCATGGCTCGCTGGTTAGGCACAGAACGCGTGGTGCGGGTCATGCCGAACACGCCCGCGCTGGTCGGTCTGGGGCAAAGTGGATTGTTTGCCCGGGATCACGTGTCTGCACAAGAGCGCGAACATGTTCAGCAACTGATGCAAGCGGTCGGCCAGTCGGTTTGGGTGGCCACCGAAGACCAGTTGGACGCTGTCACCGCGCTGTCCGGCTCCGGCCCGGCCTATGTGTTTTTCTTCATCGAAGCCATGACCCAGGCCGGTATCGACATGGGCTTGCCGCCGCAACAAGCGCATCAATTGGCGGTGGGCACCTTTGTCGGTGCCAGCGAACTGGCACGCAGCAGCAGCGAGCCGCCCTCGGTGTTGCGTGAACGCGTGACCTCCAAAGGTGGCACCACGTATGCCGCCATCACCAGCATGCAATCCGACAGCATCGCCGGGCTGATCGCCAAGGCGTTGAAAGCCGCCCAGCAACGCTCGCAAGAGCTGGGCAATGTGTTGGATCAAGCGTGAACATCTTTTCAAGTGCCGGGCAATGGTGTCACAATAGCCATTCCTGTATTCACTTTGACAAGGCTTGAAACCATGAAAACTTTTCTGCTCTCTTTGACCGCCGTGCTCGCCTGCCTGTCTGCGCCCGCACAAGCCGCTTCTTCTGTCACCGCCTTCACCCACGCAGGCACCGTGTCAGCCGCCTCTTTTGACGCCGATCACCTGATCATGGCCAAGAAAAAGGGCAAAAAGAAATCACACAAAAAAGCCAAGTGATGCGCCGGTTTTTCTGAGAAAAAGCCACCTTAGGGTGGCTTTTTCTTTGGCGCTCACAAGCTGCTCTATATATATATATACGTCCACTAGTGTCCCAACGTTGGGAAGAGGGTTTGTTGAATAGGATCTTGGCCGATTTCAGGCCCATCCTGTAGTTTTCCCAGTAGGGCGGATATTGGCGTGGTTTCAAACATATTCAGATCCAGCACTCGCAAAATTTCGT
>CAISPG010000073.1 GCA_903887325.1 uncultured Burkholderiales bacterium | reverse complement strand
GCCGTGGTCATTGGTGCTGGAGCAGTAGGCTTGGCTTGTGCGCGCGCTTTGGCACTGGCGGGCAAAGAAGTCATTATTCTGGAGCGCAATACCGATTTTGGCCTGGAAACCAGTGCGCGCAACAGCGAAGTGATTCACGCAGGTATTTATTACCCGCCGGGCTCACTCAAAGCCAAGATGTGCGTCAGTGGTCGGCAAAAGCTGTATGCGTTTTGTCAAAGCCACGGTGTAGAACACAGCCGGTGCGGCAAATTGATAGTCGCCACTTCTGAGCGACAACTGTCAGAACTGAAAAATATACAGGCGCGTGCGCTGGCAAATGGCGTCGATGACCTTGAGCTTCTCACGGCTTCTCAAGCTGTGGAACTCGAACCAAGCTTGCATGCGCTGGCAGCCTTGTTGTCGCCGTCGACGGGAATCATCAACGGTCGTTCTTATATGTTGGCTTTGCTTGGCGAAGCCGAGCGACACGGTGCGAATTTGGCCATGAACAGCGCGGTCAAACGCATCACTTCCACGCCAAAGGGATTGCAGTTGTCCGTACTGTGTGACGGCGTTGAAGAAATGCTGTTGGCAGACATGGTGGTGAACGCCGCCGGTCATCAGGCTATTGCGCTGGCAAATACTTGCGATGCAGTGGCAGCTGAAAAAATTCCCCGGGCTTATTTGGCCAAAGGCAATTACTTTTCTTTGGCAGGCCGCTCGCCTTTTTCGCGTTTGATTTACCCGGTGCCCGAGCCTGGCGGACTGGGCGTGCACCTGACCTTGGACTTGGGGCTGCAGGCGCGCTTTGGCCCGGATATGGAATGGGTGCAAACCGAGGACTACAGCGTCAATCCGCAAAGAGCCGAGGTGTTTTACGCGGCCATCCGCAAGTACTGGCCAGATTTGAAAGACGATGCGCTGCAACCCGCGTATGCCGGGATTCGGCCGAAGACCGTGCCGAAGGGAAGCCCGGACGCAGATTTCCAGGTGCAAGGACCGGATGAGCACGGGGTCGTCGGGCTGGTGAACTTCTACGGCATAGAGTCACCCGGCCTGACCTCGAGTCTGGCTCTGGCTGATGTACTGTGTGAGCGTCTGGGCTTGGCTTCGCCTTCCCCATCTGCATGAGCATCTCCACACATCACGGCCCGGGTCCGGCACATCAACCATGAGCAAAGCATTCACCCGCGAAACCGACGCCGAAGACGATGACGAAGATGCAGGCTTGCCGCCCCTACCGGCTGGCGGCAAAAACTACATCACCCCGCAAGGCTACGCACGCATGCGCGCGGAGTTGCTGACGCTGATAGATGAAGAGCGACCCAAGGTGGTCGAAATTGTTCATTGGGCGGCGAGCAACGGCGACCGGTCTGAGAACGGTGACTACATCTACGGCAAAAAACGTTTGCGTGAAATAGACAGGCGCATACGGTTTTTGACCAAACGCTTGGAACTCGCCAGCGTCACCGACCCGGCGGTTCACTTTGGCAGCGACCAGGTGTTTTTCGGCGCGACGGTGAGCTATGAAGACCAAGCAGGTAAACGCACCACCATCACCATACTCGGCATTGATGAAGCCGACAGCTTGAACGCTCAGGTGAGTTGGGTGTCGCCGGTAGCCAGAGCTTTGCTCAAGTCAAGAGTAGGCGATGTGGTCAGGCTGCAAACCCCGGCTGGTATGCAAGACATAGAAGTGCTTCAAGTCTCTTACCCGGAACAAGCCTCGGAGTAATTTTTTGAAAAACTCAACCGGCTCTGTTTGAGGTTGAACGCTTGGCCTGACTGACCGAAGGCAATCTCTGCAAACTGCCAAGCACACTGTCCAGGTGAGAGGTGTCTTGCACCGCGATCAAAAAGCGCAAATCGGTGGCCTGTTTGCCGCTGACTTCGTCGGCCATGCTGACCAGCTTGATGTCGGCCTGCGCCGAGGTGATGGCCGCAGCCACGCTGGCCAGCACGCCTTTGCCGTTGAGCACGGTCACCACAATGCCAGCCTCGAAACTGCGTATCGGTTCGTCCGACCATTCCACGGCGATGAAACGCTCGCTGTCTTTGTGTTGCAAACGTTGCGCCACATTGCATGCCTGCAAGTGAACCACCAGACCTTCGCCGCGCCCCAGGTAGCCAACGATGGCGTCGCCGGGCACCGGGTGGCAACATTGGCCGTAGGTGACCGACGCGTTGTCGCTGCCGTCGACCACCACGCCACCTTGCGACACGGTTTCGTGGGCCGTGAACCGCTCGCGGCTGAGCAACAGCGGATCGGGGCGCTCGCCCAGATCTGCCAGCAAGCGCACCAACCGTTTGGCCACAATGCTAGCGACGCGCTTACCCAAGCCCAGATCGGTCAATAACTCTTCGCGGGTTTTGCTGCCGGTGAAGCGCAGCAATTTTTCCCACAAGGATTTGTGCGTTTGATCATTGGCCGGCAAGCTGACAAAACCTTCGGCGCGCAATGCCTGAGCCAGTAATTTTTCGCCCAAGTCCTGCGATTCGGATTGCGCCCGGGTTTTCAAGTAATGCCGGATTTTGGAGTGCGCACGCCCGGTGCGCACAAACGCCAGCCACGCCGGATTCGGTGTGGCGTCTTCACCGGTTTCGACTTCGATCACATCACCGTTGCGCAATTCGGTGCGCAGTGACGCCGGTTCGCCGTTGATGCGCGCCGTGAGCACGTGGTCGCCGACATTGCTGTGAACGGCATATGCAAAATCCACCACCGTCGCGCCGCGCGGCAAAGCCATGATGTGGCTTTTGGGCGTGAACACGTACACGGCATCCGGGAACAAATCAACTTTGACATGGTCCCAGAACTCGGTGGCGTCGCGGGTTTCGTCTTGTATATCCAGCAGCGATTGCAGCCATTGCGTGCCCAGACGCTCGGCTTTTTCGCTGGTGTCGTGGGATTTGTACAACCAGTGCGCGGCCACGCCTGTTTCTGCCACCAGATGCATGGCCTCGGTGCGCAATTGAAATTCCACATTGATCCCTGCCGGTCCGACCAGCGTGGTGTGCAGCGACTGGTAGCCGTTGATCTTAGCGATCGCGATATGGTCTTTGAATTTGCCGGGCACCGGTTTATAAAGTTGATGCAGTATGCCCAGCCCCGTGTAGCAATCAATCAGCCCGGGCAGCAGAATACGCATGCCGTAAATATCGGTCACCTGGGCAAAGCTCAGGTGCTTGCCGCGCATCTTCTGGTAGATGGAAAACAAGGTTTTTTCACGACCGAAGATATTGATTTTGAGATTGGCCTGCTTAAAAGAAGTTTCCACTTCGAGTTGCAGTTTTTGCAGCAGATCACGCCTGCGGTTGCGTGCGCGCATCACTGCTTTTTCGAGAATGGCGTAGCGCCACGGGCTCAGGTGCTTAAAGCTCAGGTCTTGCAATTCGCGGTAGGTTTGGTTCAAACCCAAGCGGTGCGCAATAGGCGCGTAAATTTCCAGGGTTTCGCTGCTGATCGGTTTCCAGCGTGCGCGCGGCATGGCCTCCATGGTGCGCATATTGTGGGTACGGTCGGCCAGCTTGACCAGAATGACGCGCACATCGCGCGCCATAGCCAGCAGCATTTTGCGAAACGACTCGACCTGGCCTTCTTCCTGCGTGTCAAAACTCAGTTTGTCCAGTTTGGTCAGACCGTCAACCAGCTCAGCCACAGTGGGACCGAACTTTTCCAGCAAATCAGTCTTGCTGACGCCGCAATCTTCCATCACATCGTGCAACAGCGCGGCCATCAAGGCCTGGCTGTCGAGTTTCCATTCGGTGCATTGCAGCGCAACCGCGATGGGGTGGGTGATGTAAGGCTCGCCGCTGCGCCGGGTCACACCCAAGTGCGCTTCGTCGGCAAATTTGTAGGCGCGTCGCACCTGCTCTATGCCTTCAGCGCCCAGGTAATCGAGTTTGGCGACCAGCGACGCGAAGCTCGCCGCCGCAGCGTTGCTGGCGGGTGTTGGGAGTGCGGGTTTGTGAGCGACGGTAGCCATGGCCTAACTGTAGCGTTTTGCACAGCGGCTAGACGCCGGACGAAAAAAAGCACTGCCTTGGCAGTGCTTTGTGTGCTTTTCAAAAAGCTTGCCGGTTCAGCCGGGTACTTTTTTCAGCATTTCCAGACCGATTTTGCCGGCGGCGATTTCGCGCAATGCGGTGACGCCGGGCTTGTTTTTACTCTCGATTTTTGGCGTATGGCCTTGGGCCAGCATGCGGGCGCGGTAAGTGGCAGCCAGCACCAGTTGGAAACGGTTGGGGATTTTTTCAAGACAGTCTTCAACGGTAATGCGTGCCATGGTGGTGTGCTCCGGTTCAATCAAATGAGGTTTAATGCCTGGAAAATAGAGTACTTGCTTCGGCGCTGGGACGCGTATTTGAGTCTTTGCGCATGAACAATGGCTTTGAGGTCGAACAAGGCCTTGTCAAAAAGTTCATTGATTATAACGTAGTCAAATTCGCTGGCCTGCGCCATCTCCTGCGCTGAGTTTTGCAGGCGCAGTTCAATCACCTCGGGGCTGTCCTCGCCGCGGCGTTGCAAGCGGGCGCGCAACTCTGCCATGCTCGGCGGCAGGATGAAAATCAATACCGCATTGGCAAATATTTTTTTGATTTGCACAGCGCCTTGAAAATCGATTTCCAAAATCACGTCCATGCCCTTGGCGATTTTTTCTTCAATGGTGGCGCGCGAGGTGCCGTAGCGGTTGCCGTGCACATGCGCCCACTCCAAAAACGCCTGCTCGGCCACCATGCGGTCGAATTCTTCATGAGAGATAAAGAAATATTCGCGCCCGTGAAACTCCTGGCCGCGCGGCGCACGCGTGGTGTGAGACACCGAGGGTTGCACGCCGGCGTCGAGCTCCATCAAAGCTTTCACCAGACTGGATTTGCCGGCCCCGCTGGGTGCGGCCACTACAAATAAATTGCCGGGGTAGGTAGTCATCATTCGAGATTTTGTACTTGTTCACGCATTTGCTCTATCAGCACTTTCATGTCCAGCGAAATGCGTGTGAGTTCGATGGCGCTGGATTTGGAGCCTAGGGTGTTGGCTTCGCGGTGCAATTCCTGAATCAAAAAATCCAGTCGTTTACCCACACCTTCGGGCTGTGTTTTTTGTTTCAACAAGCGGGCGATTTCGTCCAAATGGGTTTTCAGCCGGGTGATCTCCTCGGCCACATCGGCGCGGATGGCAAAGCTGGCGGCTTCAGCCAGCGCGCGCTCGTGCACGCTTTCAGGCAAAGCCTGTGCGTCTGCCAAGGCCATGGCTTCGCGCCAGCGTTCCAGAAATTTCTGTTTTTGCAAAGCCACGGCTTGCGGCACCAGTGGCAGCGCCTGGTCTGACAGCGTATGCAATTGTTTGACGCGGCTGAGTAAATCGTCGGCGAGTTTCAGGCCTTCACGGTGCCTGGCTTCGCACAGTTGTGCAATCACCGTTTTGGCCAAGGCCATCACGTCAGCCGTCATGTCATGTTGAGTAACCGGGTTGCTGTGCGAAGACATGCGCATGACTTCTGACACAGACAAGACCGGCGCGTCCGGTAGCCACATGCGCACCTGGTTTTGTATGTTGACCAGGTTTTTCAGCAACTGGGTATCCGGCGCGGCCAGTGTGGCTTCAGCGGCTGATTCCAAATTGACACGCATTTCCACTTTGCCGCGCTTGATGCTTTTGCCTATGAGTTCGCGCAAGCCGGGTTCAAGTTGGCGTAACTCCTCAGGCAAACGAAAACTCAGATCAAGGTAGCGGCTGTTGACCGATCGGATTTCAAGACCCAGGCGCACGCCATGGGCGGCAGGCGTGTCAGCGCCGACGTGTGACTGTGCACTGGCATAGCCGGTCATGCTTTGCAGGGACATGGCGCTCTCATTTCCAAAACCCGCATTATCTCAGGCGTGCGCTTTCGCTGAACGACAATGGCGTCTTCTTTCAACCAGATTGATTTTGTTCATGACCACCATCGCTTCCCGCCAGACCCGTGCCACCGACGCTTTGCGTGCGGTGCGCATCACCCGCAGCTTCACCATGCACGCCGAAGGATCGGTATTGATTGAATTCGGCAATACCAAAGTGTTATGTACTGCATCGGTTGAAGAAAAAGTGCCGCCGCATAAACGCGGCTCAGGCGAAGGCTGGGTCACAGCTGAATACGGCATGTTGCCGCGCGCCACCCACACCCGCAGCGACCGCGAGGCTGCCAAAGGCAAGCAAAGCGGACGCACCCAGGAAATTCAGCGTTTGATCGGTCGCTCCATGCGGGCGGTGTTTGATTTGAAAAAATTGGGCGAGCGCAGCATTCAACTCGATTGTGATGTGTTGCAAGCCGATGGCGGCACACGCACCGCCGCTATCACTGGCGCATTTGTGGCCGCGCAGGACGCAGTGAATGGTTTGATCAAGAGCGGCAAACTCAGCGAGTCCCCCATCATTGACCACGTGGCTGCTATTTCTGTGGGCTTGTTGCACGGCGTGCCTTTGCTGGATTTGGAATACGTAGAAGATTCTGTTTGCGATACCGACATGAACGTGGTGATGACAGGCTCCGGCGGTTTTGTGGAAGTGCAGGGCACAGCTGAAGGTGCACCGTTCAGCCGGACAGAAATGGACCAGTTGCTGGCACTGGCAGACAAAGGCATACGCGAATTGGTTGTCTTGCAAAAAGCAGCATTGAATAAGTGATGAAGCAAATCGTTTTGGCATCGAATAACAAAGGCAAACTGGCCGAGTTACAGGCCATGTTTGCGCCGCTGGGTCTGCAATTGATTGCGCAAGCGGAATTGAATATTCCTGAAGCAGAAGAACCGTTTCATACCTTTGTGGAAAACGCTTTGGCCAAGGCGCGTCACGCCAGCCGCATCAGCGGTTTGCCCGCGCTCGCGGATGACGCCGGTTTGTGTGTCGATGCATTCAACGGCTTGCCCGGCGTGCAAACTGCTTTTTATTGCACGCAATTCGGCTATGAAAAAAGCGACGACAACAACCGCCGCGCCTTGCTTGAGCAAATGCAAAACACAAGCAACCGCCGTGCCGCACTGGTCAGCACGCTGGTGGCATTGCGTCACGCAGACGACCCCGAGCCATTGATCGCCAGCGGCCGTGCAGTGGGTGAAATCACGCGCGAGTTGCGCGGTGACAAAGGTTTTGGTTTTGACCCGGTGATGTTTATCCCTGAGGCGGACATGACGTTTGCCGAAATGAGCGAAGCCGACAAAAACGCGCGCAGTCACCGCGGGCAGGCGGCGCGCTTGATGCGCGAACTGATGCAACAGCGCTGGCTGACATGAATTTGGATATCGCGCATTTGATGCGCCCGGGCACCTTATCTTTGACGTCATTACCGCCGCTGTCGGTGTACGTGCATTTGCCCTGGTGTTTGAAAAAATGTCCGTACTGCGATTTCAATTCGCACGAGTGGCGTATGCCTGCAACAAGCGCTGGCGTCATTTCTTTGCATAACGCCGAGGGTGGTTTGCCTGAAGAGGCGTATTTGGATGCATTGTGTGCAGACCTGGAGAACAGTTTGCAACTGGTGTGGGGGCGGCCAGTGCACAGCATATTCATTGGCGGCGGCACACCGAGTTTGTTCTCCGCCGCAGGCATTGCACGATTGATCAGCGATTTGCGCGCGCGTTTGCCGCTGGTGCCCGATTGCGAAATCACGCTGGAAGCCAATCCCGGCACCTTCGAGAAAGACCGGTTTCACGCCTTCCGTCAAGCCGGTGTCACACGTTTATCGATAGGGGTACAAAGCTTTAACGATGAACATTTGAAAGCGCTGGGTCGTGTGCATGACGCGGCGCAAGCACTGGCAGCGGTGCAAGAGGCTGCGAGTGCGTTTGACACTTTCAATGTGGACCTGATGTATGCATTGCCGGGCCAAAGCATGGCGGATTTGCAAACCGATCTGTCTACCGCGCTGAGTTTGAAGCCGCCGCATCTGTCCATTTACCATCTGACGATAGAACCCAACACCTTGTTCGCCAAACACACACCCGCAGGCTTACCACAGGATGATTTGGCCTACGACATGCTGGACTTGATCACCGAGCAAACCGCGCTACAAGGCTTGCAGCGTTATGAAGTGTCTGCCTTTGCGCAAAGTGGCCACCGTTGCTGGCACAACACCAATTACTGGCAGTTTGGCGATTACCTGGGGCTGGGTGCGGGCGCACACAGCAAATTGAGTTTTGCGCACCGCGTTTGTCGCATGGTCAGGCACCGCGAGCCGGGTTTGTTCATGCAAAAAGCCATGGGTGGTTCAGCGGTGGCGCAAAGCAACGAGGTCAGCCGCAGCGAATTGCCGTTTGAATTCATGCTGAACGCTTTGCATTTGAAAGACGGCGTGCCTTTGATTGCGTTCAGCGAACGCACCGGTATGCCGCTCTCAGCTATTGAAAAAAGCATGCAAGCGGCGCGCGACAAGGGCTTGCTGGCGCTCGATATGTCGCATATCAGGCCGACGGACAAAGGTTTCGATTTCCTGAGCGATTTGCAATCGCTTTTTCTGCCTGAATTCGGCGCGAGCGGAGGTGGTTAGAATAGATGCGCTTGACCCAATACGATTAGGAAGCGTGGCAGAGTGGT
>CAISPG010000072.1 GCA_903887325.1 uncultured Burkholderiales bacterium | reverse complement strand
CCAAGTTACCGGCCAGTTTGATGGTCGATTGCAGCCACGCCAACAGCAGCAAACAACACGAACGCCAGTTGGTCGTGGCCAAGGACATTGCGGCGCAATTGGCCGATGGCTCTCATCAAGTGTTTGGCGTGATGGTGGAAAGCCATTTGCAGCCCGGCGCACAAAAATTCACCCCCGGCAAAGACAAGGTCGAGGGCTTGGTCTACGGACAGAGCATCACCGATGCTTGCTTGGCTTGGGATGATTCGCTGGAAGTGCTCAAAGTTTTGGACGAGGGCATCAAAACATGCCGCAAAGCGAAGAAGTCATCCTTCTAATGGAAACGGACTGCATGCAGTCCGTTTTTTTTGTTTCGGCCAATCTCAAATGGGTTTCAGTGCATCCAAGAGTTTTTGGTGGATGCCGCCAAAACCGCCGTTGCTCATGCAGACAATCTGATCGCCGGGCTTGGCTGCGGCTTTGACCTGCGCCACCAGCGCGTCCACGCTGGCTGCCACACTGGCGCGTTCGCCCATGGGGGCCAGCGCTTCAGCGGCGTCCCAATCCAAACCGGCGGTGTGGCAAAACGCCAGATCGGCCTGTTCCAGACTCCACGGTAATTGCGATTTCATCGCGCCCAGCTTCATGGTGTTGCTGCGCGGCTCGAACACCGCCAGTATGCGGGCCTGACCTACGCTTCGCCTGAGGCCGTCCAAGGTGGTGCGAATGGCTGTCGGGTGGTGGGCGAAATCGTCAAACACCTGAATGGCTTGCGTGCCGCTGCCTATGCTGCCGCGCAATTCCATGCGTCTGCGCACATTCTCGAAACCGGCCAGTGCCTTAGCGGCTTGTGCAGGGCTGACACCGACATGCGCGGCGGCGGCCATGGCGGCCAAGGCATTCATCTGGTTGTGCACGCCGGTCAAACCCCAGTTCACTTGGGCCACAGCTTGGCCCTTATGCATGATTTGAAAATCATGCGGCTCGCCTTGAGCCTGCCATTCGCCACCGGCCCCAAAACCAGCGACCGGGCTCCAGTGGCCCATGTCCAGCACACGCTGCAAACTGTCTTGTTCAGCATTCACCACCAAACAGCCGCTGCCCGGCACGGTGCGCACCAAATGGTGAAACTGACGCTCGATGGCTGCGAGGTTGTCAAAGATATCCGCGTGGTCAAACTCAAGGTTGTTCAAGACGGCGGTGCGCGGGCGGTAATGCACAAACTTGCTGCGCTTGTCGAAAAACGCGGTGTCGTATTCATCGGCTTCAATCACAAATAGTGGTCTGCTTTGACCTGCCGCCACTTGTCCGAGACGCGCGGACACGCCGAAATTCAGCGGTACGCCGCCAATCAAAAAGCCCGGTGTCAAACCCGCCTGATCCAGTATCCAGCTGAGCATGGCGGTGGTGGTGGTTTTGCCGTGCGTGCCGGCGACTGCCAGCACATGCCGGGTCTGGCCGGGCGCGTGCAGCACATGGTCGCTCAACCATTGCGGGCCGCTGGTGTAAGGCAGGCCGGCTTCCAAAATGGCTTCCATCAAGGGATAGCGCGGCAATCCTTCGCTGGTTCTGGCGCGTGACACAACGTTGCCGACCACAAACATATCCGGCTTCAAGCTCAACTGCTCAGCGCTGTAGCCTTCGATCAATTCAATGCCCAATGCGCGCAATTGGTCGCTCATCGGGGGGTAAACGCCGGTGTCGCAGCCGGTGACCCGGTGACCGGCTTCGCGGGCCAAGGCGGCCAGACCGCCCATGAAAGTGCCGCAAATGCCTAATATATGTATGTGCATGGACGTGCATTGTAGAAGTCGCCGCTTGACAGGCATGACCAAGATCGGAATGCCGTTGCCGCCTTGCCTGTTCAGGTCACAATCTCTTGCATGTCAAACGATATCAAACAGGAAATTGCCGCCACCGCCGCGCGCCTGGTGGTCGAGGAAGGCTTGGAATACGGGCCCGCGAAACGCCGCGCTTTGCGCGAACTGGGCTTGCCCGCCCGCCAGGCCTTGCCGGACAACGAGACGCTGGAAAACGAGGTGATTGACTATGTGCAGCTGTTTTGCGCTGATAGCCAGCCGCAGGAATTGCTGGCTTTGCGCCGCCTGGCTTTGGTGTGGATGCAGCGCTTGCAGGCATTCAGGCCGCACTTGAGCGGCGCAGTTTGGCGCGGTAGCGCCACGCGCTTGTCAGATATTTACATTCAATTGTTTTGCGATGACAGCAAGCAGGCCGAGTTGGCGCTGCTGGACAAAGGGGTGCGTTTTGACGTCAGTGCTGTCAGCGGTTTTCGCGGTGAGACCGTGGACGCACTCAGCATTCACAGCCACTGCCCGGAACTGAACGAAGACATAGGCGTGCATCTCATGGTGTATGACTACGACGATTTGCGCGGCGCTTTGCTGCCGGACAGCCGGGGCCGACCGATGCGCGGGGATATCGCTGGACTGCGCCAGTTGATAGACAATGCGCCATGACCCAGGAAAACCCTTTACCCGTGAATGCCAGTCACGGCAGACGCAGTTTGCTGGCCGTGGCCGCCGGTGCATTGGCCGCAGGCGCGGGCCTCGCCTGGTGGCGGCTTGGGCTCAAGAGTGAAAAAAGTGCTTCCATCGATGCCTTGTGGGGTGCAGAATTTGACCCGCCCGAAGGCCCGCCCTTGCGCCTGGCAGATTTCAAGGGTCGTCCGCTGGTGGTTAATTTCTGGGCCACTTGGTGTACCCCTTGTGTCGAAGAAATGCCTTTATTGAACGCCTTTTATCAGCAAAACAAGTCTAAAAGCTGGCAAGTTCTGGGTTTGGCCATAGACCAGCCGAGTGCGGTCAAGCGTTTTCTGGCTCAGCATCCGGTAGAATATTCAATAGCTCTGGCTGGTTTGAACGGTACCGATTTGATGACTGCACTGGGCAACCAGGCAGGTGGTTTACCCTTTACTTTGGTGATAGATGCACAAGGCGGTTTACGCTTTCGAAAGCTGGGTAAACTGACTGAGGGCGATATCAGCGATTGGCTTTAAGCTGCTGGCCAGCCCCGGCGTATTTGGTTACTTTCAGCAAATGGTGTAAATTACCTTCTTGTTAACAGCAATTGACTGCAATTACATGGATTTAAGAAAACTCAAAACCCTGATCGATCTGGTCTCCGAGTCCAACGTGTCGGAGTTGGAAATCACCGAGGCTGAAGGCAAGGTCCGCATTGTCAAAGGCCCGGTCGGCGCGCCCGTAGCGATGGCCGCCCCTGTCATGGTGGCTGCCCCTGTGCCTGCACCTGCAAGCTTTGCGCCTGCCGCCCCGGATGCGGCTTCCGCCTCGGCCGAAGCATCAGCTCCCAGCGGCCATGTGGTCAAGTCGCCCATGGTCGGCACTTTTTACACCTCGTCCAGCCCTGATTCCAAGCCTTTTGTGCAGGTCGGCAGCGTGGTCAAGGAAGGCGAAACCATTTGCATCATTGAGGCCATGAAAATCCTCAATGAAATCGAAGCAGACAAAAGCGGCACCGTCTCTCGCATTCTGGTGGACAACGGACAGGCGGTTGAGTACGGCCAACCCATGTTCTTGATTGAGTGATCCCCGGACATGTTTAAAAAGATTCTGATCGCCAACCGGGGCGAAATTGCGTTGCGCATTCAGCGCGCTTGCAAGGAACTCGGCGTTGAAGCGGTGGTGGTGTATTCCGAAGCCGATCGCGAGGCCAAGTACGTCAAACTCGCCGAAGAAGCGGTTTGCATAGGCCCGGCACCCTCTGCCCAAAGTTATCTGAACATGCCGGCCATTATTTCGGCGGCTGAAGTTACCGATGCCCAGGCGATCCACCCCGGCTACGGTTTTTTGAGCGAAAACGCCGACTTCGCCGAACGTGTCGAGAAAAGCGGTTTTGTGTTCATTGGGCCTACGCCCGAGTCCATCCGCATGATGGGCGACAAAGTGTCTGCCAAGCAGGCCATGATCAAGGCCGGTGTGCCTTGCGTGCCCGGCTCCGAAGGCGAGTTACCCGACGATCCGGCGCAAATCCGGCGCATAGGCAAAGCCGTCGGTTACCCGGTCATCATCAAGGCGGCGGGCGGCGGCGGCGGTCGCGGCATGCGGGTGGTGCACAACGAAGCGGCGTTGATTCATGCGGTGCAAACCACCAAGGCCGAGGCCGGTGCAGCCTTTGGCAACCCTGCGGTTTACATGGAGAAATACCTGCAAAACCCCAGGCACATTGAAATTCAAATCATGGCGGACAACTTCAAAAACGCCATTTATTTGGGTGAGCGCGACTGCTCTATGCAGCGTCGCCACCAAAAGGTGATTGAAGAAGCGCCGGCCCCGGGTATTGCCCGCAAGCTGATTGAGCGCATAGGCGAACGCTGTGTAGCAGCCTGTAAAAAAATGGGTTACCGAGGTGCCGGTACGTTCGAGTTTTTGTACGAAAACGGCGAGTTTTATTTCATTGAAATGAACACCCGGGTTCAGGTGGAACATCCGGTCACCGAATTCATCACCGGTGTGGACATTGTCAAAACCCAGATCATGACGGCATCCGGCATGAAACTGCCTTACACGCAGCGGCAGATTGAGATCAAAGGCCACGCCATTGAATGCCGTGTCAATGCCGAAGACCCGTTCAAGTTCACACCTTCACCCGGTCGCATCACCATGTGGCATCCGCCGGGCGGACCGGGCGTGCGCGTCGATTCGCATGTCTATACCAATTACTTCGTACCCTCAAATTACGACTCAATGATTGGCAAAATCATTGTGCACGGCGACTCGCGCGAACACGCTCTGGCGCGGATGCGCACGGCGCTGGGTGAAACCGTGGTCGAGGGCATCAGCACCAACATCGCTTTGCACCGCGAGTTAATGAACGATCCCGGCTTCGTCGGTGGTGGTACCAATATCCACTACCTGGAAGAATGGCTGGCAGTGCGGCGCAGTTGATGGTTGAGTTGCGCCTGCAATGTCCGCAAGACCAGGTCGAGCAAATCAGCGATGCTTTGATGGCATTGGATGCGCTCAGTGTCTCGGTGGAAGACGCTGACGCACATACCGAGCAGGAGCAGGCTTTGTTTGGTGAACCGGGCATGCCGCCACCCGCCGCCGGTTGGTTGCGCTCACAAGTCGTGGCTTTGTTTGATACCGAAGCCGCCGCGCTGGACGCCGGTCAATTGCTTGCTTTGCAGGATTTTTTCGCTGACTCCAGTCTGCTTGGTATACATACTGTTGAAGAGCAGGACTGGGTGCGCTTGACGCAATCGCAGTTTGAACCTGTGCCCATCACGAATGAATTCTGGGTGGTGCCCAGCTGGCACCAGCCACCCGCGCAAGCTAAGTGGGTGTTGCGACTCGATCCCGGACTGGCCTTTGGCACCGGCACGCATCCCACCACGCGCATGTGTTTGCGCTGGATTGCCACACACCCGCCGCTGGGTGAGCGCGTATTGGATTACGGTTGCGGCTCCGGCATTCTGGCCATAGGCGCGGCCATGATGGGTGCGGCCCATGTCGACGCTGTCGACATTGATGCCGATGCTGTCAAGGCGACTCTTGCCAATGCAACAGACAACCGGGTCAGCGTGAACACAGGCTTGCCCGACATGGCCCAGGGCTTGTATGCGCTGGTGATTGCCAACATACTGGCGGCACCGTTGAAAGTGCTGGCACCTCTGCTTTGTGCCCATGTACAACAAGGCGGTCAATTGCTGCTGGCCGGTATTTTGGAGCGGCAGGTGGATGAGATTCAAGCCGCGTACCAAACGCATATGACGCTGCAAGTGGCTGACCGCCAGGACGGTTGGGTACTGATGCACGGCGTAGCGGCGGCATGAAACGGCAGCCGTTGTATTAAAGGGCATAGCGCATGGCCATCGTCACTCTTTGCCCGCAATGCCAAACCGGCTTTACTGTGCTGCCTGAACATTTGAGTGTGGCTGACGGGTGGGTGCGTTGCGGGCGTTGTGCGCACATGTTCGCCGTCGATCAGCATTTGTATGAAATGGACGATCCCAGACCGGTGCAGGAATTCACACAACCGCTGTCGCGTCCTTCTCAGAATCGCCAAAGCGCAACGCCTGTCAGAAAAACGCCATTTCCGCTGTGGCTGTGGATGCAATGGCTACTTGCTGCGGTTTTTTTACTTCAACTCATCTTGTTTCAGCGGCATTGGCTGGCTGCGCGCGTGCCGGAACTCAGACCCGGATTGCTTTGGCTGTGTCAGCCACTGGCCTGTGATGTGTTGCCCTTGAAAGATCCGGAACAAGTATCTATAGAGTCCAGCAGTTTCAAACGACTGGCGGATAACCGCCTTGTGTTTGAAGGCGCGGTTCGCAACCTCGGGGACGCAGAGTTGGCGGCTCCCGCGTTGGAACTGAGTTTGACCAGCCATGGTGAAGTCAGAGTGCGCAAGGTGATCACTGCCGCTCAACTGGGCTTGACTGACATTTTGCCGGTACGGCGCAAACAAAATTTCTCTTTTACCTTCAGCCTTGAGCCTGCTGTGTCTGTTGACATAGACGGCTTCAAAGCCTTGCTTTTTTACCCTTGAATTTTTTTAAAAGATTGGAAAGACCATGGCAGTAGTAATTTGCGGATCGTTGGCGTTTGACACCATCATGCATTTCGAGGGGCGCTTTAAAGAGCAAATCCTGCCCGAGCAATTGCATATTCTGAATGTTTCTTTTCTGGTGCCGCGTTTGCAGCGTGAGTTCGGCGGCTGCGCCGGCAATATTGCTTACGGTTTGAAACTGCTGGGCGGACACGCCTTGCCCATGGCCACGCTGGGCAATGACGGTGAAAACTATTTCAACCGTCTCAAACACCTGGGCATACCTACCGATTTTGTGAAGATGGTCGACGATGATTACACCGCGCAAGCCATGATCATGACCGATCTGGACAATAACCAGATCACTGCATTTCACCCCGGTGCCATGATGCAGGCGCACACCATCCGCGTCGAAAAACGCGCCGACATCACGCTGGGCATTGTGTCGCCGGATGGCCGTGACGCCATGTTGCAGCACGCCGAACAGTTTGCCGCCGCAGGCATTCCGTTTGTGTTTGATCCGGGCCAGGGCTTGCCCATGTTTGACGGCGCTGATTTGCGCCATTTCATTGAACTGGCCACCTGGGTGACGGTCAATGACTACGAAGGAAAAATGCTGTCAGACCGTACCGGCATGGACAGTGCAGCGATTTCCGCCAAGGTGCAAGGGCTGGTGGTGACGCTGGGCGAGCACGGTTGTGAAGTCTGGCAACAAGGCAGCAAACAAGTGGTGGCATCGGTCAAAGCAGAGGCAGTCGTCGACCCTACCGGTTGCGGCGACGCCTGGCGCAGCGCCTTGTTATTCGGTTTAGATCAGGGCTGGGACTTGGTGCGCTGTGCTGAACTGGGCAACAAAATCGGCGCTATCAAAATTGCCAGTCGCGGCCCGCAAAATTACGCGCTGACATAAAAAAACCCGGTGCGTTAAGACACCGGGTTTGAGACAAACGCAGGTTGTTCGCTCAGGGCTTAGAGCCCGTGGGGAACGGCCATGCTGCCTGAGGATTCAATGTGGTTTGAGCCACATGAGATGCCGCTGGAGCAGACGCGCTTGTGTGCGGTTTGGCCGCAGGTTTGCTGGCAGGTTTTTTAGCAACCGGCTTGGCTGCCGGTTTTGTTGTTGCTGCCGGTGGGCTACTAACTACTTTTTTTTTAGCCGCCGGCTTTTTTGCTGCTGCTTTTTTGGCGGCTGGCTTTTTGGCTACAGCTTTCTTAGCTGCGGGCTTTTTAGTTGCCGCTTTTTTGGCGACAGGCTTTTTGGCTGCGGCTTTCTTAGCTACGGGCTTTTTAGCTGCTGCTTTTTTGGCGACAGGCTTTTTGGCTGCGGCTTTCTTAGCTACGGGCTTTTTAGCTGCGACTTTTTTAGCAACAGGCTTTTTGGCCGCGGGCTTTTTCTTGACCGCTGGTTTCTTAGCTGCTGCTTTTTTAGCTACAGGTTTCTTGGCGGCTGCTTTTTTAGCTGCCGGTTTTTTTGCTGCTGGTTTTTTTGCAGCGGATTTTTTTGCAGTTGCCATTAGATACTCTCCTAGATCAAGATCTTAGATCGTTGGTTCAAAAACACTTGGTCTTTGCAGCCCAAGTGATTCATGGTGCTGAACCGGGGTTCAACACCATGAACACGGTGTGTTCCGCTCAGGCCGGTCATTGCAAATGGCAATGAACGAGCAGGAGAGGAACAAATGCAGGTCATCTGAATATCAATCCCAGGACAGCGCGCCGCCGGTCTGGTATTCGATGACGCGGGTTTCAAAGAAATTGCGCTCTTTCTTCAGATCAATCATTTCGCTCATCCAAGGGAAAGGGTTTTCCTCGTTGGGGAACAAAGCGTCCAGGCCGATCTGGGTGGCGCGCCGGTTGGCGATGTAACGCAAATAGCCTTTGAACATGGAAGCGTTCATGCCGAGCACGCCGCGCGGCATGGTGTCTTCGGCATAACGGTATTCGAGCTCAACTGCTTTTTCGAACAGACCTTTGATTTCGGCTTTGAACTCGGCCGTCCACAGATGCGGGTTTTCCAGCTTGAGCTGGTTGATCAGGTCGATGCCGAAGTTGCAATGCATGGATTCGTCGCGCAATATGTACTGGTACTGTTCAGCGGCGCCGGTCATTTTGTTCTGGCGGCCCAGCGCCAGAATCTGGGTGAAGCCGACGTAGAAGAACAGACCTTCCATTAAACAGGCGAACACGATCAGCGACTTGAGCAAGGTCTGATCAGTTTCTGGCGTGCCGGTATGGAAGTGCGGATCCATGATGGCTTCGATAAACGGAATCAGGAATTCGTCCTTGTCACGGATAGACTTGACTTCGTTGTAGGCGCTGAAAATTTCACCTTCATCCAGTCCCAGTGATTCGACGATGTATTGGTAGGCGTGGGTGTGGATGGCTTCTTCAAATGCCTGGCGCAATAAGAACTGGCGGCACTCGGGCGCGGTGATGTGGCGGTAAGTGCCCAGCACGATGTTGTTGGCGGCGAGTGAATCGGCTGTCACGAAAAAGCCGAGGTTACGCTTGACGATGCGGCGCTCGTCTTCGGTCAGTCCGTTGGGGTCTTTCCACAGCGCGATGTCGCGGGTCATATTGACTTCCTGCGGCATCCAGTGGTTGGCGCAGGTGGCCAGGTATTTTTCCCAGGCCCATTTGTATTTGAACGGCACCAGTTGGTTGACGTCGGTCTGTCCATTGATGATGCGCTTGTCAGCAGCATTGACGCGGCGGCCTGTGCCTGAGGTGAAGGCGCGCGAGTCAAAGGGCGTAGCGGCGGCGAGTACAGCGCCGTCGTTGAGCATGCGCGTCGCAGTGGTGTGTGATGGGGGTGACGGGGGTAGGTGACTCTGTAGGTCACCGAGGCTTACGCTGGCAGGCGCTTGGGGTTTGGCTTCTTCTTCCCAGGTCAACATATAGTTAATTCCATTCTTCTGATTATGGTCGCTTGCGAGTGAAACGCAAAGTGTTCATTCACAAGCGCGCCTTTGATTGTTGTTGAATTGCATCGAATACACAGACAGCACGCATGGCTGTCTGTGCGGATTTTTATTGACAGGCTTCGCAGGTCGGGTCATCAACACCGCAAAACTTCACATCGGTAGCCGGTGTGTCCGACAACATTTGCGCACGCGCAGCAGCTGCAGCCATCTCCATGGCGCTCAGTCCGCCGCCCGCACTGCCGGATGACACTGCGTTGTGCGAACCTGCATTCACGGTGGACTTCTCGGCTTGTGTGGCGCTGCTGGTGCGCAGGTAGTAAGTGGTTTTGAGACCGCGCAGCCAGGCGAGCTTGTAGGTCTCGTCAAGCTTTTTGCCGGACGCACCTGCCATGTAAATATTGAGAGACTGCGCCTGGTCTATCCATTTCTGGCGGCGTGCTGCGGCTTCTACCAGCCAATGTGTTTCGACTTCGAAGGCCGTGGCGTACATGGCCTTGAGGTCTTGCGGCACGCGGTCGATAGGGCGCAGTGAACCGTCGAAATGCTTGAGGTCCATGACCATGACGTCGTCCCACAAACCGAGGCGCTTAAGGTCGCGCACCAGGTAGGCATTGATGATGGTGAATTCGCCGGACAGATTGGATTTGACCGACAGATTGCCAAAGCAAGGTTCGATGGACGCATCCACGCCGACGATGTTGGAGATGGTGGCCGTGGGCGCGATGGCCACGCAATTGGAGTTGCGCATGCCGTCGGTGGTGATTTTGCGGCGCAAAGCCTCCCAGTCCAAGGTGGCGCTGCGGTCGACTTCGATGTAGCCGCCACGCGATTTCTCCAGCAGATTGAGCGTGTCCAGCGGCAGAATGCCTTGCTCCCACAGCGAACCTTTGTAGGTGGAATAACGGCCGCGTTCGCGCGCCAGTTCGGTCGAGGCCCAGTAGGCGTAATAGCAAATCGCTTCCATGGATCGGTCGGCAAATTCCACCGCAGCTTGTGAGGCATAAGGAATTTGCTGCTCGTACAAACTGTCTTGGAAGGCCATGATGCCCAGGCCAACCGGGCGATGCCGCAGGTTGGAGTCGCGTGCTTTTTTGACGGCGTAATAGTTGATGTCGATCACGTTGTCCAGCATGCGCATGGCCGTGGTGATGGTGCGCTTGAGTTTGTCGTGGTCGAGTTCTTTGCCGGTGGCTCCGTCCTTGAGGTGGCGCACCAGGTTGACCGAACCGAGGTTGCAAACGGCGGTTTCGGTGTCGCTGGTGTTGAGCGTGATTTCAGTACACAGGTTGGAAGAGTGCACCACACCCGAGTGCTGCTGGGGTGAACGCACGTTGCAGGCATCTTTGAAAGTGATCCAGGGATGGCCGGTTTCGAACAACATGGTCAGCATCTTGCGCCACAGGTCGGTGGCCTGCAAGGTTTTGCTGGGTTTGATCAAGCCTTGGCGCGCTTGTGCCTCGTAGGCGGTGTAGGCCTTTTCGAAATCGGCACCGAACTTGTCGTGCAAATCGGGAGTGTTGGAAGGCGAGAACAAAGTCCATTCGCCTTTTTCCATGACGCGGCGCATGAACAAATCGGGGATCCAATTGGCCGTGTTCATGTCGTGGGTGCGGCGGCGGTCGTCGCCGGTGTTTTTGCGCAGCTCCAGGAATTCTTCTATGTCCAAGTGCCAGGTTTCCAGATAAGTGCAAACCGCGCCCTTGCGCTTACCGCCTTGGTTAACCGCGACAGCCGTGTCATTGACCACTTTGAGGAAAGGCACCACACCTTGCGATTCGCCGTTGGTGCCTTTGATATGGCTGCCCAATGCGCGCACACGTGTCCAGTCGTTGCCCAGGCCACCGGCGAATTTGGACAGCAAAGCGTTTTCTTTGATGGATTCGTAAATGCCGTCCAGGTCGTCGGGCACGGTGGTCAGGTAGCAACTCGAGAGTTGCGGACGCGTGGTGCCGCTGTTGAACAGCGTAGGCGTGCTGGACATGAAGTCGAAAGAGGACAGCACTTCGTAGAACTCGATGGCGCGTTCCTCGCGGTTGACTTCATTGAGTGACAGGCCCATGGCCACGCGCATGAAAAACGACTGCGGCATTTCGATGCGCTGCTTGTTCACGTGCAGGAAATAGCGGTCGTACAAGGTTTGCAGGCCGAGGTAATCGAACTGGAAATCTCTTTCGGGTTTGATGGCTTTGGCCAGACGCGCCAAATCAAATTGCAGCAGCTTGGGGTCCAGCAGTTCATGGTCTACGCCTTTTTTCATAAAACCGGCGAAGGTGTTCAGGTAATGCTGGCCCATTTCAGCATGGGTGGCTTCCTGACCCAGCACTTCCTTGGTGATGGAGTACATCAGCAAACGTGCAGTGGCAAAGCTATAGCCGGGTTCTTTTTCAATCATGGTGCGCGCTGCCAGCACCGAAGCTTTGTGCACTTCTTCCATGGGGATGCCATCGTACAGGTTGCGCATGGTTTCGTTCAGAATAGGCGCGGCTGATACATCGGGCCCCAGGTTTTCGCAGGTGGCTTCAATCAATTGACGCAGACGCGCTGTGTCAAGCGCGACGCGCGCGCCATCGAGCAGAACGTGCAGCACCGGGTCATTGCTGGCCGGTGTTTCTTTTTGGGCAGCCCGCTCTTGCGAGCGGCGCTCGCGGTACAGCACATAAGCACGTGCGACTTCATGGTGGCTGCCGCGCATGAGGCCAAGTTCGACCTGGTCTTGCACGTCTTCAATATGGAAGGTGCCGCCACCCGGGCGTGAACGCATGAGTGCGCGCACCACGGCCTGGGTGAGTTGGTCCACGGTTTCGCGCACGCTGGAAGAGGCAGCGCCCTGGGCGCCATGCACTGCCAGAAAAGCTTTCATCATGGCCACGGCGATCTTGGCGGGTTCGAACGGAACTACGGCGCCGTTGCGGCGGATGATCTGGTATTGGCTGAGAATCGAGTTCAGTGATGAGGCGCTGGAGATTTGGGCATCAGCAGGTTTGAGGAATGCGGCGACATTCGTCGGGTTGGCAGCAATTTGCATCTTATGGTGATCCTGTGGGGCGTGAATGCTTTGGTTAACTTCTAATGATTGGCTTACAAGCATGAACGCCGGCGCGTTCCGTATGTGCACAGCCCACACTATATATGGGGTCGAAACTCTTTTCAACACACTACGTGTAGTGTTTGGTAAATTTTTTCAAAATATCAGAGCTATTGTGCCATTCACCGGAAATCTGCTGCATTTAGCGTTAATTTTTTTACAAACAATGTTGAATTTTGTCACTTGACAGAAAAAAATTCATCATCCCAACCCGTCGATGTCTTTAAAAAAGCCCAAGAAAAACCGTCTCCCGGGTCTTTTTTTCTGTCGGGTGCAATATGTTCATGACCGCAGATATGTTTGAGCGGGTATTGCTGCGCGAGCATGGGCAAGAGCGCATTTAAACTTTCGTATTGGTCCCCGGTGAAGGTGTCACCGTCCAATCCTTCGAGTTCGATACCGATAGAAAAGTCATTGCAATTGCTGCGGCCTGCATGACTGGATTCGCCTGCATGCCAGGCGCGGTCATCACAGCTGACAAACTGCATCAACTCGCCGCCGCGTTTTATAAAAAAGTGAGCCGATACCTTCAGGTCCCGCAATGTCTCAAAGTAGGGGTGAGCGCTGTGGTCGAGGCGGTTGGTGAACAAATCCTGTACTGACGCGCCGCCATAAGTACCGGGCGGCAGGCTGATGGCGTGTATCACCACCAGATCAATGCCGGTGTCAGGCGGGCGGGGGCCGAAATTAGGGGACGCTATCGCGTGGGCAAAACGGTACCAGCCCTGGTTCCAGACAGGACGGCTGTTCATGCCTCAGGACTCAGCCAGTGCACGGTGGGCTTCGCTGCAATAAGCTGTGTTGCGCGACATCACGGCCTCGTTGGCGGGCAAGTGCAGTCCGCAGTGTGCGCAGCGCAGCATGTTTTGCGGCCCTTCGCTGTTACCGGATGATTGTTTATCGGTTGATGCAGGTCGGCTGAGCTTGATCCACCAGATCAGCCCGAACACCACGCCCAGCAGAATCAGGTATTTCATTGGGTGCGATTCAAGAAAACTTCAGTGACAAAGCGCGAACCGACGTAAGACAAAAACAGCATGGCCGCGCCTGTGTACAGCGTGCGGACTGCCAGTGCCCCGCGCCAGCCCCGGTAGCGGCGGCCCCAGATCAGCAGCAAAAACACCAGCCAGGCCAAGATGGCGAACAAGGTTTTATGGTCGAGGCGCAAGGCTTTGTCTGGGCCGTAGAGTTGTTCGCCGAACAGCCAACCGGCCAGCAAAGTAGCGGTTAACAAGCCGAACCCGATATTGACGAAGCGAAAGGTCAGGCGCTCAAGCGTCAACAAAGGCAAACCGGTGGTGTCAATCGCACCCATGCGAATTTGTCGTTCAGCGCGGCTCATCAGACTGGCATGCACCACCGCCGCCGCAAACAAGGCATAGGAAGCCATGCCCAGCATCCAGTGAAACGGCAGCCAGGCGGAAGACGTGCTGTGCAGCGCGTGACCGGGAAACAGCAAAGGCAGTATGACGGCCACCATGCCGACAGCTGACATCAGCCAGCGGGTTTGCATTTGCGGGAACCAGTGGTGTTCTATGGTGTAGACCAACAGCACCAGCCAAGCAGTGGCAGACAGTGCTGCGGCAAAGCCGAAATGCGCGAGATCGTCATCCGAGGGAATCAGGCTGGCAATCACGCTCAAGCCGTGGAACAGGGAAATCAGCCACAGGTAATTGCGGCTTTGTTGCGCCGACAAGCGTCCGCCGAACAAGGCCCCCATGGCGTAAGCCGAAGCGGCCAGCATGCCCCAGACCAGACTGAAATGAGATGCGCTGAATACAATCATGCAAACAGTTTAGCGTTTCGCTGGCGACCCGGTTTTTTTATTGACGCAAGATTCATGGCAAGGCATTGACGATGGCAAGCACACTCAGCGACAAACTTTCGCGCCTGGTTCGCCAGATCAGCGGCCAGGCCCGCATCACCGAAGCCAATGTGGCCGATATGTTGCGCGAGGTGCGCATGGCTTTGCTGGAAGCCGATGTGGCGCTACCGGTGGTGCGCGATTTCATTGCCCGCGTCAAGGACAAGGCACTCGGTCAGGAAGTCATCGGTTCCTTGACGCCGGGGCAGGTGTTGGTCAGCATCGTGCAGCGCGAACTCAGCGCCACCATGGGCGAGGGCGTGGCTGACATCAATTTGGCGGCGCAACCGCCAGCGGTCATTTTGATGGCCGGTTTGCAAGGTGCCGGTAAAACCACCACCACTGCCAAACTCGCCAAGCACCTGATCACCAAACGCAAGAAAAAAGTCTTGACGGTGTCAGCTGACGTCTACCGACCGGCGGCGATCGAGCAATTGAAAGCCGTGACCGCCCAAGCAGGCGCCGAATGGTTTCCCAGCGATGCATCGCAACAGCCGGTGCAAATTGCATTGGCCGCACTGGAATACGCGCGCAACCATTATTTTGATGTGCTGCTGATTGACACGGCCGGCCGGCTGGCGATTGACGAAGCCTTGATGAACGAAATCAAAGCTTTGCATGCAGCGGTGCATCCGGTGGAGACCTTGTTTGTGGTCGACGCCATGCTGGGTCAGGACGCGATCAATACCGCCAAGGCGTTCAAAGAGGCGCTGCCCTTGACCGGCATTGTGCTGACCAAAACCGACGGCGATTCACGCGGCGGTGCTGCACTGTCGGTGCGACAAATCACCGGCGCGCCGATTAAGTTTGCTGGCACCAGCGAAAAAATCGACGGCCTGGAAGCCTTTGACGCCGAGCGTCATGCGGGGCGCATGCTGGGCATGGGCGATATCGTCGCCCTGGTCGAGCAAGTCACGGCCAATGTCGACATAGAAGCTGCGCAAAAAATGGCGGCCAAGCTCAAAAGCGGCGACGGCTTTGACTTGAACGATTTTTTGTCGCAGATACAGCAGATGAAGCAAATGGGCGGTTTGTCCAGCCTGATGGACAAAATGCCCGGCCAGATCGCGGCCAAGGCCAAGGACGTGGATTTGAACCGCGCCGAAAAAGAAATGGTGAAAAAGCAGGGCATCATCCACAGCATGACGTTGCAGGAGCGCACCAAACCCGACATCATCAAGGCCACGCGCAAGCGCCGCATCGCCGCCGGTGCCGGAGTGCAGGTGCACGACGTCAACCGGCTGCTGAATGAATTCAGTCAAATGCAAGACATGATGAAAAAAATGCGCGGCGGCGGTTTGATGAAGATGATGAAAAAGCTCGGCGGCATGAAAGGCATGGGCGGGTTTCCCGGCATGCCGCGTTGATTTAACCGCCGGCGTTGATCTTGCGGCCGTTCAGGCTTTGCACCGGACGCGCATTCAGCTTGTAAGGAAATTTACCGACCTGGTCCTTGGACATGTCCATGGGTTTTTTCAGGATGTAGAACTGTACGCCTTCAGAACAAGGCGGCGTGGTCAGTGAACCTTCGTAGTTGTAAAAGCCCAACTCCTTGGGCAGCATGCTGGCGGGGTTGAAGCTGACTTTTTCCGGCAGAAACTCTTCGCCTTCTTTGGGCGGCAGATTGGCCCACAGGGTTTTGATGGCAGCGTTGTCTTTGCCTTCGTTCAGTAGCACACCGATGACGGCGAGCTTGCCGTCTTTGCTCTTGTGCACAAAGTGCGCCACCATGGAGGAATTCTTTCCGTCAACTTGTTCTTCTGAAGGACGATGGAAGTGAAATTGCAGCAAGTCGTAGCTTTCCTTGTTGATGGTCAAGGTGCTGCCGGGTTCTACATTCACTACGATGGTGTGGCCGTTGTTCAGCATCTTCAACGGGCCTTCCTTGTAGTCCACGTTCAACATGTCCTTGGATTTTTCAAACGGGCCGATGATGTTCAGCGGCGATTGTTTTTTGCCGGTGCCGCAAACGGGGAAGTTGTCGCCCCAGTGCTCAGGGCCGTTGTCGCCTTCATAGCCCCAATGCACAGCGGCTGACTTATCGTCTTTTTTGCCGTGTCCGTCTTTGCCGGTGTCTTCCTTGTCCGCAGATTTTTTGCAATCTTGTAACACCTTGATTTTTTGACCGGCAGCCGCCAGCGCGTTTTGCGCTGCACACACGGTTTGCAAACGGTTGCTCCATTCGGCCATTTCCAGCGCTTTCTGGAATGCGGCTACCGTGCCTTCGTCTTGTGCGCCCTTGGTCAGCAAACGAATAGACGCCATGCCGACTTGTCGCTCAGCACTCAAGGCTTTCTGAACTTTGTACAAGCTTTCTATGTCTTGCAACACTATGCCGTTGGAGAAAGCAGCTTTGAGTGCATCAAGCTCCTGGGCGCTGGAACCACCGGCGTCAGCCGCGTGTTCGTCAGCTGCCGGCTCGCTCTCGTGCGCTTTTTCCAGCGCTTCCTTGGCTTCGCCGAGTTGTTCGGTCAGTTCACCCACCTCAGCCACCAGGTGTTTTTTCGCCGAGTAATTCAAATAAGCCAGGGTGGATGCGGCCACCAGGCAAACCCCCAAGAGGATTTCCAATATCAAACGTAAGTATTCTTTCATGACTGCTCTGAATGAAAAAGACAGGGAGAGGCGGTGTGCATGCGCGATGAACACCGGGATATCCGATGGTATCGGCTTGTTCCGGCTGTCTCTTTAGTCAATTGACAGAAAATAGATTCTTTCCGGTTAATTTACAAAGTAAATCGCATAGTCGCGGCGAAAAAATCTTTGTTTTCAGCTTTTTCACGCACGCACAAACGCTGTCACCAAGGCCTGGTCGCCTGCCTGACGGCTGCAATGCCCGTGTACTTTGTCATCAAACACCGCGCCTTCGGGCAGCAGATCGGCGGAGAAAAAATGTTGACCCGCTGCAAAAGTTTGGGTGCTGCCGTCTTGCAAACCGATTTGCATCTGGCCTTGCAAAATAAACACCCATTGCGGCGTGGTGGTGACATGAAAGCTACTTTGAAAGCCCACCGGGCTGTGCCGCAGTTGCAGGGCTTGTGCAGACATCAACTCGCTCAGGCGGGACTGCGGTGTGCCTTGGTCCAAGGGAATGGTTTCTTCGCGAAAGCGCGCGCGGCCATCGGTATCGGTGAATAAAACAGTGCGTGTGAATTTTTCCATGCGCTCATCATAAAGAAGCACGCACCCTACAATCAACTTCCCATTAACAGCCTCTGGATCTACACCATGACCCGCTGCATGTCTCAAAAGGCTTTGCCATGAGCCGCAAAGTCTTCATCAAAACCTTTGGTTGCCAGATGAACGAGTACGACTCGGACAAGATGGCCGACGTGCTGGGTGCCGCCCAAGGGTACGAACAAACCACTGACATAGACCAAGCCGATCTGGTGGTGTTCAACACCTGTTCAGTGCGTGAAAAAGCCCAGGAGAAAGTCTTCTCCGATTTAGGCCGCGTGCGCCACTTGAAGAAAAAGGGCGTGCAGATTGCGGTGGGCGGTTGCGTGGCCAGTCAAGAAGGCGCGGCCATCATTGCGCGTGCACCGTTTGTCGATGTGGTGTTCGGTCCGCAAACTTTGCACCGTCTGCCTGAGTTGCTGAACCAGCGCAAAGCTTTGAACAAGCCGCAGGTCGACATCAGTTTTCCCGAAATCGAAAAATTCGACCACCTGCCGCCTGCGCGTGTTGATGGTGCGTCGGCCTTTGTGTCCATCATGGAAGGCTGTTCGAAATATTGCAGCTATTGCGTCGTGCCTTACACGCGCGGTGAAGAAATCAACCGACCATTGGACGATGTGCTGACCGAAGTCGCCGGGCTGTGCGCCCAGGGCGTGAAAGAAATCACTTTGCTGGGCCAAAACGTGAATGCCTACCGGGGCAGCATGGGCGGCACCGCCGAGATCGCCGATTTCGCTTTGTTGATCGAATACATCGCCGAGATTCCCGGCGTCGAGCGCATCCGCTACACCACCAGCCACCCGAATGAATTCACCCAGCGTTTGGTGGATGTGTATGCCAAGGTGCCGCAACTGGTCAGCCATTTGCATTTGCCGGTGCAACACGGCAGCGACCGCATCCTGATGGCGATGAAGCGCGGTTACACCGCCATGGAATACAAAAGCACGATTCGCAAACTGCGTGCGGTTCGCCCGGATATCTCCATGAGTTCAGATTTCATCGTCGGCTTTCCGGGTGAGACCGAAGAAGACTTTGACAAGTTAATGAAGCTGATCACCGACATCGGTTTTGACGCGTCCTTCAGTTTCATCTTCAGCCCGCGCCCGGGCACACCGGCAGCCAATTTGGCGGATGACACGCCGCATGAAGTCAAGCTCAAACGTTTGCAGCATTTACAAGCGGTGGTGGAAGACAACGTCAGACGCATCAGCGAAAGCCGCCTGGGCACGGTGCAAAAAATATTGGTGGAAGGACCGTCGCGCAAAAGCGCTGCCGAATTAATGGGCCGCACCGAATGCAACCGCATCGTCAATTTCGATGGCGGCCCGCAGTCCGCCCGCTTGGTCGGTCAGATGATTGATGTGCGCATCACACAGGCGTTGCCGCATTCTTTGCGCGGTGAGTTGGTGATCGCCGAATAAAAAACAGCCGCGCACCCCGGCGCTTGCGCATTGCAAGACTGGGGGCTGCGGCCAGTGTTTAAAGCTGTGCGCTTATAGCGATTTCAAGCGGTCTGTAGACGGCACCACGCGGGTTAAGCGAATGCCGTAGCGGTCATTCACCAGCACCACTTCGCCTTGTGCAACCACAGTGTCGTTGACCAGCAAGTCCAGCGGTTCACCGGCAATCCGGTCGAGCTCGACGACGCTGCCTTGTGTCAGTCGCATCAAATCTTTGATCTTGATACTGGTGCGGCCTACTTCAATCGACAGGTTGACCGAAATGTTTTGCAACACCTCAGGGTTGATGTTGCCGGGTTGCGAAACCTGAAACTCTTCAGCGGTCGGGGAGAGGGCTTCGTCCTCGGTATTTTGCTCAGGTGTTTCGTTGGTGGTGTCGTTCATGGTGTCATCCTGCCTTGTTAATTGTGTCCGGGGACCATTTGTTTCTCAATGCGCACGGCCACATTCGAGCCGCGCGTGCCGATGTTGACCCCGAAGGAGGGCACACCATTGGCCATGAAATGAGCGAGTTCGGGTTTCTTGAAGAACAGCATGTCGCCTTCCTTCATGGTTTGCAAATGGTGCAAGGTGGTTTTGATTTGACCCATGACCACGCGCACATCAAGTTCGGAGTCGCCGACCGCAACAGCCAGGTCCTCGCGCCATATCTTGTCGGATTCTTCGTTGCCGTCGCCTGAGGCTACGCGGTTGCGCAACAGATCGCGCATGGGTTTGAGCGTGGCGTACGGGTAGACCAGGTCGATGAAACCGCGTCCGCCCGAGGCAGTCGCCTCGGCTTCGAAGCGGCTGAGCACGATCAAGTCGTTTTCGTCGGCAATCTGCGCGAACTGGGGGTTGATCTCCGAACTGACTTGTTCGCAATCGATTTCCAGCACCGGCCCCCAGGCTT
>CAISPG010000071.1 GCA_903887325.1 uncultured Burkholderiales bacterium | reverse complement strand
CGCCACCAACCCGGACTGTCCCAGCAGACTCTCGGCATCATGGCCCTTTAGTTGGCTGAGTATCTGGTCCAGCAATTCGTCTGAAAACGGGCCTTTACACGCCATGGTTTTGCGTGAAATGCAAGACGGCGTTATCCGAGACGGTTTATGGGCACAAGCCATGGTCGAAGCCAAATCCGACAAAGTAAAAGCCAAGTCCATTTATATTCGTCTGCGCGCAGAAGCTATGCAGCAAGACACGAAAATGCTGCTGGTTCGCCAGATACAACAAGCCATGAAAAGCGATGAAGTCAAACGCAAGGACTTTTTGTCCGCTATTGACGTAAAAAAACCGCGCTGATCAGACGCCGAGTTTTTTCAGTCTGCCGGGCTCAACAATTTCAATCCAATACCCATCCGGGTCTTTGATGAAAGCCACGTCTTTCATCTTGCCTTGCTCGGGGCGTTTCACATAAACCACCTGGTTGTCGTCAAACCATTGGATGGCGGCGTCCAGGTCGGGCACTGAAAAACAAATATGGCCAAAGCCTTGAGGCTGGGCGTTGCCGTCGTGGTATTTGAAATCGGCTTTGCTTTCGGTGCCCCAGTTGTGGGTCAACTCCAGAATACCGGCTTGTGAAAACGTCCATGCAGTGCGCTCGCCCGGGTCTTCAGGCGCCTGACTGGCTGACTCTGCCACCGCTAAAAAATAAAGACTGAATGACATCTCGGGAAAATCGAGCTTGCGCAGCAAACGCATGCCCATGACGCGCGAATAAAAGTCCAGCGACACGGCAGGGTCTTTGACGCGCAGCATGGAATGGTTCAGCACAAAGCCAAGTGAAGCATGCGCAGGGTGTTCGCAGACACCAGGCTGCAATTCGGAATTAAAGCTCATGGGGGGGATTCAGGTTTTAACGGCAACCAACACTTTGGCATTGGTTCTGACCGCAGATTGATCAAAGGTGCCTGTCTTGGAGATGGGCAGCAAGTCCGGACTCATATCCGGTTCAGGTAGCGGCTGGTGCTGTTTTTCCATGGTGATCAGACAACGGCGCAAGTAACGCAAACTGGTGATACGCAAAAACGAGGCGAAGTTAGGAACTTCGCCCCGGTGTTGCAGGATTTCATCGTGGAGGTTACAGATGAGGGCGTTGGTGGTGCAGCCCTCATCCTCGGCCATTTCGGCCAGCACATCCCACACCATATTTTCCAGCCGGATGCTGGTGAGCATGCCGAGAATGCGCACCGACCGCGTACGTTGTTCGTACTGAATCGGGTCAGCTTTCACGAAATACTCACACATGAAGCACTCCTTATTGCTGGAAAAATAAGTTTATCAAATGGCCCGTTCGGTCATTTGCCGGGCGATGTAGTCGGCTTGGCGGATGGCCAATGAGACGATCGTCAAGGTGGGATTTTCAGCGCCACCGGAGGTGAACTGAGAACCATCACTGATGAACAGGTTGGGGATGTCATGGGTCTGGCCCCATTTGTTGGCCACGCCGTCGCGCGGGTTAGTGCTCAGCCTGCAACTGCCTAGGTTGTGCGTGGACGGATAAGGCGGTGTGCGGTAGGTTTTGGTGGCACCTGCGGCTTGGTAGACGCGCTCACCTTGGGTGAAAGCGTGGTTGCGCATGACAATGTCGTTTTCATGATCATCGAAATGCACATTGGCCACCGGGCTGCCCCATTTGTCGCGCACTGCACCGTTCAAAGTGATGCGGTTGGTTTCACGCGGCATGTCTTCACCGACCAGCCACATGCCGGCCATGTGGGTGTAGTTGTCGAACCAGATCGGAAGAGCACACGTCTGAACTCCAGTCACATTACT
>CAISPG010000070.1 GCA_903887325.1 uncultured Burkholderiales bacterium | reverse complement strand
GAAATCGGCCAAGATCCTATTCAACAAACCCTCTTCCCAACGTTGGGACACTAGTGTAATAACGTTATTTTTTAAAATAAATTTAATTAAATATAGCTATAAATTATCTAATTAAGTCGATGTCAGCGACACCTTGTAAGAACGTATTGATGTAATGAATAAATAGCGACACATTTTTGTAACGCGTCGCTGAAAAATGCAAATATCGACATATTATCTGTACATGTCGCCGCCCGCGACATATGATGGCAACGTGTCGATAAAACCGGTTTACGAGAACATGACAAACAGTGAATCCATCGCCTGGCGCGCTGACAGGCCGCATAACCAACTACCGCCGCTCCCGCCACCGCAGGAGTTGGAAAGCCGTGCGGTACTTAAAGCTTGCATCACGGCTCGCGCCGCATTGGCCGAACTCAAGCAAGCCGCTGAGCTGATTCCCAACCAGACCATGCTGATCAATACGATACCGCTGCTGGAAGCCAAAGACAGCTCCGAAATTGAGAACATCGTCACCACCACAGACAAGTTGTTTCAGCACGCTCAAACCGGTGGCAACGCAGAAACCGACGCCGCCACCAAAGAAGCCTTGCGTTACAGATCGGCGTTGCGCCTAGGGTATGAGTCACTCAAAGAACGTCCCCTGTGTACGGCCACGGCTGTCGACATTTGTCGAACAATCAAAGCAGTAGACATGGATATACGCAAAACGCCGGGCACGCAGTTGATCAACGACCGCACCGGCGACATTATTTACACGCCACCTGAAGGCGAAACCTTGCTGCGTGACATGCTGGCGAACTGGGAACGTTTTATCCATAACGAAGAAAACATAGACCCGCTCATACGCATGGCTGTGGCTCACTATCAGTTTGAGGCTATTCACCCGTTCATTGACGGTAACGGTCGAACCGGGCGCGTGATCAACATACTTTTTTTGATTCAGCAGGATCTGCTTCAATTGCCGATTTTGTATTTGAGTCGGTACATCATTTTGAACAAGCCCGACTATTACCGCTTGTTGCTGGCTGTCACAAGAGATCACGACTGGGAACCGTGGATTCTTTATATGCTCAAGGCTGTCGAAGACACGTCAAGCTGGACCACCGGGAAAATCGGCGGCATCAGGGCTTTGGCAGAGCACACCACAGCGCATGTCCGTCAGGCTCTGCCCAAAATCTATTCAAGGGAATTGGTGGACGTGATTTTTGAGCAGCCCTACTGCCGCATCTCAGATCTGGTGACAAAAGGTGTGGCCAAACGGCAAGCGGCATCCCGCTATTTGAAAGAACTGGTGGAAATCGGTGTTTTACAAGAGAGGGCCGTTGGCAAAGAGAAGCTGTTCATTCACCCTAAGTTAATGCAGCTTTTGAGTAGGGATGGGAACCAGTTTGTGGAATATCCAAGGCCGTAAGGCTGCGCTGATTCACATCAAATCTCAATACCCTCAATTTCAATCAAGCGGCTCAAGCTCTCTTCCAGAATGGCGCGGGCTTGTCCTGCGGACTCACCCAGTTGTGCGTGGAGTTGGGCGTCTTTATCGTCCCGGTTGGCGCATTCGCTGCTGTAGCGCTCAAATGCGTTAAGGCTGACGATCAATTCCGCAAGATGATTGGGGCATTCGCAAGCGATGGTGCTGCTAAGACCTGCCACACGGGCCAGCTGCGCGGCATCAAACCGGGGCGGTACAACCGTTTGGCGCGCCGTTGCAGCACCGAGCGTCGACGATGGCTTGACTGCCGACAGGCAAGCGCGGTGAATAACAGCTGCCGTGAATGAGCCCTTGATACAAGGGATGCCGGCGCGCTCGAGCTGTGAAACAGCGAGTTTTGTTCCGAAATTAAAAACAACCAATGCCGCAGCGCATCCTGTCTCCGTCATGCTTTGCTGCACTTTGGCCAATGAATCCTGATTGACAGTGGCCAAATCCATGATCAGCAGATCCGCATTTTTCGTGATGACCGACTGACCATCAGCTTGCGTCTGATCGACTATTTCAATATCGTTGAACTGCAGCAGATCACGGCCCACACGCAGTCTCAAGGACTCGTTCATGAAAAGCACGCGGCACTTTGACAATTTGCCGGGCTTTTTGCTTAAGAGCTCAGCGCCAGGTGCATTCAGCCGCTCTCTCAAAGCGTCAATCGATAACTTGGCCAAAGCACTGACCGGATGGCCTGCGTCCGTCAATTGCTTGACCAGCGAAATTTTGATGATGTCCGCTTCTGAATACAGACGCCTGCCCGTCTCGCTTCGCCCGGGCACCACCAGCGCATAACGACGCTCCCAGACGCGCAGCGTTTCCGTGTGGGTTTGCGTGCGCCGGGCCACCACACCTATGGTGTATTGGTAAGTGTGAATCGAATCCATAAAAAAGCCAGTCAAAAAAGTGAAGAAAAGCCAATAAAACAGTTTGTTTATGTTTTGCACGGGTTCAGCCGTGTAAGCAGAGGCAAATATAGCACTGACCCGCCATAGCACTTCTCAGAAAATTACCAAATTAGCATTCATAAAAAACGGATTCACAACATATAAAATCAAAATGAACAAGTTTTGTTCAGCTATTTTTAAGAAATATCGGGTTTATCCTAGGTTTTTAGGTATTTGTTTATATTTTCTCTTTGCAAAACATGTTCATCCCTTAAGATACGTTCACAAGATAAACATCTTCCCTTTTTTTACAACCTTCAGGAGATTCATCATGATCAACAAAATCGCACTGGTCGCCGGCATCTTTTTGGCAAACGTGGCTTTCGCAGCCAACCAAGACAATTCAGCATTGGTCTCAACCAAAGACAACGCCGTCATGATTGCAACCGCCAAAGACACATGGTCAATGGTTGCCATGAACGCCAACCAAGGCTTGACCAAAGTTCGCGAATTCCACGAAATGGGCGACAGCGGTGTTCAGCAGATCGACTATGTTGTTAACTGCGCCGACCAAACCCTGGCCCTGGCAGCTTTCACCGTGATAACAGCCACTGGTAGCATGCCCGCCCGTTCGGTTGAGCCTACTTTTGCTGAACTCAGCTTTTACAAGCCCGTCATCAGTCATGACAGCAACATCACATCCAACGTGTGCGAAAACCGCATGGCCATGAACGGTGCTTCCAACAACAAATAATGCCAGAGCCTGAAAAGGCTTTACAACAGCATTGATTCAAAGCGACCTGCGGGTCGCTTTTTTCATGCACGCTTAAAGATCAACCCCGGTTTTCGTAAACACCGAGTTTGCGGTGCAGGGGTGATTCGTCTGCGATGAAAATAAAAGAGGCTTTGTCAGCGTGCAAATTAGTCAAACTGACCGCCTCGTAACCTGGTGCGCAACAGGTGTCGGCCTCGACCAAAGTGAATCTGCTGTCAACCATGTCTGCCTGCACCTTGCCTTCGATGACGTGAAACACTTGCGCAGGCGAGCGCGCGGGCAAACGCAGGCTTTGACCGGGGCGCAACATGAGCGCATAAAAGCCCAGAATGTTTTCTGCATCCGCGCCGGTTTCAGGGTTGGTATAGGTGATTTGCACTTGCTCTAAATCGGGTAAGTCAGCCGCCAAAGTTTCCAGCGCTGCCTTGGCATCTGTCCAGGCATAACGCAGCATGGGGTAGGCCTTGTGGCTTCGCTCGAACACATGCGTAGGCACCAGACCGCCGTGTGCGTATTGCTTGTCGCCGCGACCGGGCACTGTGGTTTGCCGGTCACCGTTCACATGGTATGAGGTTTCCATGTAGTAAACCAAGGGCAAATCTAAAACATCCAGCCAGATCACCGGGTCGGTGCCGTCGTGGCCGTGTTCGTGCCATAAGCCGGTGGGCGTGAGTATCAAATCGCCGCGACTCATGGGGCATTTCTCGCCATTGACCGTGGTGTAAGCGCCCTCGCCTTCCACAATCATTCGCACTGCATTCGGCGTGTGGCGGTGGCTGGGTGCCCACTCACCGGGCATGAGCAATTGCATGCCTAAATACATGGCCGCGCTGGCTTGCATTTTGTCCAAGCCGTGTCCTGGGTTGGCCAACACAAGCACACGCCGCTCGGCTTTTTCAATCGGTGTGAGCTCGCCAGCTTTCAGCAACAAAGGCTTCAAACTTTTGTAGGGCCAGTGCGTAGGCTTGGTTTGGCGCGTGGGAATTTTGGGTGGCAACACGCCGCGCAAACTCGGCCATAAAGGCACGAGATTCAGGTCGCGCAAATCCTGCACGTAATCCGGCGGCAAGTCTTCCAATCGGCCTAATTCATTTGACATAGTGTGTCCTTGTGTCATTCATGGGATTTAAATTTCTGAGCCGCTCTGTTTAAGAAAAGAGCTTCAAGCCATGTTCACCAGCACGCGCTTGTTTTCAATGCGCACGGGATACACGCGTATGTCTTGCGTCAATGGCGCGCACATGGCTTTGCCTGTGCACACATCGAAGCGGCCTTGGTGTAAGGGACATTCGATCTCGCGTCCCTCTAAAAAACCGTCGCTCATGCGTGCTGCGCCGTGGGTGCAAAAATTGTCGGTGGCAAACACTTCGCCTTCGACCTCGTAAAGAGCGATTTCCTGACCGCCGACATTGACCGAGGTCACATCGCCTTCGGGCACCGATTCAAGGGCAAGCACGTCTATCCAGTTCTCAGACATAGGTTTCCTTAGATGGGATAAATGATGGAGTTGGCAATCATTTCGCTGTCGTACACACACAAGCGCGACTGAAACTTCAAACCTTCAACTGTCTTGACAATGTGATCATGGTAGTAACCGGCGCTCAAGATGGTGGAGTCGCCGTCAAACTTGGTGCGGATCACCGCGTAGTTGGCTTCGGCGTGTATGCGCTTGCCGTCGTCGGTGACAGACAAGACCCTGGGCGTGCCCACGATATGCCGCTGGTAATACGGGTCGTGGTACAGGGTTTCTTTGACACCGTACACACGGTCTTGAATCATGGCGCGGCTCTCTAAGGCCAGCAAACACAAGGGCAAGCCTTGCTCAAAATTTTCGCGCGGCTGCAAACGGTAGAAAGCATCTTCCATAAAGAAGTCAGGCCATTTCTCCCAGTCTGTCGAATCGCAGACCATGGCGTAATCGCTGTAGAGATTTAACAGCTCAAAATAAGTGTTGAAGTCCATCATGCTTATTCCCCCATCACTTTGCGCCAGTATTTGTACATGCCGCGTATCAATGTTTCGGTAACCATGTGGTCTGTGTCCTCCACCTCGTAGCCGCCCATTTCGACCACTGTGCGGTGTGAGGGTTTTTGCTCAAAGCCTTGTTGCGACCATTCAATCACTTCACCGTCATCAGCAGACACAAAACCTGCGGGTCCGAACAAATTGGCTTGTATCAAGCGGCGTTGCTCCATCTCCGGTGTGTCGTCTTCGAAACCGAAATGCGTCCAGACAAAATCGAAGGAGCCGTGTCCGTTGGGTTGTATGTGCCGGGTTGACACGCTGTTGACCTGTTGCTGAATGATGAGGCTGGGGAAAATCGTGGTCATCACTGCGGTGGGGCCATTCCACCAAGCCTCGGGCACGATATCGAGCAAACGCATGTCATTCAAAGTCATGGTGTCTTTGAAACTGTCGACACCGCCGACCACTTCTTCGTTCTTGCCGCCTTGTCCTCGTGTGGAAATCATGGCGGCGTGGCGGAAATGTTCGTCCATCTTCAATTCAGATTTATTGTCAGCACGCCAAAGTCCGAAAGTGGAAAACCAGGTGTGCAACAAACCCGGGTGGTAAGGGTCTTTGATGTTCTCTTGCATCAGCTTCCAGTTACCCGGAATGCGTTGACGGCGGTAGCCCAAAATTTTCAGCTTTCGACCGTTGAATGTGCGGTCAAAGTAACTCAATATGACCGGGCCTAGAAAATCTTCCAAAGATTCAATGTCGTGGTCGAAGGACGCGAACACCACGCCGCCGCGTGTCGCCACTTTCAGCTTGGTCAGACCGTGTTCTTCGACTTTGAAATCTTTGGGCATGCCGCCGTTGATCTTGCCGTCTTGCTTGACGCCACGGCGAAAAGGCACGCCTTGCAAATCGCCTTTGACGCTGTAATTCCATTGGTGGTAAGGACACAAAAAATCTTTTGCCGTGCCATGACGCTCGCGGCAAAAACGCATGCCGCGATGCGCGCACACGTTTTCAATCACGTTGATGCTGCCGTCCGGGTCGCGCACCATGATGACCGAGCGCTCACCCACCACCGTGCGCCTGAAGTCACCCGCGTTCGGTATCTCTGCTTCCAGTCCCACATAACACCAGTGCTTGTTGTAGAAAAAATTATCTAACTCTTTTTTGTACAAGTCCTCGCGCGTGTAAGCCCAAAAAGGAATGCGGCTGGTGCCCTCGCCTTCCCACTTGGGGTCCACAGGAAAAACAGTGGTTTGTGTCATGACAAATTTCCTTCAATCAAATACCCGAGGGGTAAAACGCATCTGCACGGATTTTTTCAGGCGGCATGCCCAGTGTTTGAGCCAAACTGCTGAGTGCTTCCACCATGGCCGGTGCGCCGCAAAAATACCCAACCATGTCTTTCAAATCAGGCAAATCGTTTTGTATCGCATCGGTCACCAAACCACTTCGCTGACCGGCGGCCACAGGGCCGGTGTGAATTGCAGCGTGGCGTACTGTCCCGGCGAAAACGCCATGGGTTTGGCAGGCTTGATACGCACACGTCGAATGTCGTGGGTCAAAGACTCCATGACTGTGACCGTGCCTTTGATGATTTTGGCCGGATGGACGATGACCTCGTCCATGTCGGGAATTTCAATCGTGCAACTCTCAGTCAACACCGATTGGCAGGCCAGCACATGAATGTCGGTGTCCCTGTCAGGGCGACCGGCCTCGGGGCCGCTGTACCGGACTTCGCCTTGGGTGACTTTGCAACGGCAAGTGCCGCAGCGCCCGGACATGCAACTGTAGGAAATGGGCACGTCGTTGTCGCGCAGCACATCCAGCAGATTTTGTCCGCTTTGAATGTTTAGCCTCAGCTTGCCTGGCTGCACCACGAGTTCCATGTCATGTGCCTTGAGTGGGAATGCAGACATTGTGGGCATGACAGCGTTATAAGTAAACACGCTAAATCATATAAGTTATATTTGTTTCATGAATAAAGGGTGAGCCATGGATCTCCGACAAATCGACCTGAACCTGCTGGTCATCTTCAATCAGCTGCTGATGGACCGGCGTGTGTCCACCTCAGCTGAGAAGCTGGGTTTGTCCCAGCCCGCTGTCAGCAATGCGCTGAAACGATTGCGTGCGTTATTGAAAGATGAATTGTTTGTCCGCACCTCGCGCGGCATGGAACCCACGCCCTACGCCTTGCATTTGATCGAACCCATAGGCTATGCGCTGAACACCTTGCAAAACGCCTTGAACCAGCGCGACAGTTTCGACCCCGCCACCAGCGAGCGCACCTTCACGCTGGGCTTGACCGACATAGGCGAGATCTACTTCATGCCTACCTTGATAGCCACGCTGTCACGCCTGGCGCCGCACATCAAGATCAGCAGCTTGCGCCACAACAGCGGCCACTTGAGTGACGACATGGCTGCTGGCAACGTGGACATAGCTATCGGCTTGCTGCCCGGCCTGACTACCGGTTTTTTTCAAAGGCGATTGTTCAAGCAGCGTTATGTGTGCATGTTTCGCCAAGGCCACCCTGAGGCCCGCAACCCCATCAGTTTGGCGCAATACAAATCGCTGCCGCATGTGGGCGTGACATCGGTCAACACCGGCCACAGCGAAATAGACGATTGGATGACACGCAAAGGCATAGCCCGCGACATACATTTGCATGTGCCGCATTTTGTGGCGGTTGGCCATATTCTGCAAAGCTCGGACTTGATTGCCACCGTGCCCGAGCGGTTTGCATACAAGTGTGCTGATCCTTTTCAACTGGAAATATCGCCCCTGCCGTTCAAATTGCCGGACATTGCCATCAGCCTGTTCTGGCACGCCAAGTACAACCGGGAACCGGCCAATCTTTGGCTCAGGCAGCAGATAGTTGATTTATTCGGTGAATAAATCTGCATGCCACTGTGTGTAGACTCCTGAGACTCAAATTTCTTCCTTCCTTCAAGACAAACCCGTCCTATGAAACACACAGATTCCCGACTCGCGAAAGCGTTCAGCATTGCAGATTTGCGCTTGCTGGCGCAAAAACGTTTGCCGCAAACCGTGTTTGAATTTATTGACGGCGGCGCGGAAGACGAAATCACTTTGCGCGACAACCGCGCAGCCTTCGAGCGCATCAAAATCACGCCGCGCATATTGAATGATGTCAGCGCGCCGGATACAAGCACGTCATTGCTGGGTAAAGAGGCCAAGGCGCCCATCGTAATTGCGCCCATGGGCTCTTGCATGCTGGCCTGGCCGAATGCTGACATTGCGATTGCGCGTGCTGCGGCCGCGCACGGACTTCCCTACACCTTGTCCACCATGTCGAACACGGCGATGGAAACCATGGCCGATGCGGTGCAAGGCGAACTCTGGTTTCAACTCTATGTGCTGAAAGACCGTTCGTTCAACGAACAATTGGTGGAAAGAGCATGGGCCGCAGGCTATAGCGCGCTGGTGGTCACGGTGGACTTGCAAGCCGGAGGCAAACGCGAGCGGGATTTAAAAAATGGTATTTCCATACCGCTGCAAATCAGTCTCAAACAAGTCATCAGCGGCATGACCCACCCGGGCTGGGCCTGGCAAATGTTGCGCCACGGCTCGCCGCAATTTCAAAACGTCAAAGGCTATATGGGCCAGCAAAATGCAGACTTGACCATCGCCGCCAAAGTCGGCCAAAGCCTGGATGCTGCATTCAGCTGGGAAGACTTGTCCAGACTGCGGGATCAATGGAAAGGCAAGCTGCTGGTCAAAGGCGTCGAGCACCCACTGGATGCGGCGCGGCTTGCCAGCCTGGGTGTGGACTCGGTATGGATTTCCAACCACGGCGGTCGGCAACTCGACGGCGCTTTGGCCACCGCAGTTGCATTACCCGCCATTGCGAAAGAACTCGCAGGCAAGGTGGATGTGATCATTGACTCGGGTGTTCGCAGAGGCGTGGATATCCTGAAGGCGCGCGCGCTGGGCGCGCAGGCTGTGGCGGTGGGAAGAGCGGTTTTGTTCGGCGCGGCCGTGGCTGGTGAAGCAGGTGCCAGACACGCCTTGCAAATACTGATTGATGAATTGCAACTGTCCATGAAACTCAGTGGTGTGGGTGCGGTAAAGAATGCGCAAGCTTTATTGATGTCCTAATCGAAATCATCAGATTAAATTAAATGGCGAGTTCAACCAACTGTTACACATGGTGTGACAGTTGACCGTTAAATAAGCTCTAGGCTGGTCAATATCGCCTTGTATTTGCGAATCCGCTTAATTCCCAGGGTATTCCCGCTCACGTAAACACCCTCGTCTTCGGGCATGTGTATTGCTGTAGGTACTAAGACCTGTGCACTATTTATCGGGCCTTCATTCCTTAACCATAACCAGGAGACTTTATGACAAATAAGCAACGTCCCTTCGGCGTTTCCATGACTGAAAGAGAGTTCGACGAGTGTTTGCCTGCTGACGAAGCAGCGTTCCGCTCGCCGATTCCGACCCAGATCGTGTCAAACGGCGAATACAACCCTATGCCGCAGACCGCCAAGCAAAAGCAGGTTGAGTTCCTGATCAAGGAAATTGCCG
>CAISPG010000069.1 GCA_903887325.1 uncultured Burkholderiales bacterium | reverse complement strand
GCTTTGTAAAAAGCAGCATAAGCGGTTGTTCTTTTGCTGAGTGCGTAACTCACACCAATGAAATCGCCAGCTTGATCAACTGTTGAAACTAAGCGGTTGCCGGTAACCGCACCGGTGCTGGTGTAAACGTTGTAAACCGCACCGTCGCTAGAGCCATGGTTGTACATGAATGTGGCTGCACCCACGGGAACCTGGAAACCAATTGATGATGAGTTCACATCATCATAACCAGAGATCTCTGCCTTGCCCCACAAAGCTTGGAGTTTGACTGGACCAAAGTCATAAGTGGCATAGTAGGTGGTTGCTTTGTCTGTAGTAGAAGCAGCTGAAAACTTGTAGGTTGAATATGCAACACCGGCTGCGAAAGCACCAGTTTTATAGTCACCAGCGAAGTGATTTGCATCACCAATGTTATCAGCCGCCGCACTTGCGCCATATTGGTATTTCAGTGACAGGCCATCAACAAATGTTGGTGTTGTGTACTGAAAAGATTTTGTTTGCAACAGAACCAATGTGCCTGAATCGCCTTGATGGGTATTATTGGTACCAACGAGGTTGCTGATCAAAAAACCGCCGCCTGCATCACCTGCGGCAACAGCCTGAAATTGCGGTGATTGCAATGCGCCGACTTTGATGCCGCCGAAACCACCAGTCAGACTGGCGTAGGTTTCGTTCACACCGTGGCCATTAGATATGGTCTGTGAGGCAAGTCCAGTTTCAACGGCTATGTTGCCCTTGAACATCAAGCCGCCGCCCAGATCTTCTGTGTCTCCGATGTTGAACACGGTGTTGCCGTTTGAATCTTCAAAATTAAGCGTGTTTACTGTGGGGCTGCCTGATGTGCTGATTGACGTTTGGTTGGAACCAGCTTGTACGCTACCAGTCAGGGTGGCTTCAGCCATTGCGCCAGTGGTGACTGCAACTGCTGCGATTGCAACGAGGGTTTTTTTCATTTCAAATTTCTCCAAGGGTTAAACAAAGGGCTCCGGAACTGCGGTTTGCAAGCAAACCACCGGATCCCCGGGCCAACCTCCATTTAGGAAGCTGTCGCTATTTGACCAGACCCCCTAGCACCAAGCAAAGGCTTTGCGCATATAAATAGTCATCTCGTTGTCATAGGACAACATGCTGAAAATGAAGATTTTTTCGTAAATTGTATTTTAGTACCAATATTTTTAAATATAAAGTCAAAAAGTGTTGTTTTTCACTTTTTGGCATTCCGAGAAGCCAGTTCCCGCAAATCCGCCCGTACCCTTTGCATCACGTCGTCCCAGCCACCCGGGGAAGTTTGTCTGTAAATTTTCAAACTCGGGTACCAAGGGCTGTCCTCGCGCTCCAGCAGCCAGCGCGGCGGTGTCAGAGAAATCTTTGAGTTCATGCACATGGTCATGTATGACCGGTCCGTCCCAGCCGCTGGCGACGGCTTGCCTGAACTCGGACTCGGCGGGCTCGCCTTTTTGCAGGCTGATGAATTCCACGTTGATGCCTGACAGCGCTTTCAGGTGCTGCAAGGGCAGGTTGCGGCGCTCGTTGACATCCCAAATGTCGGGCTGATCGGGGCGGAACCCGCCATTCCAAACCAAGCCGGTGTCGTGTTAGTCGACACTTCATTCATGAATCTTTTTGCAAATCAGAGGCAGGTTTTTCCCAGCCGCCACCCAGCGCCCTGACCAGGCCCAAACTAGACAGCAGCATTTGTGATTGCAGCGTTACCAGCATACGGTCCGACTGCAAGGCGTTGGTTTGCGCAATGGTGACTTCCAGATAACTGACTGCCCCCTGCTTGTACCTGTTGAGTGCCAG
>CAISPG010000068.1 GCA_903887325.1 uncultured Burkholderiales bacterium | reverse complement strand
GCTGGATGTTTTAGCGCTGGCTTTTGCAAAGTTATTCGCAAATTCTATAAATTGTTCAGCTTTCATAACTCTAGATTCGGCTTGAGATCTGCCTTTCTTGAGTATTTGAATTTGTTTGAGTAAAAAAAGAAGAGTCCCCACAATGGGGACTGCTAATTAAGACAATGCCGCCTTGACCGCCGCACTCACCTGGCCCATGTCGGCTTTGCCGGCCAAACGTGTTTTCACCGCGCCCATGACCTTGCCCATGTCGCCGGGGCCGTTGGCACCGAGTTCAGCCACGATGGCCGCCACTTCTTTCTGCACTTCTTCCAGCGACAGGCGTTGCGGCAGGTAGGCCTGCAACACGGCAATTTCCGCGCTTTCCACATCGGCCAGGTCCTGGCGCTGGGCGCTAAGGTAGGCGGCGACCGAGTCTTTGCGTTGTTTGATCAATTTATCGACGATGGCGATGACCATGACGTCATCAAGTTCCACCCGTTCGTCCACTTCTTTTTGCTTCATCGCCGACAGCAACAAACGGATGGTGCCCAGGCGAACGCTGTCTTTGGCGCGCATGGCTGTTTTCATGTCTTCGGTGATCTGGGCTTTCAAACTCATGGTGTGTCTCCTGGGAAAAAGAAAAAGGCCCGCGCGGACTGGTCCGGGCGAGCCTGATCAGGCCAAGGCCTGTGAATATCAGTACAGCTTTTTGGGCAACTGCATGCTGCGAACGCGCTTGTAGTGGCGTTTGACAGCAGCTGCCTTTTTGCGTTTGCGCTCGGCGGTGGGTTTTTCGTAGAACTCGCGGGCGCGCAAATCGGTCAGCAGGCCCAGTTTTTCAATGGTGCGCTTGAAGCGGCGCAGTGCCACGTCAAAGGGTTCGTTTTCTTTTACACGGATGGTGGTCATTGACAACAATTTTCAAAATGTGCACGCCAGGTGTTTGAAGAAGATCGGGCCTCAAAGCCGGGCAGCGGTGTTACGGGGGTGTCGGGGGCTCAACGCAAGGGGCTGATCCGCCAAACCGCAAATTATAGCGGTTTAAACCGGGCTGCCAAGGCTTTTGCGCAAGCATGTGCGCTGGCCCAGGCCCATTGAAAGTTGTAGCCGCCCAGCCAGCCGGTGATATCCACCACTTCGCCTATGAAATACAGGCCGTTTTGCTTGGATTCCATGGTTTGCTGGGACAGATCCCGGGTGTCGACACCTCCGGCGGTCACCTCGGCCTTGGCATAGCCCTCGGTGCCAGACGGGGTCAGCGCCCAAGATTGCAGGGAGGCCGCCAAACGCTGCAAGGCCTTGTCCGGCGTGTCGGGCAAGTTGCGCTGCCAGTCACTGTGCCCGGCCGTCCAGGTGTCGGCCAAGCGCGACGGTAGCCAAGCGGCCAAGGTGTTGGCCAGGTTTTTCTTCGATGTCTGCTTGGCTTGCAGCAGCGCGTCAGTCAAATCGATGTCGGGCAACAGGTTCAGGCGGATGGGCGTGCCCGTCTGCCAATAGCTGGAAATTTGCAACACCGCCGGACCCGACAAGCCCAGGTGGGTGAACAACAGGTCTTCATTGAACAACGTGGGTTTTTTGCCTTCGCCGGTTTGCATGGCCACCGGCAGCGACAGCCCGGCCAGCGCCGTGAACGGCTGCCAATCTGCGGCGGAAAACGTGAGCGGCACCAACGCCGGGCGCGGCTCGACCACACGCAAACCGAACTGTTTGGCCAGCCGGTAGCCGATGTCGGTGGCGCCAATCTTGGGGATGGACAAACCGCCGGTTGCCACCACCACGGCACTGGCTTGCACCTGGCCTTGGGCCGTGTCGGCCACATAGTGCGGCGAGGGCGCATCGCTGAATTGCACACCCAGCAAACTGCACGGCTGCCAGCGCGTGACCGAGCCGCCCATGGCACCGGCCTCGCATTCGCGCAGCAGCATATCAATCAGGTCTTGCGCACTGTTGTCGCAAAACAGCTGGCCTTTGTGTTTTTCATGGAAAGGCACGCTGTGTTTTTGCATCAGCGCGATGAAATCCTGCGCCGTGTAACGGCTGAGCGCGCTGCGAGCGAACATGGGGTTCTCGCCCAAAAAATGCGTGTGCGGCGCGCGCGGGTCTATGTCTTTGTTGGTGAAGTTGCTGCGCCCGCCGCCGGAGATACGGATTTTCTCCGCCACCTTGGGGTAATGATCGAGCAGCAACACGGATAAGCCCTGTTGTGCCGCCACACCGGCGCAAAACAAGCCGGCCGCCCCCGCGCCGATGATCAGCACATCGACCTGGGTCATGGCTGCTGCAAGAACGCCTCGATGTGTTGCGCCAGCACCTGCGGCTGGTCGTGGTGCATCATGTGACCGGCGTCGGCAATCGTCACCGAGCGCAAGTCAGTAATAGATTGCAGCCGCTCGTGGAATTCGTCGAGTGAGTATTTGCCTTCCCACCATTTTTCCAGGTCGTTCTGGCTGGCCTCGACATTGAGCACCGGGGCGCTGATGTTGCGGTATAGCGCCAGCATTTCATCTACCCGGAACAAATAAGGGTTGACTATTTTGTGGGCCGGATGACCCAGAATGTCCAGCATACCGTCGGCGTTTTCTTTGGCCCAGTACTGCGCCAGCCATTGCGCTTTGTCCGTGCTCAGGCGCGGGTTGGTGCGTATCAGGCGATCTGCCACGGCTTCGGTGTCGGGGTAACTGCGCAGGCCTATGCCGCCGTTGCGCAACGACTTCACCTGGTTCAACCATTTGGCATAACGACCGGGCGCTTGCGACGCACGGCTGGCCGCCATGCCGAAACCTTCCAGGTTGATCAGTTTGCGTATGCGCTCGGGCCGCACGCCGGCATACATGGAGACTATCGTGCCGCCCATGCTGTGGCCGAGCAAATCAATCTGGCCCTCGGGCTGGAAATGGTCGATCAACGCATCCAGATCGGCCAGGTAGTCCGGGTACCAGAAGCAGTCGACGTCGCCCACATCGGTCAGGCCGAAACCGCGCCAGTCCGGCGCAATGATGTGGCGGTCTTGCTGCATGGCATCCACCACAAACTGAAAGGAAGCGCTGACATCCATCCAACCGTGCACCATGAACAGTGGCAACTGCCCGGGACGCGGTGTGCCCCATTCGCGCACGTGGTAATTCAAATGGCGCAACTTGATAAAGCCGGTGCGCGAGGCTTTTTTTACTTGGTACATTCACCCTATCATAAGGATGTAGCGCATGACCGCCGGTCACACAACAGACAACCACCCGCTGATGCACAGCAGCTTTCGCTGGTCGGTGCCCAAGCATTTCAACATTGCACTCGTGTGTTCGCGCCGTTGGGCGGCATCGCCCGCACATGCATCAAGCACAGCCGTGTTGCTGCATCAGGCAGCCGCAGGCGAGGGCCGTGCCTACAGTTACGCGCAGTTGCAAACTGCTGCGGATGCGCTCAGCCATGTGTTGGCATCGCAAGGCGTCAAACCCGGCGACCGTGTGGCCGTGGTCTTGCCCCAGCGTTTTGAAACCGCCGTGGCCTATATCGCTATTTTGCAAATGGGCGCGGTTGCCATGCCCTTGTCGCAGTTGTTTGGGCCGGATGCGCTGCTGTACCGTTTGCAGGATTCAGAAGCGGTGCTGGCTGTGGTGGATGCGGTGTCTGCCCCCACCGTTGACAGTTTGAAAAAAGATTGCCCAGCGTTGCGGTGTGTGGTGGGCATAGATCCGGGCTTCGGCGATGTCAGTTTTGACCATCAGGCAAGCAGCGGCGCGACTGCTTGGCCCTTGTTCAACACCTTGGCCACCGACGCGGCGCTCTTGATTTACACCAGCGGCACCACCGGCCCGCCCAAAGGCGCGTTGATTCCGCACCAAGCGCTGATAGGCAATCTCAGCGGATTTGTGTGCAGCCAAAACTGGTTTGGTTTTTCTACCTCTTCGGTCGAGCCAATCGGGCATGGCGATTTACCCAGCGGGAGCCATGCCGTGATGTGGTCACCCGCCGACTGGACCTGGACCGGTGGCCTGATGGACGCTTTGTTGCCGACCCTGTATTTCGGCCGGCCCATCGTTGCCTGGCCGGGGCGTTTCTCGGCCGATCTGGCGTTTTCATTGATGCAAGAACACCGAGTCACGCATGCGTTTTTATTTCCCACGGCATTAAAGGCCATGATGAAGGCCTACCCCTCGCCGCAGGCGCGCTTTCAGTTGGACTTGCAAGCCATCATGAGTGCGGGCGAGGCCGCGGGCGACACCGTGTTTAGCTATTGCCGCGATGAACTCGGTGTCACTGTGAACGAAATGTTTGGCCAGACAGAAGTGAACTACATCGTTGGTAACTGCGCCATGAACGGCGACACCCGTGATGGCATAGGCTGGCCTGCCAAACCCGGCAGCATGGGCCGGGCCTACCCCGGGCACCGCGTGGCGGTGATTGACGAGGAAGGACATGAATGCGCCGACGGCGTGCCCGGCGACGTGGCGGTGCACCGCTTGGATGTGCATGGCCAGCCCGACCCGATTTTCTTTCTCGGCTATTGGAACCAGCCGGACGCGACCGCGCGCAAATTTACTGGCGACTGGTGCCGCACCGGCGACCTGGCCACGCGCGATGCTGACGGCTACCTGTGGTACCAAGGGCGTGCTGACGATGTATTCAAGGCAGCCGGTTACCGCATAGGTCCGAGCGAAATTGAAAACTGTTTGGTGAAACACCCGGCGGTGGCCAATGCTGCTGTCGTGCCCAAGCCGGATGCCGAGCGCGGCAATTTGGTGAAAGCCTATGTGGTGTTGTCCGCTGGCTTTGCGCCGTCAGATGCGTTGGTGGCGCAGTTGCAGCAGCATGTGCGTGGCCTGCTCGCGCCTTATGAATACCCCAAGGAAATCGAGTTCATCGATCAGTTGCCGATGACGACCACGGGGAAAGTGCAGAGGAGGGTGTTGAGGTTGAGGGAGGAGGAGAGGGCGAAGAAATAATCATCTAATTATTTTTTGCTGTAAAAGCCCTTCATCTTGTGTTCGGTGGCATCAAGCCTTTGAGGATTTTTTTATCACCTATAAATTCACTAAATTCGCTACATATCAACGTCCTAAAAAGCTCAAAAATCTATCGCCAAATATATGATATATTGATATGCTACGATCATGAAAAACCATCAAATCAGAACGCTGCTTGACCTTCATGGTCAGGTCATTGATCAGGAGGACGGTTTTTGGGTCAAGATTGATGCATGGGAGGTTGCTGCTTCCGCAGAAATTCCACACGCCATACGCTACTCGCTGACTTTGCATGCACCTGACGGGACGCGCATTTTGGGTTACGACAATGCCCACGCCATCAAAGTAAGAGGAATGAAATATGCAGGACAACGCATGAGTTTTGATCACAAGCACCGGCATGCTTCTGACAAAGGTGTTCCCTACGAGTTTGTCGATGCCTATCAGTTGTTATCAGATTTTTTTACTGAAGTTGATTCAGTGTTGAAAGAGGTCAAATCCAAATGAAAGTCATCAAGATCGGTATTGCTTCTCAGCAAAAAATCCGTCAGCGCGTTTTGGCCATTGCCAAGGGTGAAATCAAACCCAAGCCATCAGATCCGAAAGTTTGGTTTACGTCTATGCGTTCGCTGGCCGAGGTGTTGAGCGACGAGAACCGCGCCATGCTGGACGTGATTCGTCAATCGAATCCAAACTCCATCAGTGAATTGGCGCAAATGACAGGACGCAAACAAGGCAATCTGTCGCGCACCCTGAAAACCATGTCCCATTACGGTTTGGTGCGTATGGAAAAAAACGAACGTTCTTTACGTCCTGTTGTGCTGGCTGACAGTTACCAGTTGTCTATTGCCTGATTTCGGTGCCCGGGCGCAGCTTGGGCAGTGTTGCCTTTTTCGCCTTCGTCCAGTCCAGATGGTCGCTGGAATCGTGAGTTTCCCAATAGGCACGCTCTTGTGCCTCTGTTTTGAATTTGGGAATGGCCTGCTTAACTGTTTGCTTGCTCATAAATACTGCGCTCCTTTCTGTGCATAGCCTGAAAACATTCTCGCAAATAAAGTCGCAAATTATCTCGCAATAATTTGATTTTATTTATATTTTTCAAGTACTTACGCCGGGATTGAAAGTCGCAAACATTCACGCAACTTCGCCTTCCTTAAGGAGGAAACAGCGGGCATCACAACTGAAAGCTTAGAGGCTTGCTCATGGCTCCTGGCGATGCTCAACCAAGCGCTGCTTTCGCCCTCAACTTATCCTTCTTACTCGGCCTTTTCCCTTTGACACCACCGTTGCCTTGCGGTGCAGGCGGTTCATCCAAAGGCTCGAAGCCCGGCACGTGTTCTAAATCAAGCGAAAGGCTTTCGCGTTTTTGTATCAGTTGCCAATGCGCCAATGTTTCTGCAGTGACAAAACTCACCGCGTCGCCGTGCGCACCCGCTCGACCGGTGCGGCCAATGCGGTGGGTGTAGTCGGTGGCTGAACGCGGCAAGTCGTAATTCACCACCACGGGCAGCATGGCGATGTCTATGCCCCGCGAGGCGAGATCAGTGGTGACCACCACGTCCCAGCGGCCAGCCTTGAAATCGCGCAGCACATCTTGACGCGCGCCTTGGCTCATCTCGCCATGAAACGGCGTGGCAAAAATACCTGCTTTGTACAACTTGCCGGCCACATGCTCGCAGGCGTAGCGCGTGGCGACAAACACCATCACCTGCTTCCAGTCGTGTTCTGTCATCAGGTGGCGCAGCAAGGCACCGCGCTTTTTGTCATCCACGCGAATCGCGCGTTGGCTGATGTCCGGCTTGTGGGCTTCAAACGCTTCCACGGTGATGCGCACCGGATCGCTCAGCAAGTTGGCCGCGAGCGCTTCGACCTCGGGCGCGAAGGTGGCGGAGAACAACAAGGTCTGACGCTTTGCAGGCAACAGCGCCAACACGCGTTGCAATTCATCGGCAAAGCCCAAGTCCAGCAAGCGATCGGCTTCGTCCAGGACAAGGTGTTGCAGGTCATTCAGTCGCAGCGCGTTTTGATCGGCCAAATCCAGCAAACGCCCCGGCGTGGCCACCACGATATCTGCACCGCCACGCAAGTCCATCATTTGCGGATTAATAGAAACACCGCCAAACACCACGGCGACTTTCAGCCCCGGCTTGTAGGAGAGATGCGTCAGCACTCCGCCCACTTGCACCGCCAATTCGCGTGTGGGCACCAACACCAAACTGCGAACGGGACGGCGAAAGTTGGTTTGGCGCGGCTGCAACACGTGTTGCTGCAACAGCGGCAGCGCAAACGCCAGTGTTTTGCCCGAGCCGGTGGGCGCAGTGGCCCACACATCGCGGCCTTGCAGCGCAGGAGGAATGCCTTGCGCCTGAATGGGGGTGGGCGCATACAAACCCATGTCGGTCACGGCGGCTTGCAGCGCGGGGGAGAGGTTGAAATCAGAAAAGTTCAAACGGTTTTTTGCTTGTTGGCTTGTTGAAGTGGGGGCGAGTGGACAGCTTAACCTGTTGTGATGGGAAGCAGTCCATACGAATCGTCGATTCCAGCGCTTTCCGCTTGGCGAGCTTTTGGGCTTTGCCTTTTTACCTGCCGATCCTCACTTATCAAGACATCCAGCGTTGCATTCCACTGTGTAAATAGTTAGCCTTTAAGAAGAATTTTGCTCCTGTTTAATGGCACTTAATAGTGTTCCTAGATGGATGGAGTCATGAATTCTTCACTCAATTGTAATAATACTAAAATACTATTTTTATATTATTATTTCGTATGAATAAAAACTTATTTACCGTTTTATGAATGAAATTGTTGAGCTTGAATTTGCTGAAAATCAAAGAATTCTTGGTGCTGTGATACAGCTGGCCCAGTTTTCGGAGTTGCATCGCCAATATCCTGAAGTGGACCCCAAGAGCAAGACAAACTTGATGCCAGTTTAAGTTGCACTCAGTTTTCATGCAGCTGGTCGGCGCTGCCCCGATTTTTGAATTCTATTCCTAATGTCTTTTCAATGCTCTCGTT
>CAISPG010000067.1 GCA_903887325.1 uncultured Burkholderiales bacterium | reverse complement strand
GCGGCGTGTCTTTTGCCTACCTGACCAATTCGCGCGTGCCCGAGCCCTGGCATTCGCAGCGGTTGAATGTGGTGAGTAATCTCGTCCATGAAGCAATCAACAAGCATTAAACTCATCCACATTTGATTTTGCAGGGCAACATCACACTGAGATTAAGCGCGGTTATCTGTGTTTAAACCGAACAACCAAGGAATTTCAATATGCAGAAAATTTACTTTATTCGCGCTGAATGGGATGACGAAGCTGCTGTTTGGGTTGCCACCTCAGATGATGTTCCCGGCCTGGCCACCGAAGCTGAAACCATGGAATTGCTCTCTGCAAAACTGGAGAGCCTGGTCCCTGAACTTCTATCCGAAAATGGTTTTGAAATCACCGGTGAGATTTCGTATGAAGTGCTGGCGAGAAAATTTTCTGTCACACATGCTGCATTCGCTGCATGATCTTTCAAAGGTCTGCCGCTATGAACAGTTCCACCTTCTCTGTCGAAAAAATCGACGCCCCGCTAGGTGCTGTGGTTCTCGGTATAGACCTGACGCAGCCGCTTGACACCACCACGCTGAACGCATTGCGTCAGACTTGGCTGCAACACCAGTTGCTGGTCTTTCCCGCTCAGGCTATGTCCATCACCGACCTGGAGCGCTTCGCCCACGGCATGGGCCCGTACGGCGAAGACCCTTACTTTGAAGCCATGCCCGGCCACCCGCATGTGGCGCAGGTGCGGCGCGAGGCCGACGAAAAAACCCGTATCTTTGCCGAGGCTTGGCATTCGGACTGGAGCTTCATGCCCTCGCCGCCCGCGGCCACGGTATTGCTGGGCAGCATCATTCCGCCGCACGGGGGCAACACCTTGTTCGCCAACCAATACGCCGCCTGGGACGCGCTACCCGGCGATGTGAAAACGCGTTTGCGCGACGCCATGGGCATACATTCGGCGCGGCGCGGCTACTCAAAAGACGGTGCCTACGGGGAGAAAGACCGCGAATCCGGTCGTTCCATGGCCATCAAATACGACGACTCTGCCCTCAAAACACAGTTACAACCCATCGCCCGAGTACATCCCGAGACCGGGCGCATCGCCTTGTATGTCAGTCCCGGCTATACGCTGGGCATTGAGGGCTGGCCCGAGACTGAATCCGACGAGATGATGATGTATTTGTTCCAGCATCAGGCGCGACCGGAGTTTGTCTACAGCCACCGCTGGTCGACCGACATGCTGTTGATGTGGGACAACCGCTGCCTGATACACGCGGCCACCGGCGGCTACGAGGGCCACCGGCGCTTGCTACACCGCATCACCATTGCAGAGCGGCGCTGAGTCACAGGTTGCTCAGCAGTTGACAAGGACCGGGAAAAATCAGCGCTTTAACTCTCTGTAAAAATTTTCATGCGTCCCCAATAACAACAAGTGGCGCGTAGCGGGATCAAACTCATAAGCCAGCAACATCAGTTGGGCCTGAATTTTGAACTTGTAAACATACACTCCGGCCAAATCGCCCCGCTTGCCCTCTCCGACAAGTGGGTCGGCAACGATGACTTGAACCGCTGAATTCACGTCCTGTTTCTGACGGTTATGAAGTTTTTTGTAACTTCTTGCAAATGCTGACGACTGGGTAACTTGCACCGGCTGGGTAGCCATCACACAAGGTCTTCAGGCACAAACGGTGTAGCCAAGGACTTGTCTTCGGCTTTGGCGACCAACAAATCCCGCACAAAATCTATGTGTAAGTCCGGGTTGTCCAGCGCGGCTTTGCCTATCAAAGCCCAAAACTCAATCTGTCCGGCGATGGTGCGGCGCTCAGCGCCTGCGTGTGATTTGGCCTGGTCGTACAAATCACTGTCGATTCTGACGGGCATGCTCACAAACTTCTCCTTGAAGCAATTTGCTACAAATGTAGCTTTCCTTGCCCATTGCGTCAACAGACTCAGGGTTGAAGCGGTCATTTCGGAGGCACAAGGCCACACGCCAGACTGAGGTACCCCCGGCTTTTATTTCCGCCTCGGCATTTGAATTCCCCCTGACCGTGCCGATTCCATGAATACATCCTGAAAGCTGCTGTTTGCAGCGGGTCTGAATTCATGCACTGGCACACAAAAAGAATACTTTTCAAGTCAATTTCAGCGTTTTTGAAGACGCTGTGTCTCGCCCTGCCGGTGGGGATGCTGCTCGCCGGTAGGCACAGTCACTCCCGCCGCCGTGTATTGCGCCGCTGTCGGCTGCACCGCGCTGCTTGAGGCCCCGGCATAGCTTTTGATCACCGACAAAGCATCTGTGTTGTTCGTAGTAGAGGGCGTGCCGGAGCCGCCGCCTTTGCCCATGGTGCCCAAGGCCAGCGCACCGCCGCCTATGGCAGCCAAACCCATGGGGCTGTCAAATTTGACCAGCGCGGACAAAGGTGCTTCGCCCAAGGCCACCGCTGCGGGGCTATCCGGGTTCAAGGCTTTGACCGGTTTGTCGCCGGGCGCCACAGGCTTGGGCACAAACACCGAGGTGTCGTAAGCCATCCATTCGCCGTTCTGGCTGACGCCTTTGACCGCGTTGCCCTCTACGGCAAAGTAGTTTTGTATGACCAGATCCGGCATGTCGCTGTCGCCGCCCGGCAAGGAAATTTGCAAGTCATCGCCCTTGCGCTTGAACTGCAATTTGGGTGGTGAAGTCAAGGTGACGGGATTCACCAACTGGTAAGTGGCCGCAGCGTCCTGAGCCTTGACCACCAGCGCCTGGCCGTTGGCGCCTGCGCCACTGCGCACCTGACGCGCCAAAGTGGTTTGGCCGTTTTGTATGACTTTAAGTGAGTATTTTTCTTCCATGGAATACCTGTACTTGTGAGATGGCGACTTAAGAAACCGTGCTTATTTCTCAATGAGCAAAAAATGCTTGTCAAAGGTGCGTTTGACCTGCTCGGCGTGCGCTTCCAGCAATTGATGAAACTTAGACGTCGGTATCAGTTGTTTGGACCGCGCATCGCTTTGGCGGGTGATGGTTTCGATCAAACCGTCACGCTCCATCTCACGCATGCGACTGCGCAAGGCTTTTTCAGTGAAATGCGCGCCGCCGAACAAGTCTTTCAGCGCCTTGGTCAAAGCTTCTTCGGGGTGAAAGGTTTCTTCGGCCATGCGGTAGTACAGGTGGCGTCCAGTCAAGGTGGACAGCAAAGGCAGGTTCTCAAGCTCCCACTGGTGCAATTCGGCCAGACTGCTGACCAGGCCCCACGAGGCGGGTGTAATGGGTTCCGGGTTGTTCATGCTGAGACTCCTTTTAAGAAAAGAACATCAATGTGTTAAATATTACTTGATAAATTAACTTAATGTATTACTAATTTTAATTTTTTTGTAATTTTTAATAATTTAAGTACCGTTAATTTGTGATTTTGTGTATTTAATGCAACGCTCCAGGCTCTGATAACCTTGCCACACCATGAAAAACACGCCCGTCCTCCACCTCGCCCCGCTTTCCTTCCCATGGCAGACCATCGACCCGTTTTTGTTTTGCGTGCACCACGTCGACCATTACCCTGCCGGTAATGCACTCATGGGTCCGGCGGCCTCGCTAGCCGGGCGGCAAATCGGCAGCGATTTCGCCAACAAAGACGGCTGGAGCATGTACCACGGGCAAACCATTCCCGGCTTTCCCTCCCACCCGCACCGGGGCTTCGAGACCGTGACCATCGTGCGGCAAGGACATATTGACCACTCAGATTCGCTAGGTGCGACAGCGCGTTTCGGCCCGGGCGACGTGCAATGGCTGACCGCCGGCAAAGGCATCGTTCATTGCGAAATGTTTCCGCTGCGCCACGAGAATGCGCCCAACCCCTGCGAGTTGTTTCAAATCTGGTTGAACCTGCCTGCCCGGCGCAAAATGGCCGAACCGCACTTCACCATGCTGTGGAATGAACACATACAAAAAGTGCGGCATACCGACGACAAGGGTTTGCACACCGATGTCATCGTTGTCGCAGGCGAGTTGGACGGCGCGCGCGGTCTGCCGCCGCCGCCGGACTCCTGGGCCAGCGATGAGGCCGCCGACCTGGCCATTTTCACCATCCGAATGCAAGCCGGTGCAAGCTGGACACTGCCGTGCGCAAAGCTTGCTGACACGCGCCGACAGCTGTATGTGGTTCAGGGAAACGGGGTTCACATAGGCGGGCAAAAGGTATCCAACCGCCATGTTGCTGAAGTCAATACGCGTGAAGACCTGGTGTTAGTCAACGGCGACCAGGAAAGCGAACTATTGATGTTGCAGGCGCGCCCGATTGGCGAACCTGTGGCGCAATACGGTCCGTTTGTGATGAACACCCAAGAAGAGATTCACCAGGCGTTTGCCGATTACCGGCGCACCGAATTCGGCGGCTGGCCCTGGTCTTCGAATGACCCGGTACACCCGCGCGAAGCCGAGCGTTTTGCCAAACACGCTGACGGTCGCGTTGAACATGCCCAAACACAAAACGGAGCCAACACATGAACCGCGTACTCGCACACACAGGCGCACGCTATCCCATCCTGCAAGCCCCCATGGGCTGGATTGCACGCAGCCAACTCGCTGGTGCGGTATCGCGCGCGGGCGGTTTGGGCATCATCGAAACCTCGTCCGGCGAGACCGCCAACTGCCAGAGAGAAATTCAAACCATGTTGGAGAGCGGCCTGCCCTTTGGCGTGAACCTGCCGATACGCTTTTTGAAAGACGAGGCCATGTTGCGCTACGTCTGCGAATCCGGCATACGCTTTGTCACCACGTCAGCCGGCAGCCCGGCCAAGTTCATGGCGCCGCTCAAAGCCGCCGGCATCGTTGTCTACCACGCGGTGCCGACCTTGGACACTGCGATGAAATGCGTGGACGCCGGTGTAGACGGTTTGGTGGTCGAGGGTTCAGAAGGCGGCGGTTTCAAAAACCCGGAAGAGGTCAGCACGCTGGTGTTGCTGCAAGCCATACGCGAACAAACCGATATCCCCATGATTGCCGCAGGCGGCATTGTGGACGGCAGAGGCATGGCAGCGGCCTTTGCCTTGGGTGCAGAAGCCATTCAAATGGGCACCCGGTTTGTCGCCAGTCTAGAAAGCCCCGTGCATGCCAATTACAAGCAGGCGATTGTGAACGCTGCTGCTACCGGCACCTACATGTTGAACACCAAATCCTCGCCTTGCATACGCGCCTTGAAAGCCGACTTCACCGCCGCCATACATGAGGCCGGATTGATGGGGCCGGATGCATTCAAAGGCATTCAAGAGGTGTATTTCGGCGGCAATATGAACGCCGCACCTGCATTGGCCGGTCAATCCGCTGGTTTGATTCACGAGGTGAAAAGCGTCGCCTCAATCATTGAAGACACAGTGGCAGAGTTTCATGCGATTGCACAGCGCATGGGCCAGCTGTCTTCAAGCTTTTAACGGCAACGGCACAGTCACTTGAACTCAGCCAACACTCAACAGCTCAACGACGGCTTGACAGCTTTGCAGGCAGATGACGACATGCATTTACGCCGCCGCTCTGATGTCGTCGGTATGCTGCTGGTCTTGCATGCCTGGCTTGTCATAGCCGCGTGCATTCTGGTGTTTGCACGCTGGCCCAACCCGCTCACCTGGCTGGTTTGCAGCGCATTGATAGGCGGGCGTCAACTGGGTTTAAGCATTCTGATGCACGATGCAGCGCACCGCGTACTGATGCGCCACTCAGGCTTGAATGACTTTGCCGGACATTGGTTCTGCGGCGGCGCGGTGGGCGCGCACATGTACGACTACCGGCCCTACCACCTGAGCCACCACAGACACACGCAACAAGACCAGGACCCTGATCTGATGTTGTCAGCGCCGTTTCCAATCAGCGCATCTAGCTTGTGGCGCAAAGTGTGGCGCGACATGAGCGGGCGCACCGGCATCAAACAACGCACGGCACAGTTGCGCCCGACGTCGGGCCGGGGCGTCAGCGGTGTGCTGCTCCATGAAAAAGCCTTTGTCCTTTGCAATCTGTTGTTGCTAAGCCTGCTCTGGGCTGCGGGTCAACCCATGCTGTATGTGTGGCTGTGGCTGCTGCCGCTTCTCACCTGGTTCCTGTTGTTCAGCCGCATTCGCAATATTGCAGAACACGCAGTCACCGGCGACAGACACAACCGGCTGCGCAACACCCGCACCACCTTCGCCAATCTGTTTGAACGCGCTTTGGTAGCACCGTATTGGGTGAATTACCATCTGGAACACCATTTGTACACCTTTGTGCCTTGTTGGAAACTCCGCCAAGCACACCGTTTGCTGATCAACCAGGGGCTGGGCCCGCAGATGGAACTCACACCGGGCTATGCGGCCGTGCTGCGCAAAGCTGTTCACACCCATTGATTTTTTCTTAAAGGTAACTCTATGACTTCCCGCTTGAATCGCCGAACCCTGATCGCCTGCGCTGTTATGTCGTTTGCCACTTTGGCATTCGCTGACCTGCCTTCTGCCTCGCCTGCCTCGGTCGGTATGTCGGCTGAACGCCTGCAACGCTTGCGCCCGCTGATTCAAAAAGAAATCGACAACAAACAAATGCCGGGTGCGATAGTGATGGTGGCGCGCAAAGGCGCTGTGGTGTTCAGCGACGATGTAGGCGTGAAACACGATGCCATTTTTCGCGCATATTCCATGACCAAGCCTATGGTGTCGGTGCTGGCCATGATGATGGTCGAAGAAGGTCAGTTGCAACTGGCTGATCCGGTGTCTAAATTTCTGCCGCAACTGGCCAAACAATCCGTGATGGCCAACGCCATGGAAGCCGGTAACACAGCCACCGTCGCTGCCGTGCGCGGCACCACGGTGCACGATTTGCTGCGCCACACTTCCGGCCTGACCTACGCCGAGTTCACGCGTTCCCCTGCGGTGCGTCAGGCCTATATTGATGCAGGTTTGTTCTCGAACGAAGTCGGTGCCAAATGGATCACGCTGACACCTGAGCAGCAAATCGAAGCCTTTGCCAAAGCGCCGCTGCAATGGCAACCGGGCAGCACCTGGGAATACAGTTTGTCCACGGACATGCTGGGCCGTGTGCTGGAAGTGGTTGGCAAAAAACCTTTGAGCGTGATGCTGGATGAACGACTGATCAAACCGCTGGGCATGAAAGACACCTCGTTTGTGGTGCCGGTCGACAAGGCGCACCGCATTGCTCAGCCGTTGGCGATTGACCCGCTGACGCAAAAACCGTTTCCGCCCATGCTGGACTTGACCAAGGCGCAGGGCAATGACTCGGGCGGTGCAGGACTGGCGACAACCGCTGATGACTATTTGCGCTTTTGCCAGATGCTGCTCAACGGCGGCACGCTGGATGGCAAGCGTTACTTGAGCCGTACAACGGTGGCGCTGATGACATCCGATCACCTCGGCCCGAAAGTAGCTACGCCTGTGCAACCGGGTGAATTACTGATGGGCGTGCAAGGCTATACCTTCGGCTTGGGCTTCATGGTGCGTCAAGGCCAGGGCATGGCAAGTGTGCCGGGCTCGGAAGGCGATTACGCATGGGCCGGGGCGGGTGGCACGTTTTTCTGGATTGATCCCAAAGAACAGGTCATCGGTTTATTGATGGCGCAGACACCGGGGCCGCAGCGTCAGTATTACCGCCGTATGGTCAAGCAGTTGGTGTATCAGGCGATGGAGTGAGAAGCTTGGCATTCCTGCGGTTCATTGAAGTCACGCTTTGGCCGACCATCCGGTGCGATTTTTTTCTGCGCTTTCGCTCGAAAAAAACGCCCCCCTCTGTCGGCCTCAGTGATTTTTATGGTTTGCGTAAATTTGTGTTTACCGTGACTGTCTGGTTTATCGAACCACAGAATTGCTGCCGGAGAAAACCTGCGAATAGATGACGACATGGCGGGCGGGCCGACGCGAACATTGGCGCGTAGCGGCAGTGAGCGGCGACCGTCCCGGCGTGGCGTGGCGTGAACACCTTCACTTAAGTACATCATCACATGCCGTGAACACTTCACTAGAGTACACCAGCACATGGCGTGAACACACTGAAAGGTCTGAATATGAAAAGCATCATCGCGTAAAAGCACTGTGCTTTTGTCTTAATACAGGCGTACACTGTCCTGCATCTTTTTTTGTTTCTCCAGGAGAAAATTCATGACTAAAACAATCCGTACCTTCGCCCTGCTGAGTATTTGTCTGGGCCTGACCGGCGCTTTCGCTGCCGACACCAAAGCCGCAGACACCAAGCCTGCCACACCTGTCGCCACACCTGCCCCCGCAGCCGCAGCCGCAGCCGCAGCCAAGACCGCACCTGCGGACAAAGCAGCAGCAGCCGAGCCGGATGTGAAAAAGTCCAAGTCCAACATCTGCCACGACAAAACCAGCTCAGGCTACAAGCAGACCAAAAACTTCACCGGCTACAAAACCATGGACGAATGTGTCAAGAGCGGCGGCCGTCCACCTAAAGGCAGCAAGTAATCAACAAAGGGACCCATCGTCATGACGCATTCGTTTCATCAATTGACACTCGGCTTGGCCGCACTGACCTTGAGTGTGATGGCATGGGCCCTGCCAGCGCCCAAGGATATTGAAGCAGCGGTCAGTGCAGGACAATTTTCAAAAGCAGAGTCCATGTTGCGCGAAGTCATACAGGCCAAGCCGCAAAGTGCCAAAGCTCATTACGAATTGGGTGAAGTGCTGGCCCGTGAATCGCATTACCAGGAAGCCTTGGTGGAGTTGAACCAAAGCAAGGCCTTGGACCCTTCTTTGAAATTTGCATCCGACCCGCAAAAGTTTCATGAGGTGTACGACAAAATCAGCCAACTGGCCTCAGCCAAGACGCCTACTCAGGTGAGTTCAAGTGCGCAGGTACCTGCACCCGCAGCGCCTCCCCCGAGCAATTCGGGCTTGCCATCGTGGATCTGGGTTCTCGCAGGTGCCTTGGGGTTGGGTGGCTTGTTTTATGTCTTGAATAAACCGAAACCCGCTGCCCCGGTTGTCTATGCGCCAGACCCGGGCGTGAGTCCTGCCCAAGCTCCCAGAGGCTTTGGCGCGCAATACGCCCCCGCCGGTGCGCCGGCCTACCCTGCGCCTGCAGCAGCCCCATCCTCATCGCCGATTGCTGGTGCAGTTATAGGTGGACTGGCTGGCGTTGCAGCGGGTTATGCCATATCCAAAGCGTTGGAAGGTGACCATCACCAGACTGCCGATCAGCCTCACCCGTCCAATAATTACGATGTCAATTACGACAAACCGCAGGCGCCGCCGGACCTTGGAAGTTTTGACGCGGGTTCAGGTGGCGATAACTGGGACTCTTCGTCGGCTGGCAGCTCTGACGACGAATGGTGATATTGCAATTTATGTGATTCTTTGATTCACGCGTTGGGAGTTTGAAGTCACGCTTTGGCCGACCCATCCGGTGTGCTTTTTTTCTGCGCTTTCGCTCGAAAAAAACACCCCCTCCGGGTCGTCCTAAAGTGATGTATTTTTTTTCGAACGATTACTTTCTTCGTTACTTCTGTTTTCTTGAACCGCAGAAATACAGTCGGGGAAATACTGCGAATAGACAACGACATGGCGGTCGGGCCGACGCGAACGTCACGGCTTTGCCGTGGAGAGCGGCGACCGAGCCGACATGGCGTGAACACTTCACTCAATAACGAACCGCAGAAATGTTCTTTAAGAAATACTCAAAACGAAAAAATGATATGGCGTGAATAGATCACATTGCTTTGGCGATGAAACAACGATAAACTTTTGTCACCATGAACATCCTGAACTTCGACACCTTGAAATACGCCAAGCGGCTCAAAGCAGTCGGTATGGACCCAGTGCTGGCTGAAGAACAAGCTGCCGCCATGGCTGAAGTGTTGGAAATTAATTTACAAAACCTGGCTACCAAATCAGATCTTCAATTACTTGAGCAACGCATGGTGATCAAACTCGGTGCACTGATGGTTGTCAGCATAGGCGTACTTACCGGCTTGTTGAAATTGATCTGAATTAATTGGAACCTGACCCCAATTTTTCCTGAGGTATTTATGACGCGCATGCACAACCCCCCTCACCCAGGCGAAGTCCTTCGGGAGTATCTTGGCGCTATCACTATTACCGAGGCCGCCATAAAGTTAGGCGTGAACCGAGTCACGCTTTCGCGTGTTGTCTCAGGCGCTTCTGGCATTTCAGCTGACATGGCCTATCGCCTAGCGCAAGCCTTTGGCACAAGCGCAGAACTTTGGGCAGGCATGCAGATGCAGTATGACCTCTACCAAGCCAGTAAGCTCAAACGACCAAAGATTGAGAGGCTGGCAGCTTAAGAAACACGCTTAAATTAATTGGAACCTGACCCCAATTGTTTGATGCCGTTTAAGGTGGGAGCGTCCATCCCATTGATTAAACAGTCTGGTACTCCCTCAGGGTCTGAATCACTTGTGGACTTAAAGCAAAACCATCACCGTGGCGGGCAGCCAGCGCGGCGCAATTCGCAATGAAATTGTCCAAACCTTCAGAGTAGACAAACTGCAAAGCCCCGCCGGTCCAAGCCGAAAAACCGATGGCGAAAATCGATCCTATGTTGGCGTCATGGCTGGAGGTCAATACCCGCTCTTGCAAACAGCGCGCCGTCTCCACCGCTTGGCGGTACAGCAAACGCTGCTTGATCTCGTCTTGCGCTTTTAACGGGTCAGCGTTGAATGGCTTTTCGAAATGAGTTTTCAGGCCCGTCCACAAATGCTTGGGCGCATCCGTCGGGTAATCGTAAAAACCGGCACCTGCTGCTCGTCCATGGCGCTGGAACTCTTTCACCATGCGCTCAACAAGTAACTCACCGTGGCTGGCTTCATAGGTAAGACCCTCTGCCGCAAAGTCGGCACGGGTTTGATCCAGCACCAGCACCGACAAAGACAAAGCCGTGGCGTCCAGCACTTCCAGCGGCCCGACCGGCATTCCAGCCATCACCGCCGCGCGCTCTATCAAGGGCGCAGGCACGCCCTCGGCCAGCATGGCTGCACCTTCCATTACATACGTGCCGAATACGCGGCTGGTGAAAAACCCGCGCGAGTCGTTCACCACGATAGGCGTTTTGCCGATGGCCAGCACGTAGTCGTATGCGCGTGCCAAAGTTTCATCGCTGGTGTGTTCGCCACGAATGATTTCCACCAGTTTCATCTTGTCCACTGGCGAGAAAAAATGCAGCCCGACAAAATGCGCCGGTCTCGCACTCGCCTTGGCCAGCCCGCTGACCGGCAAGGTCGAGGTGTTGGTGGCAAACACGCCATCGGCTGCCAGCATGGCCTCGGCCTCTTGCGTCACCTGCGCTTTGAGCGCGCGGTTTTCAAACACGGCTTCGATGATCAGGTCGCAGCCTTGCAAATCCGCCATGTTGTCAGTCGCCTGAATCAGCGCCATGGTTTTGAGTTGCTTGGCCGCATCCATGCGACCGCGCTCCACCAACGTGGCAGTCAGCTTCTCTGTATAGCCTCGCCCTGCTTGCGCTTTGTCCAAGCTGACGTCTTTCAACACACAAGGGATGCCGCGCATGGCGTTGGCATACGCAATGCCCGCGCCCATCATGCCGGCACCCAAAATGCCCACACGCGTGGGCTTCCACACCGGTGCATTGCCGGGGCGCGATTTGCCCGACTTGATGGCGGTGGTGTTGAAGAAGAACGCGGTGATCATGTTCTTGGCGGTCTGGCCGGTCATCACCCGCACCAACTTGCGGGTTTCTATGCGTGTAGCGGTATCGAAATCGACTTGCGCGCCTTCGACCATGGCTTCCAAAATAGCAAGTGCGGCCGGGTACAAACCGTGCGCCTTGTTGAACAACATCGCCGGTGCCACCGCCAAGCCATTGACCATGGCCGGGCTGCTCAAGCTGCCGCCGGGCATTTTGTAGCCCTTGGCGTCCCAGGCTTGCGCCGACTGCGGATGCGCGGCAATGTACTCGCGCGCCATGGCGTGCAATGTGTCTGAGCTGTCGGCCACGCCTTGTGCCAGGCCGAGTTCCAGTGCTTGTTGCGGCCCGAACAGCTTGCCTTCCATCAGGAATGGCTGGGCTGCCATCACGCCGAGCAAGCGCGTCATTTTGGTGATGCCGTTGGCGCCGGGAATCAAACCCAGCGTCACCTCGGGCAGGCCCAAAGGTATTTTCGGGTTGTTCAACACAAAGCGCGCGTGCGCCACCAGCGCCAATTCCCAGCCGCCGCCCAAGGCCGCGCCTTCGATGATCGCCACTATGGGTTTGCCCAAGGTTTCTATCCGCCTGAACGCGCGCTTCAAGCCTTCCATGGATTCGAACAAAGACTTGGCGTCCGAGGCTTTGAGCGTCAGCACACCTTTCAAATCCGCCCCGGCAAAAAAAGTTTTTTTGGCCGAGGTGAACAACACGCCTTTGAGCTTGTCTGCGTCGTTGTGCAATAGATCGGCCAACGCGGCCATGTCGGCGTACCACTCGGGTTTCATGGTGTTCACCGCAGAGCCGGGTTCGTCAAAACACACGGTGGCAATACCGTCGTCGGCCAACTGGTAACGCAAGTTGGAAAAAGTCATGTCAAACCCGTTCAATGATGGTGGCAATGCCCATGCCGCCGCCGACACACAAGGTGATCAGGCCGCGTTTGAGTTGGCGACGCTCGAGTTCGTCAAGCAGCGTGCCGACCAGCATGGCGCCGGTCGCGCCCAGCGGATGGCCTAAGGCAATTGCGCCGCCATTGACATTGACTTTCTCGTGCGGCACGTGCATTTCCAGCATAAAGCGCATGGGCACAGCCGCAAACGCCTCGTTGACTTCAAACAAATCGATGTCGTCCACGCTCAAACCGGCTTTGGCAAGTGCTTTGCGCGCGGCCGGCATAGGGCCGGTGAGCATGATGGTCGGGTCGGCGCCCGACAAAGCGGTGGCGACAATGCGCCCGCGCGGCGTCAAACCCATGGCTTTGCCCTTGGCTTCGCTGCCAATCAACACGGCGGCCGCACCATCCACAATGCCGGACGAATTGCCGGCGGTGTGCACATGCGAAATGCGCTCCACCTGCGGGTAACGCGCCAGTGCCACCGCGTCAAAGCCCATCTTGCCCATGTCGGCAAAACTGGCTTTCAACGAGCCCAGACCTTCCAGCGTGGTGCGCGGTTTGATGAACTCGTCGCGCTCAAGCACCGGCAAACCGATTTCATCCATCACCGGCAACACCGAGCGGTCAAACCGCCCCTCGGCCTGCGCCGCCGCCGCGCGTTGTTGCGAGGTCAGCGCGAAACGGTCTACGTCTTCGCGGCTCCAACCGGCTAAGGTTGCGATCAAATCCGCGCCTATGCCTTGTGGCGTGAAACCGATGGCTGCGTTAGTGGCCGGGTCTTGCGACCAGGCACCGCCGTCCGAGCCCATGGGTACGCGCGACATGCTTTCCACGCCGCCGCACACCACCAGGTCTTCCCAGCCGCTGGCGACTTTTTGCGCGCCCATGTTCACCGCTTCCAGGCCGGAGGCGCAAAACCGGTTGATTTGCACGCCACTGACCCGCACGTCCCAACCGGCTTTGAGCAAAGCGGTTTTGGGCAGCACAGAGCCTTGTTCGCCCACCGGGCTGACGCAGCCCATGACCACGTCGTCCACCTCGGCCGGGTCAAAGTCGTGGCGCTGTTGCAGTTGGTTGAGCAAACCGCCAAGCAAATCGACCGGCTTGATCGGGTGCAGGCTGCCGTCTTTTTTGCCTTTGCCGCGCGGCGTGCGAACCGCGTCAAAAATCATGGCGTGGGTCATGGGAATCTCCGTGGGATGGGTAATTGGATACCGGTAAGTAACCGGACTTATGCCCAGATTATCAAACAAGCCAAGTTGCGCTAAAAACCGGCGCTTGGGCGGTGTTGCAAGCCAATCGATGTATCTAATCAATTAAAGGCATTTAATACATTTTAATCATTTATCTGAATATTTATTCCTATAATTTACTATCTACTTTAATAATTTTAATGAATAGATCGG
>CAISPG010000066.1 GCA_903887325.1 uncultured Burkholderiales bacterium | reverse complement strand
TGCCTGATACACACCAAGTGCTCAAGTCCGGTCCTTCACCGCTGACCGCCCATGCACATCCCGGTCAGCAACCCAGCGCGGCTGTTCATGCCCAAACTCCGCTACACCCGGAATCGGATCCGCATCATGCGGCCTTAAGCAAGGCTGAAAAGGCCAAGCGCATGGAAGAGTTTCATGGCAGAGTGGAAGCCATACGCAAATCGGTCAGCGGTATCAATCACCTGTTAGACGATTTGCAGGACAAGCATTAAGCAGCTTCAGCCGTCGTCGTCATCCGTTTTGACATGGCTGCGCGAAGCCAGTACTTTGTCGATGCGACGCCCGTCCAGATCCACCACTTCAAAACGCCAGCCCATGGCATGCACCGACTCACCTTCTTTAGGCAAACTGCCGGTCAGCACCATGATCAATCCGGCCAAGGTGTTGTAAAAACCTTCGTCTTCCTGCGGCAATTCGTCGACGGCCAGACGCGATTTGAGTTCCTGCACCGGCATCAAGCCGTCGAGTAACCAACTGCCGTCCTCGCGTTGCACAGCCCAGGCCTCTTGAGGCGAAGTGGTTTGCACCAGTTCGCCAGTGATCGCCTCCAGCAAGTCCCGGGGCGTCATCAAGCCTTGAACCACGCCGTATTCATCGACCACCAACACCATGCGCCCGCGCGTTGCTTTGGTGGTCACGGCATTGCCGGCATGCGGACGGCGGAATTGCTCTAGCAAATCCAGACCAGTCAATGTTTCAGGTACAAAGTCGGCAGGCTGAGACCAGTTGACCAGCGTTTGGTCACTTGCAACGTTCAGCAACAAAGCCGCCATGCTGATCACACCCAGCACTTCGTCCAAGCCGTTGCGACATAGCGGGTACCAGGAATGCGCCGTTTGGGCTTCGATATGCGCCATGGCCTGCTGAATGCGCCAACTGCTGTCCAGCCAGACGATATCGGTGCGCGGCACCATCAGCGACACCAGGCTGCGCTCGTCCAGGTGGAACACGTTTTTCACCATCTGGTGCTCGTGGTGTTCGATCAAACCGGCGTCCACGCCTTCGACAAGGCTGGCGGTGATTTCCTCTTCGGTGACCTGACGCACCTTGTCCAGGTCAATGCCCATCAAACGCAAAACTGTTGCGGTACTCCAGGACAAAGCCTTGACCAGGGGACGCGCCAGCCAGGACAAGGCCAGCATGAAAGGTGCGGTCAATCTGGCCGCAGTCTCAGGGTAAATCTGGCCTATGCGCTTGGGCACGAGTTCGCCGAACAATATCGTGTTGAGCGTGATCAAGGTGACGACCAGGGTGGTCGCCAGCACCGAGGCCAGCACATCGGCCGCGCCCGTTTGCATGAACCACAAAGCCACATCGTGGCTGAAGGCGGCTTCGCCGATGATGCCGTTCAACACACCGAGCGTGGTAATACCAATTTGTATGGTGGATAAAAACTCGGTAGGCCGCAGTTGCAAATCAAGCGCTGCCTGAGCACCGGCCACCCCTTCTTCAGCCTGCACCGTCAACAAAGCCTTGCGGCTTGAGGCCAGCGCCATTTCCGACATGGCGAACAACCCATTCAGTATGGTTAAAAAAGCAATCAGCAACAAATCCATAAATCTGCGTTCAACCCAGGTGAAACCTACAACGTGCTTGTAAGACAATCATGCCATGTCAATGTACCTGATCGGCGATGTGCAAGGTTGCGACCGCGCATTGCAAAGCTTATTGGACAAGCTCCAATTCTCCCCCAGCCGCGACACCTTGTTTTTGCTCGGTGATCTGATCAACCGCGGGCCGGATAACACTGCTGTTTTGCGCCGTTTGCAGCAACTCGGCGGCAGCGCGCGTTGCTTGCTGGGCAACCACGATTTGAACCTGCTGGCCATGCACTTGGGGCGATCGCGCCTCAAACCTGGCGACACAGTTGACGATGTGTTGCAAGCACCGGACCGTTTGGCTTTGATCGACTGGCTGCGCGCGCAGTCGCTGGCCATGTATGAAGCCGGTGTGTTGATGGTGCACGCAGGTGTGTTGCCGCAATGGACGGCCACGCAAACCATGGCGCTGGCAGCTGAAGTGGAAACGGTTTTGCGCGGCCCGGACTGGGCGGATTTCATCGCACACATGTACGGCAGCCAGCCCGATTGTTGGCAAGACAGTTTGAGCGGCTACGACCGCTTGCGCGTCATCGTCAACGGTTTGACGCGTTTGCGCTTTTGTACGCCCGAGGGTGCGATGGAATTTGTTCACCACGGCGATGTCAACAACGCACCGCCGGGCTATTTGCCCTGGTTTGATGTGCCCGGGCGACAAACCCGTGACATCACGGTGGCTTTTGGCCACTGGTCGTCGCTGTCGGCTTTGCAGCGCGACGATGTGATCGAGCTCGACACCGGTTGTGTTTGGGGGCGCTGTTTGAGCGCATTGAAAATAGACCCGCTCACCGGCCTGCGTGAAAAAATACAAGTGAATTGCAGCTAGGCTGCACACAAAGCTTAACCCGGTTCAGTGGTTTTGAACAAAGCAGCGACATTGCGCTTAGGCTTGATATTGGGCGATATGCTGCGCCCGCTAGACATCACTTGCTCCGGGCTTGCAGACGCAGTGACAGGTTCTGCGCTGGCCTCATAAGGCCGGTCAAAAAACGGATCATGCACTTTGGGCGGCGGCACAAAACGGCTGCGGGCAGCGGGTTTTTCGCGGGCGCTGTCTTCCTCATCCCAATTGCGGCGGCCGGTGTTGATGCGACCGGCGGGTCGGTCGTCTTCAAACTCAAAACCCATCAAGTCGATTTTTTGCTTGGTGAGTTTTTCAATGTCCGTCACCAGACGTGTGTCGGTGGGTGAGGCAAAACTGACCGCCAGACCTTCAGCGCCGGCGCGACCCGTGCGACCAATGCGGTGAATGTAATCTTCAGCATTGTAGGGAATGTCAAAGTTAAACACCGCAGGCACGTCTTTGATGTCCAGACCACGCGCGGCCACATCGGTACACACCAGCAAATCCACCTCGCCTTTTTTGAAAGCTTCCAGCGCTTTCAAACGTTCGTCCTGGCTTTTGTCGCCGTGCAAGGCAGTGGTTTTCAAACCTTCGCGCTCGAGCGAGCGGGCCAACCGCGCGCAACCGAGTTTGCTGTTGACAAACACAAAGGCTTGCGAGATGCCGCGTTGTTTGACGATTTGTTTCAATGCGCGGCGCTTGTCGTCGTCCGGCACGCTGTAGAACAACTGCGTCACGGTGGACGCGGTCTGGTTGGGGCGCGCGACTTCAATGGTCACCGGGTTTTGCAAATAGCTGGATGCCAGGCGTTTGATCTCGGGCGAGAACGTGGCGGAGAACAACAAGGTGGTGCGCTGCTTGGGCAGGTAGCTGAGTATGCGTTGCAGGTCCGGCAGAAAACCGATATCCAGCATGCGATCGGCTTCATCCAGCACCACATATTCCACTTGATTGAGCACTGCGGTTTTGGCTTCGATGTGATCCAGCAATCGACCGGGTGTAGCCACCAACACCTCGACGCCTTTTTTCAACTCGGCTGTCTGAGGCTTCATGTCCATGCCGCCGAACACCACCGCGCAACGCAGCTGCGTGTATTTGGCGTACATCTTGACCTGTTGCGCCACCTGATCGGCAAGCTCGCGCGTGGGCAACAACACCAGCGCGCGCACCGGGTGGCGGGCGGGTGAGGTCGAACTGTTTTCATGCTTGAGCATGCGTTGCAGCAAAGGCAACGAGAAAGCAGCCGTTTTACCCGTGCCGGTCTGGGCTGCGCCCATCACATCCTGGCCGGATAACACCACCGGAATGGCCTGCGCCTGTATCGGCGTCATAGATTCGTATCCCATTTCGGCGATAGCTTTCGCCAGATTGGGTGCCAACTGCAGTTGCGAGAATGAATTCATAGTTGGTGCATATTGTCGCACCATGCGCCCAGAGGCTCGAAAAACCTAAAAACAGCGCGTTTCAAGCCTTGGGCAGGGTGACGCCGACCTGGCCTTGGTATTTGCCGCCACGGTCTTTGTAACTGGTTTCGCAGACTTCGTCGCTTTCAAAAAACAGCACTTGCGCGCAGCCTTCACCGGCATAAATTTTGGCCGGCAATGGCGTGGTGTTGGAAAACTCCAGTGTCACATAGCCTTCCCATTCGGGCTCGAACGGCGTGACATTGACGATGATGCCGCAGCGCGCATAAGTGGATTTGCCCAGACAGATCGTCAACACATTGCGCGGGATGCGGAAATATTCCAGGGTTCGCGCCAGCGCAAAACTGTTGGGCGGGATGATGCAGACATCGGAGTGCATGTCGACAAAACTTTTCTCATCAAAGTTTTTCGGGTCAACCACGGTGCTGTAAATATTGGTGAATACTTTGAATTCAGGCGCGCAGCGTATGTCGTAGCCGTAGCTGCTGGTGCCGTAGCTGACGATTTTTTCGCCAGCCGCATTCACCCGGATCTGCCCGGGCTCGAACGGCTCGATCATGCCGTGTTGCTCGGCCATGCGGCGTATCCATTTGTCGCTCTTGATGCTCATGAGACTGCCTTATTCAATATTGGCAGATTGTAGTTTGGCGGCTCTTCGCAAAGCTCAAGGCAAGGAACCGACCACGCCGCGAACCAGAAAATGCATTTTCAATATTTGCTCGTCCGTCATGGTCTGTCCCCGGGCCAGCACCACGCCGTCCTGGTTGTCAAACACCGGGCCGGTGAAAGGCTGCAAACCGCCTTTAACCAAAGCGCGTTGCAAGCGCAACACCTCGGCCTGCACCCGCTTGGGCAGGCGCGGGCCGAATGCTTCGATCTTGATCATGCCTTCGCGCACCCCGCCCCAGGTTTGCGTGCTTTGCCAAGTTCCGTTGATGACAGCTGCCGCGCGCTGGCTGTAATAGTTGCCCCAGTGATGGGTGATGGCCAACAGTTGCGCCTGAGGCGCCACGTTGCGCATGTCCGAGTGGTAGGCAATCGCCATTTTTCCGCGCTCTTGCGCTGCGACCATCCCCGCATCTGAGGCTGTGTGGAACGACAACACATCGGCCTTTTGGTTCATCAGCGTGATGGCGGCTTCGCGCTCGCGCGCCGGGTCAAACCAGGCGTTGATCCAGATCAGCTTGACTTGCGCTTTGGGGTTGACCGACTGCATGCCCAAAGTGAATGCGTTGATGCCTTGAATCACTTCGGGAATAGGAAAACCGGCGACATAACCGGCGATGCCGGTTTTGCTGACACGGCCGGCGGCGATGCCGGCCAGAAACCGGCCTTCGTAGTAGCGCGCGTTGGCAGTGGCCACATTGGCAGCGGTTTTGTAACCGGTGATGGATTCGAATTTCACGCCAGGGAATTCAGCCGCTACTTTCATGGTCGGTTCCATGTAACCGAAGCTGGGCGTGAATATCAGGCCGTAGCCTTGCTGCGCCATGTCGCGGATGACGCGCTCGGCGTCAGCGCCTTCGGACACGTTATCAACAAAACCGGTTTGCACCTGCAAGCCTTGCTTTTGCATGGCTTGCTCTAAAGCGAGTCGCCCCAACTCGTGTTGATGCACCCAGCCCACGGGCAGGCGTGGCGTGACATAGACAAAGCCGACTTTGAGCGGCGTCTTGGACGGCGCGGCGGTTTGCGCCAAGGTGGAAGTGAAAATCAAAGCGAACGCACACAGCGCTGCGACGAGGTTTTTGTACATGGTGTTCCTCTACATGTCCCTTTGCAGGGTGAAAAACTGAGGCGGTGAAGCGATCAGGGCAAAAAAAACGCGCTATGAAGCGCGTTTTCAAAATGGCGGAGTGGACGTCTGCATAACACATGATTTTGAGTAGTGTTTTGTTGTCCAAAATACAAAATTTTTTCTTTATAAATCAATGAGTTACTGAAATTTTAGTCCAACTACATCCAAGTACAATTTGACAAAACTTTCACTTTGGTGTATCTTAAAGTGTATCTTATTTAGGGAAAATCTGCTTAAAAAATGAGCAAACTTAACGCACTAAAAATCAAGTCAATCACCAAGATCGGCATGCACTCTGATGGCGATGGACTCTACTTGAAAGTACAACCATCAACAAAGCATAACAGCATCAACAAGAGTTGGATCTTTCGTTGGGGCGCTCAAGGCAATAACACTATGGGTCTTGGCTCTGAGAAAGATATCCCATTAAAAGAAGCAAGAGAACTTGCAAGTGATTGCCGAAAT
>CAISPG010000065.1 GCA_903887325.1 uncultured Burkholderiales bacterium | reverse complement strand
TCGCAGCCCAATTTTTTACGGGCACAGGACCCAATCGGGCAACGCACGCGGGTATCAAAAAAGCCCTACAGCGCACTTTCACGCATGAGGGCTGGGCTGAGTAACTGGGCAGCGAAACAGGCGCTTGTAGGTGCTTTAAAAAACCGCTGCGTTTTTCGGCGCATGAGATAGAAATTTGATTGAATAGAGATACGAAAATCTATGAAAAGACATAGAAAAATCTATGATTTGTAGTATAAGACCACTATACTACAAATTTCTTAAAGTAAAGCGCTAACTAGAGCGCTTAAGTAGTTGAATATTAAGGGAATTTTTTGGTGCGTGGTGAGGGTTTCGAACCCCCGACCCCCGCCGTGTGAAGGCGATGCTCTACCACTGAGCTAACCACGCAATGCTAATTACTAAAGCCGTGTATTTTGGCACAAATCCATTCGCGTTCAGAAAACCGGCAGCCACACGTTTGCGCGAAGGCAAACAACATCACGCGGTTTGATGTAAACGCCACAAGGTTTTGCCGCCGCTGGCCTTGTCTATTTGCACCAGCACCTGCTCGTGCAACTCAAGCTCTTTTGCGCTGGGCTGGATCACCGGCAAATTGAAACGGCTGTAATCCGCTTTGGCCGCGCCCTGCCCCGCTTGCTTGGGGTCGTCGCCCTCCATCAGCAAAGCGTCCTGGCCGCGCGTGAGGTTGATGTACACATCGGCCAGCAGTTCAGCATCCAGCAGGCCGCCGTGCAGCGTTCGCGCTGCGTTGCTCACGCCCAAGCGTTCGCACAAGGCATCCAACGAATTGCGTTTACCGGGGTATAGCTCTTTGGCCATGGCTAGCGTGTCCAGCACGCCGTTCACATGTTCTTTGAAAACGGGCTTGCGGGCGCGTTGCAACTCTGCGTTCAAAAAACCAACGTCAAACGGCGCGTTGTGAATAATGATTTGCGCGTCTTGCACATACGCCAAAAATTCTTCGACAATGTTTTCAAAGCGCGGCTTGTCACTTAAAAAATCGGTGCTGATGCCGTGTACCTTCATCGCATCTTCGTGTATGTCGCGGTCCGGGTTTAGGTAGTGATGAAAATTGTTGCCAGTCAGTTTGCGGTGAAGCAATTCGACACAACCGATTTCAATGATGCGGTCACCCGCCTCGGGCGAGAGGCCGGTGGTTTCGGTATCCAGTACGATTTGTCGCATGGCGTTCAGTGGTTTTCTTTGGCGTGATTGATGGTGTAGCGCGGTATCTCAATCACCAAATCTTGCTGTGCCACCAGCGCCTGACAGCCCAGGCGCGAATTCGGCTCCAGGCCCCAGGCCTTGTCCAGCAAATCTTCTTCCTCTTCCGTGGCTTCGTTCAAGCTGACCATACCTTGGCGCACGATGACGTGGCAAGTGGTGCATGCGCAACTCATGTCGCAGGCGTGCTCGATGTTGATGCCGTTGTCCAGCAAGGCCTCGCAAATGCTGTTGCCGGGGAGTGTTAGAATTTCGCGCCCTTCGGGGCAAAGTTCGACGTGCGGAAGTATTTTTATAGTTGTCATCACATGGTTCCGATGTGTTTACCGGCCAACGCTTTGCGAATGCCGTCGTTCATGCGTGCAGCGGCAAAGGCTTCTGTGCCTTTGGCCAATGCGTCTGTCGCAGCTTCAATGGCAGCGGGTGTTTCAAGTGATTTGGCCGTCAGTACGTCGGCCATCAAACCGCGAATCACAGCAGCTTCGTCGGCGGTCAGCAAATGTTCGTCTGCGTTCAAAGCGCTTTGCGCGGCCAGCCACATGCGGTCGGCTTCCAGCCGCGCTTCGGCCAATGCGCGTGCATTCTTGTCGTATTCGGCGGTGTGAAAACTGTCTTGTAGCATGGCGGCGATTTGATCATCCGACAAACCGTAACTCGGCTTGACGTCGATATGCGCTTGCACGCCGCTGTTGGTCTCTATGGCATTCACGCTCAGCAAGCCGTCTGCATCCACCGTGAAGGTCACGCGTATGCGCGCCGCGCCTGCGGCCATAGGCGGAATCCCGCGCAACTCGAACCGCGCCAAACTGCGGCAATCGACCACCAGATCGCGCTCACCCTGCACCACATGCAAAGCCAATGCAGTTTGTCCGTCCTGGTAGGTCGTGAAATCCTGTGCCATGGCGGTGGGAATGGTCTGGTTGCGCGGCACGATACGCTCGACCAAGCCGCCCATGGTTTCTATGCCCAGCGACAGCGGTATCACGTCCAGCAACAGCAATTCACCATTCGGGTTGTTGCCGCTCAATTGATTGGCTTGAATGGCCGCGCCCAGCGCTACCACTTCGTCGGGATTCACATTGTTCAAAGGCTGGCATTGCAGCAGTTCGCCGACCGCCGTTTGCACATGCGGCATGCGCGTGGACCCGCCGACCATGACCACGCCTTGTATATCGGCGGCTTGCAGACCTGCATCGCGCAAAGCTTTTTTAACAGCTTGCAAAGTCTTGCGGGTCAGCGCCTGTGTGCATTCCTCAAACTCGGCGCGCGTGACGCTGTGGCTGAGTGCGCCGTCGCTGAGTTCGACTTGAAATACATGTTCTGTGCTGTCAGACAAGGCCTGTTTGCAGGCACGTGCTGAGGTGAGCATGCGCGCCTTGTCGGCGGCGTTATGTAAGCTGCGACCGGTGGCGGCCAGCACGGCATCGGCCAGCGCGCGGTCGTAATCGTCGCCGCCCAAAGCCGAATCGCCGCCGGTGGCCATGACTTCAAACACACCTTGGCTCAGGCGAAGAATCGACACATCAAACGTGCCGCCGCCCAAGTCGTAGACCGCGTAAATGCCTTCGCTGCCGTTGTCCAGGCCGTAAGCAATCGCAGCGGCGGTGGGCTCGTTGATCAGGCGCAGCACATTCAGGCCAGCCATTTGCGCCGCGTCTTTGGTGGCCTGGCGTTGCGCATCGTCAAAGTAAGCGGGTACTGTGATGACCGCGCCGTGTATGTCATCGTTGAACGTGTCTTCGGCGCGTTGGCGCAGCGTGGCCAGTATTTCAGCGCTCACCTCGACCGGCGACTTCTCGCCTTCAATGGTTTGCAAACTCAGCATGCCGGGTTTGTCGATCAGCGCATACGGGAGGCTGGCAGCGTTGGCAATATCGGCGACACCACGGCCCATGAAACGCTTGACCGAGACGATGGTGTTCTGCGGGTCATCAGCCTGTGCCGCCAAAGCGTCGTGGCCGATGGCGCGTTTGCCGTTGCCCAGATAACGCACCGCAGAAGGCAATATGACCCGGCCTTGATCGTCCGGCAGGCATTCGGCCACGCCGTTGCGCACACTGGCCACCAGCGAATGCGTAGTGCCCAGGTCTATGCCTATGGCGATGCGTCTGGCGTGCGGATCGGGAGCCTGACCGGGTTCGGAAATTTGCAGCAATGCCATGGGGCGTGAAATCTTTTTTAAGTGTTGTCTAAACGCTCTAGGCGATTGTCCAGGTCGTGGTCGAAACGCTCGATGAACATCAGGGCACGCACAGATTGCGCCGCTTGCGTCCAGTTCGAACGGATGTCTATCGCATCCGCACATTGTTGCAGAAGCTGTTGCTTTTCTGCGCTCATCTGCTGCTGCAGAGATTCAATCGCGGGCGCGTCTGTGGCCTCGTCGAGTTCTTCGCGCCACTGCATTTGCTGTATCAAAAACGCGTGGGGCATGGCGGTGTTGTCTTCAGCGCGTATGGGTGCGCCGTTCAATTCGCACAAATAAGCGGCGCGGCGCAGCGGGTTTTTCAGGCGCTGGTAGGCCTCGTTGACCCGCACCGACCATTGCATGGCCAGGCGTTTATCGGCTGCGCCTTGCGAGGAAAAATGGTCGGGATGCACTTGGCGTTGCAGCTGTTTCCACAGTTGATCAAGTGCAACCGGGTCTATTTGAAAACGGGGCGGGATGTCAAACAGTTCAAAGTCGCTGCACGCCAGCGTCAGCGCGCCTGAAACTATCCCGTCGCTCACCATCAAACCCGGAAAGATTCACCGCAGCCGCAACGGTCACGTTCGTTGGGATTGTTGAACTTAAAGCCTTCATTCAAACCTTCACGCACGAAGTCGAGTTCGGTGCCTTCCAAATAAGGCAGGCTTTTCGGGTCGATCAGGATTTTCAAACCATGGGCTTCAAACACCATGTCTTCGGGCGCGAGTTCGTCCACGTATTCGAGCTTGTAAGCCAGACCGGAACAACCGGTGGTCTTCACACCCAAACGCACGCCCACACCCTTGCCGCGTTTGCTGAGGTAGCGGTTCACGTGCCGTGCAGCGGCTTCGGTCATGGAGACTGACATATCAGTGGGCGTGTTTCTTTTTGTAATCGTCGACCGCGGCCTTGATGGCGTCCTCGGCCAGGATGGAGCAATGGATTTTCACGGGCGGCAGCGCCAGCTCTTGTGCAATTTCACTGTTCTTAAGCGATGCTGCTTCGTCCAGGGTTTTGCCCTTGACCCATTCGGTGACAAGTGAAGAAGACGCAATGGCTGAACCGCAGCCATAGGTTTTGAAACGCGCGTCTTCGATGATGCCGGTGACAGGATTGACCTTGATTTGCAGCTTCATGACATCGCCGCAAGCCGGTGCGCCGACCATGCCGGTGCCGACCGAATCGTCGCCCTTTTCAAACGAGCCCACGTTGCGCGGGTTTTCGTAATGATCGATTACTTTTTCTGAGTAAGCCATATTTTTCCTTTAGTGAGCAGCCCATTGGATGGTGCTGATGTCAATGCCTTCTTTGTACATATCCCACAGCGGGCTGAGGTCACGCAATTTGCTGACGTTCAGGCGAATGGTGGAAATGGCGAAGTCGATTTCTTCTTCGGTGGAATAACGTCCCACCGTCATGCGCAAACTGCTGTGCGCCAACTCGTCGCTGCGGCCCAAGGCGCGCAAAACATAGCTGGGCTCCAAACTGGCAGAAGTACACGCAGAGCCTGATGACACCGCCAGGCCTTTGATGCCCATGATGAGGGACTCGCCTTCGACGTAGTTGAAGCTGATGTTCAGGTTGTGCGGCACCCGTTGTGTGAGGTGACCGTTGATGAACACTTGCTCTATGTCTTTCAAACCGTTGAGCAGCCGCTGCGACAAATGCCTGGCTTTGGCAATGTCTTGCGCCATTTCCAGCTTGGCGATGCGGAAAGCCTCGCCCATGCCGACGCACTGGTGCGTGGGCAAGGTACCGCTGCGCATGCCGCGCTCGTGACCGCCGCCGTGCATTTGCGCTTCCAGGCGCACGCGAGGTTTGCGGCGCACGTACAAAGCGCCAATGCCTTTGGGGCCATAGGTTTTGTGGGAGGCCAGGCTCATCAAATCGACAGGAAGTTCAGCCAAATTGATGTCTACCTTGCCGGTGGATTGCGCGGCATCCACGTGAAAGATGATGCCTTTTTCACGACACATATTGCCGATGGCGACGATGTCTTGAATAACGCCGATTTCATTGTTCACATGCATGACGCTGATCAGCGACGTGTCGGGGCGGATGGCGTCTTTCAGTTTGTTCAAGTCGAGCAAACCATCTTCCTGCACGTCCATGTAAGTGACTTCAAAACCCTGACGCTCGAGTTCACGCATGGTGTCGAGCACGGCTTTGTGCTCAGTTTTCACGGTGATCAGGTGTTTGCCTTTGGTTTTGTAAAACTGCGCTGCGCCTTTGATGGCCAGGTTGTTGGATTCGGTAGCACCCGAGGTCCAGACGATTTCACGCGGGTCGGCACCGATCAGATCAGCCACTTGCACACGCGCTTTTTCAACCGCTTCTTCGGCTTCCCAACCCCAGGCGTGACTGCGCGAAGCCGGATTGCCGAAGTGTTCGCGCAACCAGGGAATCATGGCGTCGACCACGCGGTCGTCACACGGATTGGTGGAAGAGTAGTCCAGGTAAATCGGGAAATGCGGCGTCATGTCCATGGTGTCACTCAACCTTTGACGAATGCATTGCCTAAGGCGAACACAGAGTTCGGTGCGTTCACGCGTATAGGCTTGACCACCGGCCCGGTCGTGATGGATCGTTTCATCATGGGCTTGTCTTCGATTTGCAGTCCTTTGGCCAGTTGGTCGTCAACCAGTTTTTGCAGATTGACCGAGTTCAGGAAGTCGATCATGCGCTGGTTCAATGAGGTCCAAAGTTCGTGCGTCATGCAACGACCGGTCTCGCCCAGGCAGTTTTCCTTGCCAGCGCAATGGGTGGCGTCGATGGGTTCGTCCACCGACAAAATGATGTCGGCGACGGAAATTTCGTTGGCTTTGCGGCCTAGTGTGTAGCCGCCGCCGGGTCCGCGGGTGGACTCGACCAGGTTGTGACGGCGCAATTTGCCGAACAATTGCTCGAGGTAAGACAGGGAAATCTGCTGGCGCTGGCTGATGGCAGCCAGGGTGACCGGCCCGTTGTTCTGGCGCAAAGCCAGGTCAATCATGGCGGTGACAGCGAAACGGCCTTTGGTGGTGAGACGCATAAAAACTCCTGTAAAGCTGCTTTGTCGACTGGATTAGTCAACTATAACACAAGACCAAACGATTTAGTCAGGTAATAGCCCCAAACCGCCTGTACCTACACCCTATCTTGGGGTATCGCGCCAAAGGTCAAGCCGCGCAACCGGCCCAATTGGTCGCGCGTGGACGCCGCCTGCTCGAACTCCAGGTTGCGGGCGTGTTCCATCATTTGTTTTTCCAGTCGCTTGATCTCTTTGGCCACGTCTTTTTCGCTCATGTCCTGCAAACGCGCCTGCTCGAGTTCCATGCGCATGGATTCTTTGTCCGACTTGTCACTGTAAACCCCGTCTATCAAATCGCGTATGCCCTTGACCACGCCGCGCGGCGTGATGTTGTTTTCCAAATTGAAAGCGATTTGTTTGTTGCGACGCCGCTCGGTCTCGCCGATGGCACGCGACATCGAGTCGGTGATGCGGTCGGCGTACAAAATCGCCCGCCCTTCCAGGTTACGCGCCGCACGGCCTATGGTTTGAATCAAGCTGCGTTCTGAGCGCAAAAAGCCTTCTTTGTCGGCGTCCAAAATGGCGACCAGCGAGACCTCTGGCAAATCCAAACCTTCGCGCAGCAAGTTAATGCCGACCAGCACATCGAACACGCCAAGGCGCAAATCACGCAATATTTCCACCCGCTCGACGGTGTCGATATCGCTGTGCAAATAACGCACTTTGACGCCGTTGTCGCCCAAGTAATCGGTGAGCTGCTCGGCCATGCGCTTGGTCAAGGTGGTGATCAGCACGCGCTCGCTTTTGTCAGCGCGTATGCGGATTTCCTGCAATACATCGTCAACCTGATGAGTGGCCGGGCGCACCTCTACCTGAGGATCGACCAGCCCGGTGGGGCGCACCACTTGCTCGACCACCTGGCCTGAATGCGTTTTTTCATAGTCTGACGGTGTGGCAGACACGAACACCAGCTGGCGCATGCGCCGCTCGAACTCTTCCAGCTTCAAAGGCCGGTTGTCCAAGGCGCTGGGCAAGCGAAAACCGTATTCAACCAGCGTGAGTTTGCGCGCCCTGTCGCCGTTGTACATGCCGGAGAACTGGCCCATCAACACATGGCTTTCGTCAAAAAACATGATGGCGTCTTTGGGCAGGTAGTCGGTCAGCGTGCTCGGCGGCTCGCCCGGTGCTGCGCCTGACAAATGCCGGGTGTAGTTTTCAATGCCTTTGCAGTGGCCGATTTCGCTCAGCATTTCCAGATCAAACCGTGTGCGTTGCTCAAGCCGTTGCGCTTCCACGAGTTTGCCCATGCCGACCAGTTCTTTGAGCCGCTCGCCGAGTTCGAGTTTGATGGTTTCGACCGCCGCCAGCACCTTGTCGCGCGGCGTCACATAGTGGCTGGACGGATACACCGTGAAGCGCGGGATTTTTTGAATCACGCGCCCGGTCAGTGGGTCTAGCAATTGCAGGCTTTCAATTTCATCGTCGAACAATTCAATGCGAATCGCCAATTCACTGTGTTCGGCGGGAAACACGTCTATGGTGTCGCCGCGCACGCGAAAGCGCCCGCGCGAGAAATCCATGTCGTTGCGTTCGTACTGCATGCGGACCAGCTGGGCGATGATGTCGCGCTGCCCGGGTTTGTCGCCGACACGCAAAGTCATGACCATGCGGTGGTAGCTCTCGGGCTCGCCGATACCGTAAATCGCCGATACCGTGGCCACGATGATGACGTCGCGCCGCTCTAGCAAACTTTTCGTGCAAGACAAACGCATTTGCTCTATGTGTTCGTTGATGGCACTGTCTTTTTCAATGAACAAATCGCGCTGCGGCACATAGGCCTCGGGCTGGTAATAGTCGTAGTAGCTGACGAAATACTCGACAGCGTTTTTCGGAAAAAACTCGCGGAATTCGCTGTAGAGCTGCGCCGCCAGCGTTTTGTTCGGCGCATAAATGATGGCCGGGCGGCCCATTTGCGCGATCACATTCGCCATGGTGAAGGTTTTGCCCGAGCCGGTCACGCCTAGCAGCGTCTGGAATATTTCGCCGTCGTGCATGCCTTCGACGAGTTTGGCTATCGCAGTCGGCTGGTCACCGGCAGGAGGGTAAGGCTGAAACAATTCATACGGCGAGCCGGGATAGGTTTTCCATTCGCCCGCAGGTACGGCGGCGGCTTCAAGGGTTTCATCAATGACTGCTAAGGGACTGCTCATGTACCGACTTTGAAAGGACGATCCGGCACGCACATGCGAACCGCTAAAATCGTTGCCAAACCGCTAAGCCTAACGCAGTCTGCGCTGTTTGATCCCGCCCCTGCTTTTTCCACTTTCTTCAAGGACTGACGATGTCTCTTTTTTCTGCCGTAGAAATGGCACCCCGCGACCCTATTCTGGGCTTGAATGAACAATTTGCGGCTGATACAGCGCCGGTCAAAGTCAACCTCGGTGTCGGCGTGTATTTCAACGACCAGGGCAAGCTGCCCCTGCTGGAATGTGTGCAACAAGCAGAACACACCATGATGGCCAAACCCACTGCGCGCGGCTACCTGCCCATCGACGGTATCGCCGCCTACGACACCGCGGTCAAAGGTCTGGTGTTCGGCGCTGATTCCGAAGCCGTCAAGTCCAATCGGGTCTCCACCGTGCAAGCCTTGGGCGGCACCGGTGGTTTGAAGATCGGTGCCGATTTTTTAAAGAAACTCAACCCCGCAGCCAAGGTGTTGATCAGCGACCCGAGCTGGGAAAACCACAGAGCTTTGTTTGCCGCTGCCGGTTTCACCGTCGAGACTTATGCGTATTACGACGCTGCCGCGCGCGGCGTGAATTTCCAAGGCATGCTTGACAGCCTGAACGCCGCCGCCCCGGGCACCATCGTCGTGCTGCACGCTTGCTGCCACAACCCCACCGGCTACGACATCACGCCTGAGCAATGGGACAAAGTGGTCGATGCGGTCAAAGCGCGTGAACTCACCGCGTTTTTGGACATGGCTTACCAAGGCTTTGGCCACGGCATCGCCGAAGATGGCGCGGTCATAGACAAGTTCGTCAAAGCCGGTCTGAATTTTCTGGTGGCTACCTCGTTTTCTAAAAGTTTCAGCTTGTACGGCGAACGCGTAGGCGCGCTGTCGGTGCTGTGCCAGTCTGCGGACGAAGCCGCGCGCGTCTTGTCGCAACTCAAAATCGTCATCCGCACCAACTATTCCAACCCGCCGACCCACGGCGGCGCGGTGGTCGCAGCCGTGTTGCAAAGCCCGGAATTGCGCCAACTGTGGGAAAAAGAACTCGGCGAGATGCGGGTGCGCATCAAAACCATGCGCCAAAGCCTGGTTGAAGGTTTGAAAGCTGCAGGTATCAAAGAAGACATGAGTTTCATCACCCGCCAGATCGGCATGTTCAGTTATTCAGGCTTGAGCAAAGACCAGATGCTGCGCCTGCGCTCAGAGTTCGGCGTCTACGGCACCGACACTGGCCGCATGTGTGTGGCCGCCTTGAACAGCCAGAACATCGGCCACGTGTGTCAAGCGATTGCCACTGTTTTGAAATAGGCGGACAACATGTTTACCAAAGCACTGATTTTTGACGTTTTCGGCACCTTGGTCGACTGGCGCAGCAGCATTGCGCACGAAGCCAAAACGCTGTTGTCGCCGCTCGGCCTGAGCACCGACTGGCACGCCTTCGCAGACGACTGGCGCAACGAATACCAGCCTGCCATGGAAAAAGTACGCAGCGGCCAGCGCGATTTTTGCAAGCTGGACGAATTGCACAGGGGCAATCTGGACATCGTGCTAGAGCGCCTGGGCTGGCATCAGGTGAACGAAGCCACACGTCAACAACTGAACCTGGGCTGGCACCGCTTAGAGCAATGGGCGGATGTGGAACAAGGGCTGGCGCGGCTGCGGCAAAAGTTTGTGCTGGCACCCTGCTCTAACGGCCACATTGCATTGATGGTCAACTTGGCCAGGCACAACCGCTGGCACTGGGACGCGATCACCGGCGCAGAAATCGCGCGCGATTACAAACCGGAAGCCATCGTCTACCAGGCCTCGGCGGCGGCGCTTGGCTTTTTGTCCGAAGAAACCATGATGGTGGCCGCGCATTCAGACGATTTGACCGCTGCAGCGCGCGCCGGTTTGAAAACCGCGTTCATCTCCCGGCCCGACGAACACGGCCCGGGTTTGGGCGAATCTGTCGCTAAATCGCCTATGGATTATTCAGCCGCTGACCTGATGGACTTGGCAACGCAACTGGGTTGCGCTTAAAGCCTTATTGAGCTTGAGCGGTTTGAATCCTCAGACACTGTCCCATACCACCGAACGCATGGCTATCGAGCCGAGTTGAAAACCGGTGTTGAAATAGCTCACCTTGTCTTCATTGGTGGCCGCGCCTGCGGCGTACAACAAAGGCAGGAAATGCTCAAAGCTCGGATGCGCAAGCGTTGCCTCTTGGCCGCGTTGCTGAAAATCCACCAGCGCTTCACGTTCGCCCGCAGAAATGCGCGCGGCGACCCAGTCATCAAAACTGCGCGCCCAGTCCAGCACTTCCTGGCTGCCCATGCGCATTTGCAGCGCGCGCAAGTTGTGCACCGTGTTGCCGCTGGCAACGATCAACACCCCTTGGCTTCGCAGGCTTTGCAGTTGCCGCCCAAAGGCAAAGTGCTCGGCAACCGGCCGCGCATAGTCCATGCTGAGTTGCAGCACCGGAATCTGCGCCGACGGGAACATGGGTTTGAGCACCGACCAGCTGCCATGGTCCAAGCCCCAATCGCTGCTCAAACCCACATTGGCGCCATCGGGGGCGGGGCTCAACAACTGCGCCAAACTGCGTGCGGCTTGCGGGTCGCCGGGCACAGCGTATTGCTGGTCGAACAAAGCCTGTGGGAAACCGCCGAAATCGTGAATCGTTTTGGGTTTTTCATCCGCCGTGATATGCCAGCCAGTGGTCAGCCAGTGGGCCGAAATACACAGAATCAAACGGGGCAGGGCCCAGCGCTGCCCCGGGCCGAACTGCGTACCCAAATCCACCCAACTGCGGTGAAATTCGTTGTCTTCAATCGCGTTCATCGGGCTGCCGTGGCCCAAAAACAGCACGGGCAGCGGTTTTTCGTCATAAGCAGCGCCACTCAGTGACAAAGTTTGTTGATCCAATCTGTAGCTCCTCGGGTTGTTGAAATTTTTTAATACTTTAGAAATATTAGTGTCAAGCATAGGTGACAACTCGTCAGGAAAAAAATGTTTCACCTGTTATATTGCACCGCAACAAACACATATTGAGGTGTCAACCATGCTTTACCAATTCTATGAAGCTCAACGGGCGTTAATGGAACCCTTCGCAGAGTTCGCACTTGCCTCGTCCAAGATGCTGGCCAATCCGGTGTCACCCTTGGCGCAAAACCCGCTGATGCAGCGTATTTCAGCCTCCTACGACCTGATGTACCGCTTGGGCAAGGACTATGTCAAACCGGCCTTCGGCATCCACTCTGTGCACATACACGGCTCGGATGTGGCGGTGCAAGAGCACATTGAAGTCAGCAATCCGTTTTGCGATCTGCTGCGTTTCAAGCGCTTCAGCGATAACGCCGATACCCTCAACAGTTTGCATGAAATGCCGGCCGTGCTGGTGGTCGCACCCCTCTCCGGCCACTACGCCTCGCTGTTGCGCGATACCGTGCGCCAGCTGTTGAAAGACCATAATGTTTACATCACTGACTGGAAAAACGCCCGCCTGGTGCCTTTGAGCGAAGGTGAATTCCACCTGGACGACTACATCAACTATGTGCAGGAATTCATCCGCCACATACAAGCCACGCAAGGCCATTGCCACGTGATCAGCGTCTGCCAGCCGACAGTGCCGGTGCTAGCCGCGGTGTCGCTGATGGCCAGTCGGGATGAAGCATTACCGCTCAGCATGACCATGATGGGCGGCCCGATCGACGCCACCAAATCACCCACCGCCGTCAACAATCTGGCGATGAATAAGAGCTACGACTGGTTCGAGCACAACGTCATTTACCGCGTGCCGACCAATTTCCCTGGCGCCGGGCGTCGCGTCTACCCGGGCTTTTTACAGCACACCGGTTTCGTAGCCATGAACCCGGACAGGCATATGAAAAGTCACTATGACTATTTCAAAGACCTGATCAAAGGCGACGACGCCAGCGCCGAACAGCACCGCCAGTTTTACGACGAATACAACGCTGTGCTGGACATGGACGCCGACTATTACCTGGAAACCATCGCCACGGTGTTTCAGGATTTCAAACTCGTGCACGGCACCTGGGACGTTCGCTCAGAGTCGGGCGACATCGAACGCGTGCGCCCGCAAGACATCACCGGTTGCGGTTTGTTGACCGTAGAAGGCGAACTCGACGATATCTCCGGCTCGGGCCAAACCAAAGCGGCCTTGAAGCTTTGCTCAGGCATTCCTGCCGCTGACAAACACCATTACGAAGTCAAAGGTGCTGGGCATTACGGCATCTTCAGCGGACGGCGTTGGCGCGATTTGGTTTATCCGGAAATCGTGGCTTTCATACAAGCGCATCACCCCAAGACCAAAAAAGCTGCTGCGAAAAAACCTGTAGTCAAAGCCATAGGCAAAACCGTCAGCAATAACAAATCTGCAACGGTCGGCAGCCGACGCCGCGCGACTGCCTGAATGCAGTGACACTTTCATTGCGCATTCTGGAGGTTTTGCCGCAGACGCAATGCACGCGTTGCGGCTATCCGGATTGCGCCGCGTACGCGCAAGCCATTGCCGATGGCGAAGCAGCAATCAACCAATGCCCGCCTGGCGGCGATGAAGGCATACACCGCCTGGCTGCGGTGACCTCTCAGGCCTATCTGCCTCTGAACCCGGATAACGGCGTGCAAGCCCCGCGCAGCGTGGTTTGGATAGACGAGAACTGGTGCATAGGCTGCACTTTGTGCATTGACGCCTGCCCGGTGGACGCCATCATTGGCACGCACAAACGCATGCATACCGTGATTGAAGCCGAATGCACAGGCTGCGAGTTGTGCCTGCCCGTGTGTCCGGTCGACTGCATGCTGCTGGAAAACATCAGTGGCGAGGCTACTGGCTGGGATGCTTGGAATGCTGCATCAGCCGACAAAGCACGTAAGCGTTATGCCGATAGACAAGCGCGTTTGGCTGCACCGCCAACGGCGCCTGTAGGTTTGCCTGAGACACACAAACAAAGCCGGGTACAGGCTGCGCTGGCGCGGGCTAAGGCGCAAACCGGTCTTACAGAGGATTGAACAAACTCGGCGCACTGCTTGTTCGAGGTCTTGGCTTAAATCTATAGAAACTCAGGCTTTAGTACAGCTTGTTGGAGTAAGCCTGTCAATGGCCTTAATGGCTTTCTGCTGCCAACGCCGCAAATGCTTTCACCACTTCGGGCGGCGCTTGCACCAACTCAATCAACACGCCCTCGCCGCTCAACGGGAATTCTTCATTGCCCTTGGGGTGAACAAAACAAATATCAAAACCGGCAGCACCTGTGCGAATACCGCCCGGCGCAAAACGCAAACCTTGTGCAGTCAGCCACTGCACCGCTTCGGGTAATTTGTCAATCCACAAGCCGATGTGGTTCAAAGGCGTGGTTTGCACCGCCGGTTTTTTGTCTAAGTCCAGCGGTTGCATCAAATCGACTTCGACCTTGAACGGGCCGCTGCCGATCGCGCAAATATCTTCATCGACGTTTTCACGCTCGGAAGTAAATTGCCCGGTGACTTCCAGGCCGAATAAATCAACCCAGAGTTTTTGCAAAGCCTTTTTGTCGGTCGCGCCGATGGCGATTTGCTGGATGCCTAAAACCTTAAATGGGCGTAAGGTGTGGCTGTTGTTGGTCATATGCGTGTCCTTGGTTCATTCATTGAAAATGGCAAGCGTAAAAGTTTCATTTGGCGATTCCCAAAAATACAGCCAAGCCACGCTCGACCTGGGTCAACTGATCTGCAGTCACACACCCCAAAACAGGTCCGATTTTTTCACGCTTGAGCGTCATGGCCTTGTCGATCATGATTTGGGAAGTTTTTTCCAAGCCATTGATTGCAGAGGCTTGCACCGTTACCCGCAACAACGGCGCATCAACCAAGGTGCTGGTGGTGAGCAAGACGGTGACGCTCGTGTGATTAGCAAAAAGCGGCGACTGAATCACCAACGCTGGCCGAGGTTTGCCAAAGTCACCCTGTAGGGCAACTGCCACCAAATCCCCGCGCTGCATCAGGCCGTCCAGCCCTCTATGTCGGCCGAACTTTCATTCATCAGCGCGTCCAGCGCTTCTGAATCAAACTGATCGGCTGTAGCCACCAAATTAACTTGGCGCTCGCACTCTTTTGCAAAATCCACAGGCCGTGTATCGGGCACCCAAATTTGAACAGGACGAAGACCCGCCTGGCGTAAAGCGTCGCGGTGTTTTTGAACTCGAATGTTGACAGCAACCATGAAACCTCCTTGTTACATGCAACAGCTTATCAAAATCCATCGTTACATGCAACAAGTTTTCATCGCTTATTGGAACTCCACAATCACCTGCCAATGCCAAACGAGCCCAGTTGATGCGTGCCTTTTCGATATGCCCGCCGAGCAAATGACATCGTTCAGCGTTCTGCGACTGGTGTTCGTTTGCATTCTGAATTTCTTGCACTTTTAAATGCCCAGCATCGCTCGGTCATGGCTTGGCCTGATAACGCACCCCTGGCAACTGCGCCAAAGCGGCGTCTTGTGTGTAGAGCGTTGCGCTGTGGGTTTGGGCGGTTTGCCAGATGATGGCGTCTGCCATGTGGGGTTTGTAGGTTTGGGCTGTAAGCGCGGCTTGGGTATAGGCCGTGATGTCCAAGTGAACCAAGCGTCCCAGTTTGAGATAGGCCAAGCTCTTGTCCACCCATGCGGGTCCATGCAGTTGCGCCAGCCGTTTACTGACCTCGTAAACCACGATACCTGGCACCAAGAGCTGAGCGGTATCTTCAATCGCAGGCGCGAAAAAATCAGCGCCTGGGTCATCTAAAAAATAAGCCAGCCACCCGCACGAATCGACCACATTCATGATGTATTAACGCGCCGCGCTAGCCACTGAGCACCGTCCAAAGGGGCGCAGCCGCCCGGCCACTCAGGGCCTTCAGGGTCGTTTTCAATGTGTGCCAAATCCACGTCGGCAATTTTTGGCAGAAAGCCGCGCGCAGAGCGGATGTCCAACTCAGGCTCTAGTACCGCCTGCCCCTGGTCATTCAAGCGGATGAACACCTTTTGACCTGTCTTGAGATTGAGCGCCTGACGAATATCTTTGGGTATAACAACTTGAAATTTAGGTGAAACCGTTAATGCCGTCATGCCAACCTCATTTCGTAAAACAATTTGAAAATTGTACGGCTGGCATTCAATCTAGGCAAATCACCCCAAGCGTTAAGCCGCGAACTCCACAATCACCTGATCAACCGTCAACGACTCGCCTTTGGCGGCCATCACACTTTTAACTACGCCGTCTTGCGCTGCGAACAACACGTTTTCCATTTTCATGGCTTCGATGACGGCCACGCGTTCACCGGCTTGCACTTTTTGCCCGACGCTGACGGCCACATCGACCAGCAGACCGGGCATGGGCGACAACACGAAGCGGCTGAGGTCCGGCGGCGCTTTGAACGGCATTTGACGGTACAACTCGGCCATGCGTGGCGACACCACCAAGGCATCGATGCGCCGTCCGTGGTGTTGTACTTGCAAGACCAGCGGGTTTTTGGCAGAGCCGCGTTCCACCTGAGCGGTGAAGGCTTGGCCGTTCACCGTGCCTTCGATGGCAATATCGTTCAAGCGCGACGTGCTGTGTATAGCGTAGTTTTTGCCATTAACTTTGATAACCGCGGGTCCGCGTCCGCCTGCATCGTCGACTTCTACATCGCTGTACTGATGCTCGCCTTTGGCGTCGAGTGTGATCACCGCGTATTTTTGACCCACTTTGACGTCATAGCCGGGCAACTGTCCACTGAGCGAGGCTGCGCGCTCGCGCGATTTGCGGCGCACAAACGCGGCCAATGCCACCAGAAAATCGTGGTCGGCGTGCGGCACGTCTTCTGCGTGAAAACCTTTGCCGAAATGCTCGGCAATGAAGCCGGTGTTGAAGTTGCCGCTGACAAAATCCGGATGCGCCAGCAGCGCGGCTTGGAATGGAATGTTCGAGCTGATGCCCCGGATGACAAAGCCGTTCAGCGCTTCGCGCATTTTTTGAATCGCATCGTTGCGGTTACGTCCGTGCACGATCAGCTTAGCGATCATGGAGTCGTAGTGCATGGAAATTTCACCGCCCTCTTGCACGCCGGTGTCCACACGCACGCCCATGAGCTTGGTCGTATCAGCTTGAATCATGGTTTGTTCTGGCGGCTGAAAGCGAGTCAAGCGACCGGTAGACGGGAGGAAATTGCGGAACGGGTCTTCGGCGTTGATTCGGCATTCGATAGACCAGCCGTTGCGCTGTATATCGGCTTGCGCGAAAGGCAGTTTTTCACCGGCGGCAACACGGATCATCCACTCGACCAGATCGAGTCCGGTGATGCATTCAGTGACTGGGTGCTCGACCTGTAAGCGCGTGTTCATCTCGAGGAAATAAAAACTCTGGTCTTTGCCGACCACGAACTCCACGGTGCCCGCACTCTGGTAATTCACTGCCTTGGCCAAAGCCACGGCTTGCGCACCCATGGCGGCGCGCGTCTCATCGCTGATGAATGGCGACGGCGCTTCTTCAATCACCTTTTGGTGACGGCGCTGAATGGAGCATTCGCGCTCATTCAAAAACACCACGTTGCCGTGTGCGTCGCCGAGCAACTGGATTTCAATATGACGCGGCTCTTCAACAAACTTCTCGATGAACACACGGTCATCACCGAAACTGTTGCGCGCTTCGTTGCGGCAAGAGGTGAAGCCCTCGTGCGCTTCTTTATCGTTATAGGCCACACGCAAGCCTTTGCCACCACCACCCGCAGAGGCTTTGATCATCACCGGGTAGCCAATGCTCTTGGCTATCTCCACCGCTTTGTCTGGCGTTTCTATGGCTTCGTTCACGCCGGGAATGGTGTTGACATTGGCGAGTGCAGCTAATTTCTTAGAGGCAATCTTGTCGCCCATGGCGGCAATGGCTTCGTGTTTGGGGCCGATGAAAACGATGCCTTGCTCTTCACACAAACGTGCGAACTCTTCGTTCTCGCTTAAAAAACCATAGCCCGGGTGAATGGCTTGTGCGCCAGTTTGTTTGGCGGCGGAAATGATTTTGGCAGCCACCAAATAGCTTTCACGGCTGGCCGCAGGGCCAATGTGCACGGCTTCGTCAGCCAGTGCCACAAAGCGCGCGTTGCGGTCTGCTTCAGAGTAAACCGCGACCGTGGCAATACCCATGCGGCGCGCTGTAACGATGACGCGGCAGGCGATTTCACCTCGATTAGCAATCAGTATTTTGTTAAACATGGGTCATCTCCATCGAGCTGAAATCGCCTGCGTGCGCTACGCGCACCATGCAATTTAGCTGCGCTGCTGCGCCGCTTCGCGGCTGATCACCTCGATTTGCTATCAGTATTTTGTTAAACATATTTTTCTCCAACGCATTCTTCACAGCGGAATATTGCCGTGCTTGCGCCACGGGTTCTCGACTTTTTTGTCTTTCAACATCACGAGCGAGCGGCAAATGCGTTTGCGGGTTTCGCTGGGCAATATCACGTCATCGATAAAGCCACGCGCACCGGCCACAAACGGGTTGGCGAAGCGGGCTTTGTATTCGGCCTCTTTGGCCGCGAGTTTTTCCGGGTTGCCTTTGTCTTCGCGGAAAATGATTTCCACTGCGCCTTTGGCGCCCATCACAGCAATCTCGGCGTGCGGCCAAGCGAAGTTCACGTCGCCGCGCAAATGCTTGGAGGCCATCACGTCATACGCGCCGCCGTAAGCCTTGCGCGTGATGACAGTGATTTTCGGCACGGTGCATTCAGCATAGGCATACAACAATTTGGCGCCGTGTTTGATGATGCCGCCGAACTCTTGGCTGGTACCAGGCATGAAACCCGGCACATCGACAAAAGTAATGACAGGAATATTGAAGGCATCGCAAAAACGCACAAAGCGACCGGCTTTGATCGAGCTCTTGATGTCCAGACAACCGGCCAGCACCAGCGGCTGGTTGGCGACTATGCCTACGGTTTGTCCGGCCATGCGGGCAAAGCCTATGAGTATGTTTTTCGCGTACTCGGGTTGCAGCTCAAAAAAGTCGCCGTCGTCAACAGTCTTGAGGATCAACTCTTTCATGTCGTATGGCGTATTAGGGTTGTCCGGCACCAACGTGTCCAGACTCAGGTCCATGCGCTCGGTCGGGTCACCGCTGGGGCGGATAGGCGGTTTCTCGCGGTTGTTCAAAGGCAGGTAGTTGTAGAGACGGCGCAGCATCAACAAGGCTTCCACATCGTTGTTGAACGCCAAATCTGCCACGCCGCTTTTGGTGGTGTGGGTGATAGCACCGCCGAGTTCTTCGGCACTCACCTCTTCGTGCGTGACGGTTTTCACCACATCAGGGCCGGTGACAAACATGTAAGAGCTGTCTTTCACCATAAAGATGAAATCAGTCAATGCAGGCGAGTACACCGCACCACCGGCAGACGGGCCCATGATCATGCTGATCTGCGGCACCAAACCGCTAGCCATCACGTTACGCTGGAATACTTCTGCATATCCTCCAAGAGAGGCCACACCTTCTTGAATGCGTGCGCCGCCCGAATCGTTCAAGCCTATGACAGGTGCACCGACTTTCATGGCCTGATCCATGATCTTGCAGATTTTTTCTGCATGGCTTTCAGACAATGCCCCGCCGTAGACCGTGAAATCCTGGCTGTAAACAAACACCAGGCGACCGTTGATCATGCCGTAGCCCGTTACCACACCATCGCCAGGTATCTTGCTGTCTTGCATGCCGAAGTCGGTGCAGCGGTGCTCGACAAACATGTCCCATTCTTCAAACGTGCCTTCATCCAGCAGCACTTCCAGACGCTCTCGCGCAGTCAGCTTGCCTTTGCTGTGCTGAGCGGCGATGCGCTTCTCGCCGCCACCCATGCGGGCAGCAGCTCTTTTTTCTTCCAGCTGATGAATGATTTCCTGCATATTCGATCCTCTTTGGTTTTCTTTTTAGCTTTCAGCCACAGGGCGAGATGCCAAAGCCAGCAATTGTCGCGCCGCCGTGGAAGCGGCGATACGACCAGCGAGTACTTCCTGTTGCATGTGCGACAGCGCAGCGGCAACGCCTGCGTGTTGTGTGAAAGCGTCTTTCAAGCCTGACTGTATGCGTTCGTTCATCCAAGTCAAAGCCTGCGACTGTCGCCTGTGTACCCATCGTCCACCATCGGTTTGCAATTGTTGGAAACGCATGACCTTCTCCCACAATTCATGCACACCGCTTCCGTTCAATGCGCTCAGTCGCATGACCTCGGCCTGCCACACCGGTGTTTCACCGGAAGGATGGTGACCCAGCAAGTGCAGCGCACTTTGAATGAAAGACTGCGCGCGTGTAGCAGCATCCTCATCAATATCAACTTTGTTGATAAGAATCAGGTCGGCCAGTTCCATCACGCCTTTTTTGATTGCCTGCAAATCGTCGCCGGCGTTCGGCAATTGCATCAAGACAAACATGTCGGTCATGCCAGCCACGGCGGTTTCGCTTTGGCCCACACCGACTGTTTCCACAATGACGATGTCGTAACCGGCGGCTTCGCAGACCAGCATGCATTCGCGGGTTTTCTCAGCCACACCGCCTAGCGTTCCGCTGCTCGGGCTGGGCCGGATAAAAGCAGACGGATGCACCGACAAATGCTCCATGCGGGTTTTGTCGCCGAGTATGGATCCGCCGGACACGCTGGAAGACGGATCAATCGCCAACACCGCGACTTTGTGGCCTTTGTCTATCAGCCACAAACCCAGTGTTTCTATCAAGGTGCTTTTGCCCACGCCGGGCACGCCGCTCAAACCTATGCGCAAACTCTTGCCCGTATGCGGCAGCAATTGCGTCAACAAGGCATCAGCCTGTACTCGGTGATCCGGCAGTGTCGACTCCAGCAGCGTGATGGCTTTGGCCATGGCGCGGCGCTGCACCGCAGGCGCAGTGCTGTGCAGGTCTGATAAGGACGGTGAGTTTGCTAGCGCCATCAGAGAATCTCAAAAGCGCGGCCATCGGCCAGGCGATAACGGGAAAAGTCGCGCACGTCCAGGGTCATGATGCGGTTAACACCGGTATCCGAAGCCAGATAGACCAAAGACGCATCTGCAAAGTCCATTTCGGTGCGTGGAGACTGGGTATAGCGGCGCATCAATTCGGCCATACCTTCTAAATTCCCTTGATCAAACGGAAAGATGGATAAGCCATCAGCCGCCACCCAACGTAAAAACGCATAGCGTTGCGGCAAGCCCAATAAATGACTGGCCTCGGTGATGCAAGGCCAGGTGCTGGTCAGCGACCATTGCTCTTTGGCGGCCTGCGCAAACAACTGGCTGTAATGCGCACTCTCAAAATGCTCGCGCCCGAACAACGCCACCATGGCGCTGGCATCAACGATCGCTGCGAATGCCATGCTTTGCCTGCAATTTCGCAACCAGCTGAGCGCGGGAGCGCTCCGTGTCATAAGGCTGTTCATAGCCCTCAAAGGCCTTGGCTACTGCCGCGTCAGCCGGGTTGGCATTTGGCCCGAAGGCTCTTTGCTCTTCCTCGGCCTTCAAAGCCAGCATCAGCTCATAGGGGTTTTTGCGTCCCAAAGCACGCTGAACCGCATCGATGATGAACTGCGATTTGGTAATGCCCTGTCGTTTAGCTGCTTGCTCTAGCTCTTTTTCCAGCAAAGGATCCATGCGCACAGAAACAGCCATGTTCGACTCCTTTTGAATTACGGTAATACAGTATAACGAGGCGACTTTAAGCCTGCAAAGCCTTGTTGATTTGGTCCAGCACATCCTTGGCGCTCACCGGAATCGGCGTGCCGGGCCCGTAAATGCCCTTCACACCAGCCTGGTACAGGAAATCGTAGTCCTGACGGGGAATCACGCCGCCAACAAACACAATGATGTCGTCAGCGCCTTGTTTTTTCAGTTCGGCAATGATGGCGGGTACCAGCGTTTTGTGGCCGGCAGCGAGCGTAGACACACCGACCGCGTGCACATCGTTTTCAATGGCTTGACGAGCGCATTCCTCGGGTGTTTGAAACAACGGGCCTATGTCGACGTCGTAACCTAGGTCGGCAAAGGCGGTGGCCACCACTTTGGCGCCCCGGTCGTGGCCGTCCTGTCCCAATTTAGAAATCATGACGCGCGGACGACGGCCTTGCTTTTGCGCAAACGCAGCGATATCGGCTTTAAGGGCATTCCAATATTCCATGGTGTCTCCAACGTGTTCGCCGCTGTCGTAGGCAGCCGCATAGATGCCGCTGATTTTTTGTGTGTCTGCACGGTGACGGCCGAATACTTTTTCCAGCGCATCGCTGACCTCGCCTACCGTGGCGCGCAAACGCACGGCCTTGATCGACAAGTCCAGCAGATTGCCGTTGCCGTCTTGCGCCGCTTGTGTCAAAGCCTCTAAAGCCTTGGCAACCGCTGCGTTATCCCGCGCCGCCTTGATGCGGTGCAGTCGCTCGATTTGCGAGTCGCGCACTTTGACGTTGTCGATGTCGCGCACATCGACTGCGTCTTGGGTTTGCAGTTTGTACTTATTCACGCCGACGATCACGTCCTGGCCGGAATCTATGCGTGCCTGTTTATCAGCGGCGGCAGCTTCAATTTTCAGCTTGGCCCAGCCCGAACCCACCGCTTTGGTCATGCCGCCCATGGCGTTGACTTCTTCAATGATTTTCCAGGCCTCGTCAGCCATGTCCTGGGTGAGTTTTTCCATCATGTAACTGCCGGCCCAGGGGTCAATCACATTGGTGATGTGGGTTTCTTCCTGAATGATCAGTTGCGTGTTGCGGGCAATGCGCGAGGAAAACTCGGTAGGCAAGGCAATC
>CAISPG010000064.1 GCA_903887325.1 uncultured Burkholderiales bacterium | reverse complement strand
CTGGCTGCGAGCATGTCCATCTGATACTGCGAGCGGCTTGAGATAGAGTACCTGCTGTTTTTCAATCAGTGGTACCTATGACAACAACACACATTCACCCAGTGCCCGGCAGCTGGCAATACCGCATTGAATCCTTCATGGCGCATAGCTGGATTCAACACGGACTGGTTTTTCTCATTCTTTTGAACGCCGCTATTTTGGGCTTGGAAACCAGCACCGACCTGATGCAAGACTGGGGCGAAGTTCTGCACTGGCTTGATCACGGCATCCTGGGCATTTTCATGACGGAAATCGTGGTGTTTGGCCGTACAAACGCGCCGCTGCATCCACCGGCCCGCCAGCGGTATAGCCGACGATCAGCTTCAAAGGCGGGTTGTTTTGTGCTTGAGATGTGCGGGTGTTCAATGCCCATACAAGGCCCAAGCCGGTGTGTAAAACATCACGTCGATTGAATTCGGTTTTCATAGCAAGCCCCTTTGTCATAAATCGGTGATGCAGAGAAAAAGTGGTATGGCTACTTGATGCTAACCATTTCAAAAGAATTGCCATCTGCTGAATCAATTGCTTTGACAACCTGAGGAATGGCTTTTTGGATCTTCGGCCAACTTGTCGTGCTTAAAACAACCAGGGCAATCTTTCTTTGGGACAAATTCTGCTGGTACTGCATATTTGTATCCGTAGTGACAAAAACTTCAAACCCGCTCGTTTCAGCTTCGGTCAAAAGTTCCCCGTTTTTTAAAGTAGACCAGCCAAGCTCATAAGCAGTAAAAACCTTGTGCAATCGGAGGTGGTATCTGAGCGGGATGGGCGTCCCTTGATCAAAAAGAACTTTCAAGGTCAGTGAGCAGGGGTTGCGCTCTTCGCCGCATGCTCCAACACATGACGCGCTTGCTTGAGTTCAACGCCTGGAAATAAATCGATGAATTCGCTGATGGAGACACCGTCTTCCAGGTTTTCAAACAAGGCAGCAACCGGGACACGCGTGCCTAGAAACACCCATACGCCGCTGACCAGCTCGGGATCCATTTCGACAGAGGTGCAGGTATTCCAATCAATCATGGCTGGATTTTAGGTTCATCTGCCATTTCCCCTGCACGACCCATTCCCTCAACGTTGCCTTCAACACCTTGCCCATGGTGTTGCGCGGCAATTCTGCCAGCACGAGTACTTGCTTAGGCAGTTTGTAGTTCGCCAGCCGCTCGCGGGTCCAGGCGATGACCTCGGCGGCTGTCGGCGCGTGCTTCATGTCGTGCGGCACCAGCACCGCCACCACGGTTTCGCCGAAGTCCGGGTGCGGCACGCCGACCACGGCGGACTCTTGCACTTGCGGCATTTGGTTGATGACGGTTTCCACCTCGACGGGGTACACGTTGTAGCCGCCGCTGATGATCAGGTCTTTGGCGCGGCCAGTGATGCTCAGATAACCGTTGTCGTCAACGAAGCCCAAGTCGCCGGTGCGGAAATACCCGTCTGGCGTGAACTCCTGCTGCGTCTGCTGCGGCAGTTGCCAGTAACCACTGAACAAGCCCGGGCCGCGCACCTGAATCATGCCTATCTCGCCCACCGGCAGCGGTTCATCTTGTGTGTCTGCGATGCGCATGTCCAGCCCCGGCAAAGCCAGTCCCACACTGCCCGGTCTGCGCTCGCCGTTCATGGGGTTGGAGCTGATGATCATGGCCTCGGTGGCCCCATAGCGCTCGACGATGCGGTGTGCGGTGCGCGCCTCAAACGCGCGGTGCACCTCGGCTGACAAGGGTGCCGACCCGCAGGTGAACAAGCGCATGTGGGCGCACAACTCTGGCGTGAGTCGCGCATCCGCCAGCAGCCTGTGCACATAGGTGGGCACGCCCATTAACACGCTGGCCTGCGGCAGCGCGGCCAGCACCGCGTCCACATTGAAACCGGGTTGAAACAACATGCCGGCACCGGCGGCCAGCGCCACGTTACAAGACACAAACAAGCCGTGGCCGTGAAAAATCGGCAGCGCATGCAACAGCACATCAGCCTGGCTGAACTGCCACAAGCCGCCCAAGGTCAGCGCGCAATACGACATGGCGCGGTGGCTGAGCATGGCGCCCTTGGGCCGTCCCGTGGTGCCCGAGGTGTACATCAAGCAGGCCATGTCTTCACCGTCCACGGCGCAGGTGTCAAACCGGGGAACGCACGCCCTGGCCAGGTCGTACAAACTGCCAGTGCCGTTGGCATCCAAGTCCATCCATTTGACGGCAGGCGGCAGCTTGAGTTGCGCTTGCAACTGCTGTTTGTGGCTGGGCCTGCAAACAAACAAAGCAGGCTTGGCGTCGCCCAACAAAAAAGCCAGTTCATCCGGGGTGTACGCGGTGTTCAAAGGCAGAAACACCAGCCCGGCGCGCACGCAGCCCAAATACAAACACAAGGCCTGCGCCGATTTCTCCACTTGCACCGCCACCCTGTCGCCGCGCACACAGCCCAGCGCCAGCAGCGCGTTCGCATAGCGGCCGGCCATGGCGTGTAACCAGTCGCGGCTCAGCACTTCGTCGCTGCCTGTGTACACGCATGGCGCGTCTGGCGCAGCCAGCGCGTGGCGTTCTATGTGTTGGTAAAAGTTGCCCGGGTAGTTCATGTGTGGGTTCAGCCTATAAACGCGTGGTCTATGGCACCGGTGGCCAGGGCCGTGGCCAGCGTGCCCGCATCTTCATCTTCGGCTTTGTTCAATGCTTGCATCGCGGCTTTGGGCAACACATACAAACGCGCTTTCGGTCCTATGGTCACGCTGCTGGCCCCGGCGGCCAATGCGGCTTGTATGCCGCCGCCGCCGCTGCCGCTGACCACCACATCGACACGCTGCCCTTGGCGGTGCAGCCAGCGTATCGCCAAGCTCAGCAATTCCAGCACTTCAGAAAAAACCAGTTGTTCGTCTTCGGGCGTGGCCGCATGTCCGGGCGCGTCCACCAGCAACACGCTGCGCGTGTATGACAAGGCTTGCGGGCGCAACAGCTCGCGCGTCAATGCCAGCGCGTCACGCGCGGTACAGCCCTCGGGCGTCATCAGCGCCAGCACGCGGGTGTGTGCTTCTGGCGCAGCTTGCGCGATCAACACGCCTTCGCATGCATACACGCCGCTGTGCGCGGGCAACACGCGTTCCAGCAAATCCTGCGCGTGCGCGGGCAACATGTACGAAGGCAATGGCAAAGCCTTCGGTTCAGGCAGCGGCTGCGGCAGGCGTGCGTACAACTGCGCCAGTTGATGCTGCAACCAGACCGCGTCCACAGGCGCAGGTGCGGCGTCTGCCAGCCAAGCGTCCAGCGCCGCCAGATAAGAGGGCAGGCTGGCGTCTACCAGTTCGATGTCTGCTGAACGCGCCGCTCGCGCCGCGCCGCCGAGCAATGCGGTGACCGCAGCTTTGTCGGTGGCGTCGAAACGCGCTGTGCCTACGCTTTGTTCTATCAATTTAGGCCCGCTCATGGACAACAGCGTGGCCGTATTCATCACGCGGCGTTCGCACACCGAGGTGAGAATACTCGCGCCGCCGAAGGCGCTCTTAAACACCATGGCCAGCAAGCGCAAGCCGTCTAAGCGCGCGTCCTGCACATCGCGCAACACCCGGCGCAGAGATGCTATACCGGCGGTGCCGTCGGTCACGCGTATGCCGCTGCTCTCAATCAACCACACCAGGTGCAAGCCTTGTTCGCGCGCGTGGCGCACAGCGGTTTGCAATTGATCGGCCTCGGCAATGCCTATGGAGCCTTGTTGCAGCGCGTAATCAAAGCACAGCAGCAACAAACGCTTGTCGCCCGCCGTGGTAAGCGTGGCCTGCAAATTCCCCGGACCCAGTGCCAGCGGCGTGGACGCTGCGCGTGCACACACAGCGTCGCGCAGCATGGGCGCGGTGCAAGTCGAACTGACAGATGGAAGTGCTGCGGCGTCCGGTGTCGGGCTCATGCGGTCTGACGCGGGTCGCGACCGTCTACACCGGTGATGAAATTGAACACGGCGCGATTGAACGCATCCGGCTCTTCCAGATTCACCGGGTGCGAGGTACGCGGCACCACCAGCAACTGCGCGTCGGGGATATGCCGCTTCATGAACACCGACGGTTCCAGACAAGGCTCGTCGTCGTCACCCGTGATGACCAGGGTCGGCACATGAAACTTTTGCATTTGCTCTTTCAACTGGTAAATGGTGGGACGGCGTTGCTGGCAGCCGCGCAAAGTCATGGCCGAACCATAAGCCGAATGCCCGGCAAATTGTTCATTGAACTCTTCAAAACCGCGCAGGTCTTTTTCGCGGTAACGGCGGCGGTTCGGGCTTTGGGCGTAATCCGCAATCGCATCCGGCATGCCCAGCGTCAACAGGCGTTGCGCCAGTTCTTCAAACTCTTTCATGGACTGCTCGCGCATATGCGGGTCCGAGCCGTGACCGGCACCGGCCACCACCAGCGACAGCGCCATTTCGGGATGGGCGATGCCGAAATTCAAGGTGGCATATGCGCCCATGGACAGCCCGACGATGTGCGCCTTGGCGACACCGAAATGGTGCATGACCGCCGCAATGTCTTGCACCGCGTGGCTTTGGCTGTAAAGCTGCGGGTCTTGCGGCACGTCAGACGGCGGGTAGCCGCGCGCGTTGAAGGTGATGCAGCGGTATCGCCTGGCGAAATAACGCACCTGGTTTTCCCAGTTGCGGTAGTCGCCCGCAAATTCGTGCACAAACACAATAGGCGTGCCGCTGCCGGTGGATTCGGCGTACAGGCGGGTTCCGTTGGAGTCAGCTAATGGCATGTTTATCTCTGTCAGATTGAGGTTGTTTATCGCAAGCAGGCTGCTTTGGTTTTTTTAACCGGCATCAGGGTTGATCCTAGCGATATTTACCCGCATTGCCTTGGTGACGAGCCGACAATGACTGATCCCCGCCCTAGCGGCGACCTGTAGAGAAAAAGGAAGCGCAGTGAAATCCCGATTTGTTCAAACCACCCGTGCTTTATGGATGACCACCGCCTTGGTGTTCGGCGGCAGCGCCCTGGCCGCTGACCCCATCAAGATCGGCTGGATTTCCTCACTCACCGGCGCGCTGTCGTCTGCCGCGCTGGCCGAAAACCAGGGCGTGCAACTGGCGGTCGACGAAATCAACAAAAACGGCGGCATTCTGGGCCGCCAGATCGAACTGCTGACCCGCGACACCGCCGGCGACCCGACCAAGGCGGTCAACTTCGCCCAGCAACTCGCGTTCAGCGACAAGGTGAATGTGGTCATCGGCCCGGTCAACTCGGGCGAAGGCCTGGCTGCCATTCCTATCTTGGCGCGCGCCGGTGTGCCCAATATCGTCATCGGTTCTATTGATGAACTGATAGACCCGCAAAAATACCCGCGCGCTTTTCGCGTCATCAACACCAACCGCCAGTGGATTTCCACGGCCAATGACTACGCGCTGAAAAACCTGAAGAAATCCAAAATTGCCATCATTGCCGACACCTCCGGCTATGGCACGGCCAGCGCCAAAACCGCCACTGAACTGTTGGAGAAAGCCGGTATCAAACCGGTGTACTCGGTGCTGGTCGATCCGAACAAAACCGACCTCACCGACGAAATGAACAAAGCCCGCGCCGCCGGTGCCGACATCGTCATGCCCTGGTCTGCCGCCACCGGTTTGCTCGGGCGTTTGCTGAACGCGCGCGGCGACATGGGCTGGCATGTGCCTGTGGTCGGCCACCCTGCCCTGATGGCTGCGCAAATCCGCAAGCTTTTAAATAAGCCCGAGTACTGGGAAAACACCTTTGCCGCCGGCTACCACAGCACCACTTACGGCAGCGACGGCAAACTGCCCGAGCGCACCCAGCAACTGGTCGACAAAGTGCGCCCCAAACTCGGCGGCGGCGAAATCGATGTCTTGTTCTGGTGGGTGGCCATGGGCTACGACACGGTGAAAGTGATAGAGCACGCCATCAAGACCAGCGGCTCCACCGATCCGGCAGGTATTCAAAAGGTGTTGGAAAGCACCAAAGACTTCAAAGGCGTGTTCGCCACCTACAGCTGGAGCCCGACCGAGCACAACGGTTTCCCCGACAGCAACATGACGGTCAACTCGGCCAATACCTTCAAGGACGGCAGCTTCAAATCCGCCCCGAAATGATTCACCTTGCATCGTTCTGATTTATGTTGACTGTTCTCATCACCGGGCTGGCCACCGGCATGTTGTTCGCAGCGGTGGCGCTGGTTTACAACGTCATGTACTCCACCTCCAAGGTCTTGTCGGTGACCACCGGCCATATCTCCATGCTGGGCGGCGTCTTCGGCGCCTACGCCATTTCAGTGTTGCAACTGCACTGGACGCTGGGCCTGTTGGCTGCGGTGGTCGCGGGCGCGGCCTTCGGTGCACTCACAGAACTACTGGCCATACGCAGAGTGCTTAACCGCAGCGACGAACACCTGTGGCTGCTCAGCACGCTGGCGCTGGCCACCATGGTGCAACAGGCGGCGGGTTTGTGGTGGGGTACCGAGCCCAAGCCGTTTCCGCGCTTGATACCGCAAGACTTTGGGGCCGGTGTGATGGACCAGAAATTCTGGCTGCCCATAGGCATGACGCTGTTGATGGCTATCGGGCTGGAGTTGTTTTACAAACGCACCATGTACGGCAAGGTGTTCATGGCCATGTCCGAAGACGCGTTTGCCGCGCAGGCTCGCGGCATTTCCACCGACCGCATTCGGCTAATGTCGTATGTGCTGTCCGGCGCATTAGGCGGGCTGGCGGGTTTTGCGGCGGGTCAATTGACGTTTGCGTTTTTTGCGCTTGGCCTGACGCTCACGCTCAACGGTTTCATTGCGCTGGCGGTCGGCGGTTTGGGCAGCAATGTGGGCGCGATATTGGGCGGCGCGGCACTGGGTTTGCTCAATGCCTATGCCAGTTACTGGTTCGGCGGCGAATACCAGCAAACCATTGCGGTCGGTCTTTTGATGATTGTGCTGCTGGTCAAACCCGAGGGCTTGCTCGGTGACCGGCAGGTGCGCCCGGTATGAACAGCTTCACGCACACACACAAAGCCTGGTTGCTGCTAGGCGGTTTGCTGATCGCCACGCTGCCGTGGTGGGCCGGCGACCAGTACCAGTTGCATCTGGCCTCTTTGATTGCCGTGTATTGGATTTTGATAGCTGGCCTGAACATGGTGGTCGGCTTCACCGGCCAGTTGTCTATAGGCCATGTCGGCTTGTTGTGCATAGGCTCGTATGCATTTGCCATCCTCGCCGGTAAATCGGGCTGGCACCCGGCCTTGGCCTTGGCTGCTTCGGGCGTGCTGGGCGGTGTCTGCGGCCTGGCCTTAGGACTGCCCTCGCTGCGCTTGCCGGGGTTTTATTTCGCCATGGCCACCATGGCGTTCGCGTTGATCGTCAACGACCTTGTGCTGGCGCAAGTCGATCTGACCGGGGGCGGCATAGGCTTGCCCGGGCCGTTGTTTCCCGCGCCGTTTGATTCGCCCTCGGGCTTTTATTACCTGGTCGCTCTGCTGGCCTTGGTCGTTACCTGGCTGAGTTGGAACCTGGGCCGCCACATGTGGGGCCGTGCCCTGATTTCCATACGCGACAACCCGGTGGCCGCGCAGTCGGTGGGTGTGGCGGTGTTTCGCGCCAAGCTGACCGTGTTTGTGTTCAGCGGCGTCACCGCTGGTCTGGCCGGTGCGGTGTTTGCCAGCCTGCAAAGCTACATCACGCCCGATACTTTTGTGTTTGAACTCAGCCTGTTCTTTTTTGTCTGCATCATCATCGGCGGGCGCGGCAGCATCATCGGACCGTTCATAGGCACGGTGGTGTTGACGGCGCTGCCAGAGCTGGTGGCACCGTTGGCCAAGCTGGGCAATTTCTTTTACGGCCTGTTGCTGCTGGTGGTGGTGCTGGTGGTGCCCGAAGGCATAGGCCGGGTGTTTCAAGTCATCAGCGAACGACTGCGCCCGCGTGTGGTGCACCGCGAACCCATCTCCCCTGACCTGGCCCGGTTGGACCGCGCCTTGAAACACAAACCATGACAAACACCGCTCAACTGCAAGCCGTGTCTGTCAGCCGCGCTTTTGGCGGCATCAAGGCGCTGGACAATGTGTCACTGCAACTGCGCGCTGGTGAAGTCCACGGATTGATCGGGCCCAACGGCAGCGGCAAAACCACTTTGCTGAACCTGCTTTGCGGTTTCTACCAACCGAGCAGCGGTCACATCCGTTTGGGCGAGCAAGACTTGTCGCAAGCCAGCGTGCAAATGCGCGCGGTCAACGGCATTGCCCGTACCTTTCAAAAACCCCGGCTCATGCCCATGCTCAGCGTGCTGGACAACTGCATGCTCGGCGCCTGGACCCATGCTGACGCCGGCTTCATGAGCACGGCGCTGGCGCTGCCGCACGTGGGCGTGCAAGAGCGCGACATCAAAGAACGCGCCATCGAGTTGCTGCACGGCGTCGGCTTAGGCCACGTGATGCAACGCCAGGCCAGCCTGTTAGACCATGCCGAACAAAGGTTTCTGGAAATTGCGCGCGGTCTGGCCATGCAACCGCGCTTCATGCTGTTGGACGAACCGGCAGGCGGTTTGACACACCAGGAAATCGACCACCTGGCCGACGTGGTGCGCACGCTGCGCAACAACGGCATAGGCGTGCTGCTGGTTGAGCACCACACGGATTTTGTGTTTCGCATTTGCGACCGCGTGACCACCTTGAACACCGGAAAAATGATTTGCCACGGAACGTCTGAGCAAGTGCGCAACGACCCCGAGGTCATTCGCGTTTACCTGGGAGCCTGATGATGCATACCGCTGCGCGACCCGACGACGTTTTGCTGGACATTCAGGCGCTGGATGTGGCCTACGGCAAAGCGCAAGTGGTGCACGGGCTTTCCCTGCAAGTACGCAAAGGCGAGTTTGTCGTCATCCTCGGGCGCAACGGCGCGGGCAAAAGCTCGCTGCTGCATGCGGTGTCCGGACTGATACCCAAGCAAGCCGGACAAGTGCATTTCAAAGGCCAAGATATCAGCAATGCGACGCCACGTCACATCGTGCGCCAGGGTTTGGTGCAAGTGCTGGAAGGCCACCGCGTGTTTCACCATTTGTCGGTGCAAGACAACCTTTTGATTGGCACCTACGCGAATGCGCCTGCTGGCGACCGCAGCAAGCTGGACGCTATTTACGCGATGTTTCCCGAACTGGCGGATCGCAAACAGCAAATGGCTTCGCGCTTGTCCGGCGGCCAGCAGCAAATACTGGCGGTGGCGCAAGGCGTGATCGCCGAGCCAGCATTGCTGATACTGGACGAACCGTCCAGCGGTCTGGCCCCGTTGGTGATAGACCGCATCCTGGACGTGGCTTCGCAACTGTGCACACAAGGCATGTCTATTCTGCTGGTCGAGCAATTGGTCGACAAAGCGTTGCGGCATGCGCATTACGCTTACCTTATGGAAACCGGCCGGATTGCAGGTGCAGGTTTTGCAGACGATTTGCGCGACAGCGATTTGCTGCAACGTGTGTACTTGGGCGGTCACGGCCCGGCCAAAACGGAGGCCGCATGAGTTATCTGAGCGGCAGCGGCCTCACGCCCTTCGGCAAACTGCCGGGCAAATCTGCGCTGGACCTGATGTCCGACGCGGCCACGCTGGCTTTGAACGACGCCGGGTTGGAGCGCAAAGACATAGACGGTTTGCTCTGCGGTTACGCCACCACGTTTCCTCATTTGATGCTGAGCACGGTGTTTGCCGAACATTTCGGCTTGCAGCCCGACTATGCAAATGCCATACAACTGGGCGGCGCCACGGGTTTTGCGCTGGTCATGTTGGCCCACCATCTGGTGGAAAGCGGCGCGGCCGAACGCATACTGGTGGTCGCCGGAGAAAACCGCGCCACCGGCCAAAGCCGCGACGCCTCGGTGCAAGTGCTGGCCCAGGTCGGCCACCCGGTGTACGAAGTGCCGTTGGGCACCACCATTCCGGCGTATTACGGTTTGCTGGCGTCAAGCTATATGCACACATACGGCAACACTGAAGCCGATTTCGCCGAGCTGTCGGTGCTGATGCGCCGACATGCGGCGCTGCACCCGGGCGCGCAATTTCAAACGCCTATCAGCGTGGCCGATGTGATGGCCTCGCGCCCGATTGCCACGCCATTGAAGCTGCTGGACTGCTGTGCGGTGGCCGACGGCGCTTGCGCATTTGTGGTGTCTCGCCAGGCCATAGGCGCGCATGCATTGCGCATCAGCGGCACCGCGCAACGCCACAACCCGCAACACATCACCGCATCTACAGACTTGCTTAACAGCGGCGCAGGCGATTGCACGCACCGGGCTCTGGCGCACGCCGGTCACACGCTGGCCGATGTGGAATACGCCGCCATTTACGACAGCTTCACCATCACGCTGAGCATGCTGCTGGAAGAAATCGGTTTGGCGCCGCGCGGACGCGCCGGTGCACTGGCGCGCGACGGCCACTTCGACCGCGACGGTGCCGTGCCGCTGAACATGCACGGCGGTTTGCTGTCTTATGGCCACTGCGGTGTGGCCGGTGCCATGGCGCACCTGGCCGAGGCGCATCTGCAAATGACCGGGCGTGCAGGCGCGCGCCAAGTGCCGCGCGCCGGTGTCACTTTGTTGCACGGTGACGGCGGTGTCTTGTCATCGCATGTCAGTCTGGTGGTGGAGCAGTTATGAACTCACACACTTCAAGCTCCAAGCAAAACTGGACCCAAGGTGGCTCACAACTGCTACAGCAGCATTGCAGGGCTTGCGGCCATGTCTGGTATTTCTTCAGACCCTTTTGTCCGGCCTGCGGCGAGGAGAGTCCTGAACCAACACAAGCCAATGCCAACGGCGTGGTCTGCGCTACCACGCTGGTACACCGCGCGCCGGACGAGCGCTTCAAAGCCTTGGTGCCTTACCGGCTGGTGCTGGTCGATATGCAAGATGGCATGCGCGTCATGGGCCACGCCGAGGCCTCATTGCAAATTGGCGACCAGGTGCACTGCGAAATACACACCCTGGCAGGTCAGCCCCTGCCGTTTTTCACCCGGACAGACCATGAAGCTTGATCCCAGAGACGCCATCCGCAAAGGGCTGGCACCGCGTTCCATCGCCGTCATCGGCGCATCCGACAACCCGAACAAGATTGGCGGCAGGCCACTGGCGTATTTGTCGCGCTTCGGCTTCAAAGGCCAGGTGTATGCGATCAACCCGCAACGCGACACCGTGCAAGGCTTTGCCAGCTTTCCAGGCTTTTCGGCTTTGCCCGAGGTGCCGGATCTGGTCATCATCGCCGTGCCTGGGGAACTTGCGGTGGCAGCGGTCAGCGAATGCGCTGCCGCCGGTGTCGCCATGTGCATCATCATGAGTTCCGGCTTTTCAGAAAGCGGCGACGCCGGTCGTTTGCAAGAGCAAAGCATGGTCGCTTGCGCGCGTGCCGCCGGTATGCGGCTGGTGGGGCCGAATTCGCAAGGCCTGGCCAATTTCAGCAATGGCGCGGTCGCGAGTTTTTCCACCATGTTCAGCGAAGTGCAACCGGCTGACGGGCCGGTAGGCATCATCAGCCAAAGCGGTGCCATGGCCGTCATTCCCTTTGGCTTGCTGCGCGGGCGCGGTATCGGTGTGCGGCATTCGCACGCCACTGGCAACGACTGCGACGTGACGGTGTGCGAACTCGCCACCGTGGTCGCCGAAGACCCGGGACTCAAACTGCTGATTTTGTATTTGGAAGGCATTCCCGACCCTTGGCATTTGGCCGAAGCAGCTGCCATCGCTCGCGCGCGCAAACTGCCGGTGATGGCCTTGAAATCGGGTCGCACTCCCGCCGGACAAATGGCGGCCATGTCGCACACGGGGTCGCTGGCGAACGAAGACCGCGTGGTCGACGCTTTTTTCGAAGAACACGGCATCTGGCGCGCGCAAAGCATGGCCGATCTGGTCGACACCGCACCGCTGTATTTGCAAGGTTGGAAACCCAAGGGCCGACGGCTGGTAGCCATCAGCAATTCGGGCGCGGTTTGTGTCATGACCGCCGACGCCGCCACCCGCGCCGGTATGCCTATGCAGCCGCTCTCCCCTGACACACAAGCCGAACTCAAAAGCATATTGCCGGGTTTTGCCACCACCACCAACCCGGTCGATTTGACGGCTGCGCTGTTGTCCAACAGCGGTTTGTTCGGCGCCATCCTGCCCCCCATCGCCAAAGACCCAGCGGCAGATGCATTTTTGATAGGTGTGGCCGTGGCCGGTGCGGGCTACGACGTCGAACGCTTTGCATCGGATGCTGAATCTTTTGCCACGCAAACCGGCAAACCGCTGGTGGTAGCTTCGTCGCAAGACAACGTGGCCGAGCGCTTCAAAGACAAGGGCTTGGTGGTCTACCCCACCGAGGGCCAAGCGGTGAACGCCTTATCGAATTTTTTATCCCACGCCAGCCTGCTCGAGCACATGGGTACGCGTCAGCCTTTGGTAAAACCGCTGCCGGTGCAACCGGTCGATGTACACATGTTGGACGAAGCCGACAGCATGAAGTTGCTTAAACAATTGGGTGTGGATACGGTAGCGCACGCTGTTTGCCATGATGCTCAACAAGCCATGGCCGCATTCAAACACCTGGGCGGCCTGCCTGTGGTGGTCAAAGGGTGCAGCAGCCTGACCTCGCACAAATCTGAATACGGTTTGGTGGCTTTGAACCTGCGCCATGAAAACGATGTCGCGAAAGCGTTTGACGACATCACGCGCAACGCCAAAAAACACGGCCTGACATTGAGCGGCGTCATCGTGGCAGCCATGGCCAAGGGTCAACGCGAACTGATGATAGGCGCCAAGATTGACCCGGTGTTCGGCCCGGTGGTGCTGGTCGGCGACGGCGGTAAATACGTCGAAGCCATGCCGGATATGCAAGTGCTGCTGCCGCCGTTCAATACCGCCCAAGTGAAAACCGCTTTAGGCAAACTGCGTATCGCGCCGCTGCTGCACGGCGTGCGCGGCGATCCGCCCATGGACGTGGATGCGTTCGCGCGCATGGCGGTGGCGGTCGGCGACTGCATGGCCGCCGGCACACGCGGCATCACCCAACTCGACATCAACCCGGTCATCGTCGCGGCCGCCGGCCAAGGCTGCGTGGCAGTCGACGCCGTGGTCTACCGGGGACAGATTTCCATACCGACTCAGGACAAAACATGAAAAGCAAATTACGTATAGGCGCAGGTGCCGCCTGGTGGGGCGACCGGGTGGAACCGGCGCAATTGAGCGCCGAACAAGGCCATTTGGATTACCTGTGTTTTGAAACCATGGCCGAGGCCACGGTGTCTGCCGCGCAAGTGCGTGCCCGGCGTGACCCAACCTTTCAAGGCTATGACACTTACCTGGACGACCGCATGAAAGCCGTGTTGCCGGCTTGCATGAAACAAGGCACGCGCATCATCACCAACCAGGGCTGGATCAACCCGGATGCAGCCGCCAAACGCATCGTTCATTGGTTGCAGGAGTTCGGCTACACAGGCGTGAAAGTGGCGTCGGTCAACGGCAGCCTGATCACCGAACACGTGCTGGGCATGACAGACACTATTTTGGAAAACGGCAAGCCCACGTCCACGCTCAAAGAAACTTTGATTTCAGCCGAAGCCTATTTGGGCGCCGAACCCATCGTCGCCGCGCTCAAAGCCGGTGCGCATATCGTGGTGACCGGGCGCGTGGCCGACCCGTCCATCTTCATGGCGCCGATGATGTTCGAGTTCGGCTGGGACCCCATGGACGCGGCCAAACTAGGCCAAGGCATGGGCATAGGCCATTTGCTGGAATGCGGCGCGCAAGTCACCGGCGGGTATTTTTCCGACCCAGGGTTCAAAGACGTGCCACAGCCGTGGAACTTCGGCTTTCCTATCGCCGAGGTCGAGCACGACGGCACCACCGTCATCACCAAAGTGGCCGGTACCGGCGGCGCGGTCAATTTGCAAACCGTCAAAGAACAAATGCTGTACGAGGTGCACGACCCGGCCAACTACCTGACCCCTGACGTGGTGGTCGACTTCACCACGGTCAAGCTAGAGCAAGTCGGGCCGGACCGTGTCAAGGTGTGGGACATCAGCGGCAAGCCGCGCACAGCTACGCTCAAAGTCTCCATCGGTTGCATTGAAGGCTTTATCGGCGAAGACATGTTTTTCTACGCCGGCCCGGGCGCGCTGCGCCGCGCCGAGTTGGCCAAAACCATCTTGACCGAGCGCTTTCGCATCGTCGGTCTGGTGGCCGAAGAAGTGCGTATCGATTTCCTGGGCATCAACGCCATACACGGCGCGGCCACCCCGGTAGATGCGCCCGAGCCGTATGAAATTGCGGTGCGCGTGGCCGCACGCACCGCTACCCGCGAGCAAGCGCTTAAGGTCGGGCGCGAGGTTGACGGCATGGCGGTCTCCGGCATAGGTCACACCGGCAAGCGCGTGCCGCACGCCGAGCGCACCCGCGAAATCATCGGTGTCTGGTCTTCATTGGTGCCGCGCGAACAAGTACCGTTCTCCATCAGTTATTTCGAAAGCTGAACATGAAAATTCAATTGCAACACTTGGCCCATGCGCGTTCGGGCGACAAGGGCGATACCTCCAACATCGGGGTGTTTGCTTACGAGCCCGAGTTTTACCCGCTGCTGAAAGCGCAACTCACCGCCGAGCGGCTCAAAGCGTTTTACCGTGGCGCCATCAAAGGCCAGGTGCTGCGCTATGAGGTCGACAACATAGAAGCCATGAACTTCGTTTGCCACGGGGCACTCGGTGGCGGCGTGTCGCGCAGTCTGTGTCTGGACAATTACGGCAAGGCGCTGTCAGCCGCGGTGCTGGGGTTTGAGATCGAGGTGCCGGATCACTTGATGGATAAGTTGCACGGCAAGCAATTGCTCAAATCCGGTCACAGAGGAGTGCAGATATGACGCGGCGCAAACACACCATTTTGATCGCCGGTGCCAGCGGCGTGGTCGGCGCTGCGGCCACCGAACATTTTGCTGCCCTGCCTGACTGGGAGGTGCTGGCCTTGTCGCGCCGCCCGTGCGCGCTGCCGCCCGGCGTGACCCATGTGCCGCTGGACTTGACAGACGCAGCAGCCTGCCAGAGCGCCGCGCACAACTTGCAACACGTGACCCATGTGTTGTTTGCCGCCTTGTTTGAATTGCCCGAACTCGTCGCCGGTTGGCGCGACCCGCGTCAAATGCAAACCAACGAAGCCATGTTGCGCAATTTGCTGGATGCTTTGCAAGCGCATGCCAAGGGCTTGCGCCACATCAGTTTGATGCAAGGTACAAAAGCCTACGGCGGCCATGTGGAACCCGCGCCTACACCTGCCAAAGAGCGCATGCCGCGCCATCAGCACGAGAACTTTTACTGGTTGCAGGAAGATTTGCTGCGCGAACGCCAGCCGCATTCGGCCTGGACATTCACGGTGCTGCGCCCGCAGGTGGTCATGGGCTATGCAGTCTCCAGCCCGATGAACCTGGTGGCGGCGCTGGGCGTGTATGCCAGTGTGATGCGCGAGTTGGGCCGACCGCTGCATTTCCCGGGCGGCGGTCGCTATGTGAATGTGGCCACCGATAGCCGTTTGATTGCGCAGGCCGCCGAGTTTGCCGGCACGCATGAAATAGCAGCCAACGAAACCTATAACGTGGTCAACGGCGATGTCATGGTCTGGCACGATCTGTGGCCGTCTATCGGCAAACGCTTTGGCATGGTCTGCGGCAAGCCTCTGCCTATGCAAATGAGCACTGAAATGCCTAAGCTGGAAGACGTTTGGCAAAAGGTGGTGCACACGCACGATTTACAAGCCTTGAGCATGCAGCAGCTGGTGAACAGTTCATGGGAATTTACCGATCGCGTTTTCGGGCACGGCGTTGAGCAACCGGCCATGTCTTTTTTAAGCGGCATCAAGCTGCGGCAGCACGGCTTTCATGCGTGCATGGACACGGAAGATGCGTTGCACGAGTGGCTGGACAAGATGCAGCAAAAGCGGTTGTTGCCAGTGTGATTTCGTGCTGTTTTGCCTGAAAGTATTGACTTTCATGCGGTTCATTGAAGACACGCTTTGGCCGCCCATCCGGGAGTATTGGCTTTCGTGCTGACCGATTAAGACACGCTTTGGCCGACCATCCGGTGCGATTTTTTTCTGCGCTTTTGCTCGAAAAAAACGCCCCCTCTGTCGGCCTCTGTGGTGTTTTGGAACGAGCGCTGTTTCGTTGACAAAGACTAATGGTTCATCGAACCGCTGAAATGCTGTCGGAGAAAACTGCGATCGGATGACGACATGGCGGGCGGGCCGACGCGAACATTGGCGCGTAGCGGCAGTGAGCGGCGACCGTCCCGGCGTGGCGTGAACACTTCACATAAAAACAAATCGGTATGACGTGAACACCTCACTCAGCAACGATCCGCAGAAATGCTGCCGGAGAAAACTGCGAACGGATGACGGCATGGCGAGCGGGCCGACGCGAACATTGGCGCGTAGCGGCAGTGAGAGGCGACCGTCCCGGCGTGGCGTGAACATTTCACATAAAAGCGAACCGGCGTGGCGTGAACACTTCATTCATAAAGTCAAACAGCCAGCGGTTGCACCGCCAAATAACCGCCACCGCCATAGGCCAGCGGCTTGCGCTCATTCATATGAATACGATCAACCCGGCCGACAAACAGCTCATGGTCACCGCCAGGGTAGCTTGCCTCCAGACTGCATTCCAAATAAGAAGCGCATCCGTCTATCAGCGGAACACCACCGAGTCCCGGCGTATAAGCCACACCCTCAAAACGATCAGCACCCGAAGCCGCAAAACGGTTAGAAATGTTCACCTGATCTTCAGCCAGGATATTCACCGTGAAACGCATTGCGTTTTTGTAAGTGTTGAAACTGCGCGAACTCAAACGCAAACTCCAGACAATCAAAGGCGGATCCAATGACAAGGAACTGAACGAATTGGCGGTGATGCCCTCAGGCTTGCCGTCAGCGTCCAGCACTGTCATCACCGTGACACCGGTGACAAAAGAACCCAGACACCGGCGCAGTTCCAGCGGATCAAGTGCAGACTGTGCCGCTTCTGTAGAAATAACTGTCATGAGGGTCCGAGTAAGAGGTTGTACGTCAGTAATGGAATGCAGCGATTGTCGTTGAAGCCGGAGGTCTCTAAGGCCAGTAACGTAAAACAACCTTGATGCGGGGTTTGTTAGCATGCCTGCCAAACACTAGGAACCACGACATGACTATCAAATCCCTGCTGTTTGTACCCGGCGACAGCGAGAAAAAAATGGCCAAGGCCGCCGGCACCGGCGCAGACGCCTTGTTGCTCGACCTGGAAGACTCGGTATCCCATGAACGCCTGCCCTTGGCACGTGGCCTGGTGCTGGACTACTTGAAAAGCCACGACCGGGCTCAGCAACAGGTGTGGGTGCGCATCAATCCCTTGAACACCACGTTCTCGCTGCCCGATCTGGTCGCGGTCATGCCAGGCAAACCCGAAGGCATCATGCTGCCCAAGCCTTTGAACGCCGATGACGTGCGTCAACTCGACCATTTTTTAAGCGCACTCGAACAACGCGAAGGCATTGCGCTTGGCCGCACACGCATACTGCCGGTGGCCACTGAAGTCGCCGGTGCCATGTTTCAGCTCGACAGTTACGCCGGTTGTTCGACACGGCTTGCCGGACTGACCTGGGGCGCGGAAGACCTGGCCACTGACATCGGTGCCACCAGCAATAAAAAAGACAACGGCGAATTTGACGACGTATTTGTGCTGGCGCGCTCGCTGTGCCTGCTGGCAGCCACGCACGCCGGAGTGCAGGCGATCGACACATTGACGGTTGACTTTCGCAACAACGAAGGCTTGCAAGCTGATGTGCGGCGTGCACGCCGCCAGGGCTTCAGCGGCAAGCTGGCCATACACCCGGACCAGGTGGCCATCATCAACGCGGGCTTTACCGCTACGCCTGAAGAACTGCAACACGCGCAGCGCATCGTCGACGCGTTCGCCCAGTCAAACGGCGCAGGTGCTTTGCAACTCGACGGCAAAATGATCGACAAGCCGCATTTGACGCAAGCCCTGCGTCTGCTGGCAACACGCAAAGGACATTGAACATGGCTGGCCTGTATTTCGAAGAATTTTTTATCGGACAAACCTTTAAGCATGCGATACGCCGCACTGTGTCCGAGATGGATAACGTCATGTTTTCTGCGCTCACGCACAACCCGGCGGCGCTGCATCTGGACGAGGAATATTGCAAACACCACACCGAATACGGTCAGCGCATTGTCAACAGTGTGTTCACCTTGGGTTTGATCGTCGGCGTGTCGGTGGGCGACACCACACTGGGCACCACCGTGGCCAATCTGGGCTGGGACGAGGTGCGTTTTCCCAAGCCGCTGTTTCATGGCGACACGGTGCATGTGGAAACCGAGGTGCTGGAACTGCGTGAGAGCAAATCCCGGCCGCAAAACGGCATCGTGATTTTTGAACACCGTGGCTTCAACCAACACAATGTGTTGGTGGCATCTTGCAAGCGGTCTGCGCTGATGTTGCGTAAGCCTGTTGGCTGAGTCTGTCGCGTGTCAGGCTGACATCAGGAATAATTCCTAAGTTGGCATTTTTTGTTATTTTCAATACCAAAACCTAGGTAAACCCTAGTAGGGGCATTACCTATTTGAAAGATATATGCTGCTAACATGCTGCGCAGGCAATGTTGCCTGTTTATCTGCTTAAGGATCATCAAGTGAGCTTTAAAAAAATCTCTGCCATCACTTTGGCCGTTTCAGCCTTGGTTGCTACCTCTGCATTTGCTCAGGACAAAAACCTGTCCACCCTGCAACGCATGGGCAATACAGACACCAACATGAACATTCCTACCATCCCCCAGGAAGGTAAGAATGCCGACGCTATCCGCGCCAACCTGAAGAAAATCAAGTTGCCCGATGGTTTCAAGATTGACCTGTACGCCGTCGTGCCTGATGCACGTTACATGGCTGTTGCTCCTTCAACCAATATGTTGTTTGTCGGTACCCGCAAAACAACCGTTTGGGCTGTGACCAACCGCAACAACGGTGACGCTGCCACTGAAGTCAAACCTTTCGCACCCGCCATCAAGTTCAGCAACCCTAACGGTGTTTGCTTCACCAAAGACGGTTTCCTGGTTGTTGCCGAATCTAACCGCATTCTGCACTTCCCCGCCGCTGAATACTTCTACGAAGGTCCGGACGTTGCTGTCGGCACAATCGTTCCTGAAGGCAAGCTGATCCCCGTGGAAGAGCAGTCTTTCAACCACACCGGTCGCGTTTGTAAAGTTGCCAACGACGGCAAAATCTACGTGACATTGGGCCAGCCTTACAACGTCCAACCCAAAGACAAAGTCGCTTTGTATGACGAACTCGGCATCGGCGGTGTGGTTCGCTACAACGGCCTCGACGGCACAGGCCGCATGGTCTACGCCAAAGGCATGCGTAACCCGGCCGGTATCACCATCGGACCAAAGGGCGACATCTGGACCACCGACAACCAGGTTGACGGTTTGGGCGACGACATTCCTCCCGGCGAGCTGAACAAGCTGACCAAGGCCGGCGAACACTTCGGTTTCCCCTATTACAACGGTCACTTCAAAGTCGCCGGTTCTGCCGCCGCGCCAGACCTGGCCGACATGAAAGAACCAGCTGGCAATGTGTTCCCGCAAGTCGAGTTCCCTGCTCACCAGGCGCAACTGGGCGTGGCCCACTACACCGGCACCGCATTCCCTGCCAAATACCAAGGCGGTTTGTTCGTGGCTGCTCACGGTTCATGGAACCGCAGCACACCTAGCGGTTACCTGATCAACTTCGTGCCAATCAAGGCCGATGGCAATGCAGGTCCTGCTGAAGTGTTTGCTGATGGCTTCCTGGACAAGAAAACCAACCGCGCGCTGGGTCGCCCGGTTGACGTGGCCAACCTGCCTGACGGCTCCATCCTGGTGTCTGACGACTACGCCGGTGCGATCTACCGCATCAGCTACACCGGTCAGTAATCAGGTGTGACCACAGGCTGCGGCCTGTGTTCTGTTCTGTAGCGGGGTCTCTCACGAGGCCCCGCTTTTTCACGAGAAAAAAATGAAGAGATTTGTGTTTGCATTGGCGCTGGTCGCCTTTAATAGTTTTGCAGATGACGCGGCTGAAGGCCGCGCTAAAGCCGATGCAGCCTGTGCACTTTGTCACGGCCCCAACGGCGTAGCCTCCATGCCCGGCGCGCCTAATTTGGCGGGTCAACAAGCCATTTACCTGAGCGAGCAGCTGAAAAACTACCGCAGCGGCAAACGCCATCACGAAGTGATGAGCTATATCGCCAAGCCTTTGACAGATGCGGAAATTACGCAACTCGCCGCCTGGTACAGCAGCATCAAGGTCACGGTTGAAGCGCCCTGATCCACTATTTCATTCGGTTTGTCTGGCCGGCCTGTTGTGTTTAGCGCCGCTGACATCTGTGCATGCTGCCAAAAGCATACGCTTTTTGACGGCTGGTGAATTGCAGTCAAGTCTGACCTCGCCGCAGGAAGATGTGCGTTTCAGCGGGCGCAACTACCTCATGGGTGTGGTCGATACCTTGATGCTGATGAAATCAGCGCCCATCTGTATGCAGGAACAAACTGAGATCAACCAAATCACAGAGTTAGTGATTCTGCAATTGCAGCAGCGGCCTGAACTGATGCGTTACAACGCCGCCAGCGTGGTGCGCGAAATCATGGTGGCGAACTACCCTTGCGTTTGAATTTTCACCGGGGCGACACAACCGCAGGAACATTGGTTGCAACCTGACCTTTGGTGCAGGCCTCGAAGATGGCGCGCCGCGCGTCGTAATTGATATCCCGCTCCTGCGCCCATTGCTCACAGAAAAAAGGGTTGGCTGCCAAACCCAGCTTGTGGGACTGCAAACCCGGCGTGGCCATGCCGCTCGCACAGCGGTTTAACTCCAGCACTGCCGCGCGTTCATACACAGGCGGTGCCTGCTCATAGGACATGCGGTTGCACGCCTGGATATTTTGTATGTTGGCGCAAGCTGTCATTGCGGCCAAAAATAAACACAGCAACAGCGGCGAACAGGTACGTAAGATAGAGTTCATGGCATTCAAGTGATTCAGTGTAATCCTTCGCTGAAAGAAACTGACGCCCGCAAGGAGATAACCGGCATGCTTTACATCGTCGCCATAGGCTGGATGTTCGTGGTTGTACTGATGAGCGTGGTGGAGGCCACAGCCCCCAACGGCAGCGTGCTGGGCGCGATTTTCACTTTTCTGCTTTACGGCTTGATTCCGCTGGGGCTGGTGTTGTACCTGCTGGGCACGCCGCTTCGTGCCAGGCAACGTCAGGCGCAGGAGTTCGACAAAGCGTAAATCAGCTGCTTTGATAAAATTTAAAACTAAAGCAAACCAAACCCGTAACGTTTCAATACATCTTTGGCATAAGCGCTTGCCATATAGTCGTAAAACTGCTTTGCAGATGCAGGTGCGGTTTTGAGCAATACCATGCGCTGATTTAAAGGCTGGTGCCAGGACTCAGGTATCAACTCGAATTGCCCTTTGTCGGCAACCGTTGGCGACAGCACCAGCGACTGGGCAATGATGCCGGCTTGTGCCGAACCTGACATAGCAAATTGCGCCGCTTGGGAAACGTTTTCACCCAATACCAACTTAGCTTGAACATCCGTCCAAAGATTCACGTATTCCAAAGCTTGTCTTGCTCGCTGTCCATAGGGCGCGTGCTCGGGATTAGCGATAGCAAGTTGTTTAAGCCGCCCATCACGCAGCGCAGCAGCCAAATCCTTTAGTGAGCCATCGGCTTTCAATGGGGAACCCTTGGGTATAAACAAACCTATGCGCCCGATGGCATACAAGCGACCGCGATCTTGTGTTTTGCCTGCATCTGCCAGTTTAAACACCAGACTTTCATCAGCTGACATGAAGATATCAAATGGCGCGTTCTGTAGCAATTGGGTAGCGAGTGTGCCCGAGGACCCGAACAACAAATTGATTTTATGACCGGAGTTTTTCTCGTAGGAACCCGCAATTTCAGTCAAAGCAAATTTCAAATCAGAAGCAGCGGCCACCGTGATGACCGTCGCAGGTGATGATGGTTTTTCTTGTGACCATGCAAAAGTAAAACCCAGCAAATAAAAACTGATCAGCATCAGGTAAGCGTATTTTTTCATGGCTATGTTTCAGAAGAATAGAAAATCAAGTTGTTTAAATAAAAAAAGATATGGCATCAAAATCGGAATCGCAAACCCGTAGCCGTGGTGAAGATATTTCTGACATAACCGGTGGCAAATGCCGTGCCGCCGTAATGCGTCCATAGCGCTCCAGCATACCAATCGGTGTATTTATTGAATTTGTAGTCGACCAGCAAGGTGGTGCCGCTTAGGTTGCCGCCTTTGAAGGACGTGGTAGAAGGAGAATTGCTAAAACCGCTCCAGGACGGCATATCGATGTAAACATAAGCAAATCCGGCATTCAATTTGCCGGTGAAATCGTAATCTATGCCTATATGGGATTCATTCATATTGACATGGGTACCGTTATAAGCAACAGATGAATTGACTGTTTGACTGTAAATAGAAGAGATTTTTGTGATGTTGTAATCAGATTTTGGCGCACCTAATTGCATAGACTGTATACCCGCTTGCAAGTGGATTTTTTCAGTCGGATTGTATTTACCTACCAACATCAAAGCTCTCTGATCATAAGCTGTCAAATCAATTGTGTTCGAGGTTGAGTTGTAGTCAGTGGAAGTTTTTAATAAATCACTGAATTCCTCGACGACCAATTGAATACCAAAAGTGGGGTTTTCATAGCCCAGATTGATGGCACCTCCTTGTGCACCGTGCTTTAAGCCACCGACTCCGCCAAAGCCATATAAAACACCCAGGTTCCAATTGTCGATGTTGAGGCGGTATTTGGCGCTGTAATCCACACGCGAATTTTCCGACATACCGCCACCCCCGCCTAAGACGCCGTTACCGAGCGGGGTGAACAGACTGGCTTTTTGTAGAGGCGCATAACTACCCAATACATCCTGAATCAAATTGTTATTCCTGCCCAAAGTCAAACTGCCGACTGAAGCATCAGCTATTCCTATGTAGGCCTCCCGGCTGAACAATTGACCATTCAATGCACTGGTGGCGTAAGAAGTTGTTGCATATTTGCTGTTTGCCGCCACATTTTGCGCCTGGTTGGTGAGTTGGCCCGAGGCCGGATTGATCGCTGAATCCAGGTAAATAAAGGCCTTGAGTTGTTCGCCATCCAGGTTTCGGCTGGCCTTGACGCCCCAGTAAGAAGGAGACAAAGCATTGCTGAACAAACCGGTTTGCGAGCTCATGGCACCGGGGTTGGTTGGCGGCGTTTTTACACCACCGGTGACCCAAGGCCCTATCGAAGTCGGCATAGATCCGCTTTCCACCAGCGACTCACTGGTGTAACCAACCGCCACATCAATATTGGCGAAGAAATCTACCTTTAAAGTGTCAGGCTCACCCATAGAGACATTGCCCGTTGGTTTTTCATAGGGCAGTCTTGCTTTGAGGGCAGACGCCGCCGGTTTGGCGGGTTCAGCCACAAGCAATTCTTTGGATACCAAAACCTGAACCGTTTGTTTGGCTTGATGAGCTGGCGGTGTCGCCGGCACAGGCGCATCCACTTGCGTCATTTCCTGCATGAATTCATCGTATTCCTGTTGCGTGATGATGCCTTTTCTGAGTTGCAGGTCGAGCAAGCGTTTGATGGGGTCGGCCGCATTGGCTTGGTTCACACCTATAATTAAGCCCACGGACAAAGTCAGTAAAACCCTTTGAAACATCAACATGATTCGCTCTTCCTGGAAGTCAAAAATAATCTTTAAATTGGAATAGCGCGATGAATTCTCTATTCCAAAATAGAATAGCGAGTGTAGACTGAAAAATACGGAGACAGCCACATGCCGCCGGCAAAAAACACCAACCTAGGGAAAGCACTTGGTCATACCAAGACCGACAAGCGCCTGGATATTCTGAAGAAATTGCAGGAAGCAGGCTCTATTTCTGAAGCGGCCAGGCGCGCCGGTGTCAGCTATAAAGCAGCCTGGCAGGCTATCGATGTCCTCGGCAATCTGGCCGGAACACCTCTGGTCAGCAAAGTTGTCGGTGGTTCCGGCGGCGGCGGCGCTCAATTGACCGAGGCTGGCAAACAATTGTTGCAAGCCTCCCATGATTTGGATTTGATGAAAACCCAAGTTGTTAGAAAAGCATCCAAACCCGCCGCGACTGACACGTCTATCAAGCAAATGCTGGGATTGCGAACCACCATGCGCAATCAATTTCCGGCGCAAGTAAGTTCAATACACAAAAAAGGCGACTCCTTCAGAGTTGAAGTCAGCACCAAGGGCGCGAGTGTGTTTGCCGCGCGTATCACTGCCGCCAGTGCAGAGCTGTTTGCACTTCACACAGGACAGCAAGTGCAAGTGCTTTTCAAAGCCACTGCAGTTGCCATTCAATTGCCCGGCTCCAAAGCAGACAAAGGCAATGCCATACACGGCATCGTTGTCAGAAAGTCGCGCGGACGCTCAAGCGGTGAAGTCAGTATGCTGGTCGAACCAGGCATCACCATAGTCGGGTTTGCAGATAACTTGTCCGAATTCACGATCAGCGACAGCGCCGTCGCTTTTATCGATGAATCTGCGTTGGTGCTGGCTTTGGTTTGAGTAAAAGTAACTCACCAGTTGCAGGTGCAGGCTGGAACATCAAGCTTTTTCTAAAGTAAAGCCGTTTTTTCCCAGCCGCCACCCAACGCCCTGACCAGGCCCAAACTAGACAGCAGCATTTGTGATTGCAGCGTTACCAGCATACGGTCCGACTGCAAGGCGTTGGTTTGCGCAATGGTGACTTCCAGATAACTGACTGCCCCCTGCTTGTACCTGTTGAGTGCCAG
>CAISPG010000063.1 GCA_903887325.1 uncultured Burkholderiales bacterium | reverse complement strand
TCTGAATATGTTTGAAACCACGCCAATATCCGCCCTACTGGGAAAACTACAGGATGGGCCTGAAATCGGCCAAGATCCTATTCAACAAACCCTCTTCCCAACGTTGGGACACTAGTGAGAAAATATCTGCACTGAACAATGCTTGGCCAACGATTTTTCCTCTGATATTTTTGATGTTCTTAGATGGATTAGTGTGGGGCAGCATTTGCTCCATGGAGTTAAGACCCAGCTCCAACTTACACAGTATGACTGTGGTTTCCGTGTTGACGGGTGTTGCCGTGATGTACATGATTCACTCTTCTCCGTTCATGCACATGGTCATCAGTTTCATCGCCGGTGAATTCGTTTCTTTAGCGGTTCAATGGATGCTCATCGACGAACCCCGTTTACGCACCTTAGGTTTTTTTGATCCGTTTTTTTTAACCAGTGCTTTCTCGCAATTGCTATTTATCATCGCTCTTTTTTGGCAAACAAAAAACAATTCCATGGCATTGAAAGAAAGCATAGAACTGCGTTTCACCAACAAAGACTTGTATGACCAAGCTGAATCTTCCCGCCAGCAAGCACTGCAAGCGAATGCGGCAAAATCCAAATTCCTGGCTGCGGCCAGTCACGATTTACGCCAACCGGTACACGCCCAAGGTTTGTTTCTGGAAGTGCTGGGCCAAACGCGCGTGACACCTCAGCAGCAAGAAATCATCGACAGCCTACGCTCTGCCACACGCGCCACGCGCGACATGCTGGACAGCTTGCTGGATTTCTCCCGCATAGAAGCCGGTGTCATTCACCCTGTGAAACAAAACTTTCCGCTGCAACAACTGCTGCACGCCATAGAAAACGATTTGGCGCCGGTGGCTGATGCCAAAAAACTGGCATACCGCTCGCGCGACACGCGCGTCGTCGCGCAGTCCGACCCTGCGCTGGTGGATTTGATTTTGCGCAACCTGGCATCCAACGCCATTCGCTACACAGACCATGGCGGTGTGCTGGTGGCTTGCAGGCAACGCGGTGACAAGGTGCTGGTGGAAGTCTGCGACACCGGCATTGGTATTGCCCCGGAAAACCAGCAAGACATATTCCGCGAATTTCACCAACTGGGCAACCCTGAGCGCGACCGTCGCAAAGGACTGGGCCTGGGATTGGCCATCGTGCAAGGCCTGACCCACACGCTGGGGCACCGCTTGACACTGTTTTCTAAACCCGGGCGCGGCAGCGTGTTCAGGCTGGAACTGCCTTTGATTAACAACGAACAGCCGTTTGAACTTGAGCCGCCTGTTGCCATGTTTACAACACCTCTCAAGGGCTACCACGCGCTGGTGATTGAGGACGACGACATCGTGCTGCAAGCCATGGTCTCGCTGCTGCGCAGCTGGGGCATGACTTGCGACTCAGCCGAAGGCCTGAAAGACGCATTGCAACTGGCTGGTACGCGTGTACCGGATGTGCTGGTCTGCGACTTCAGGCTGCGCGAGTACAACAACGGCACAGAAGTGATAGCTGCTGTTCGCCAAGCCTTGCAGCTACACATACCTGTACAAGCGATTTGTCTAAAGCCGGTTCATCAGTCTTTTTTTTACAGCCTCTGCGCCAACTGTCTGCATTTGTACAGCACCGCTTTTGGATTCAATGACAGCATTGCCGGGGTTGACGAATTGGTTGTTAGACCAGTTGCCGCTGAGCGCCGGTTTGCCATTGGGAAACGAGTAAGTGCCCTTGCCCTGGCGTTTGCCGTATTGGTATTGGCCGACATATTTTTCGCCGTTGGCAAAATAGTAAATACCGAAACCGTGTTTCAAGCCATTCTTGAATTCGCCCTGGAAATAATCGCCCTGGTACTTGTCAGCAGTGAACTCCAGAATGCCGCGACCTTCAAATTTGCCGCGCACAAAGTCACCGGCATAGGAATAATCGGCATCGTCCAAAATACCGCGACAGGCGTGCCATTGGCTCACATCCTGGCCTTTGCATGAAGGCAAAGCGTTTTGCGCCTTCACCGCACCGCTCAGACTCAGGCTGAGCAACAAGATCCTCAGAGCGAAAGGCCATAGTTTCATGGTTGTTTGACTCCGGCGGTCTTCATCGCACTGACCAGTTCAAGCCGTTGGTGTTTCAACTGCTCTGCGGCTTGTCCCAGCTTTTGTTTGTCTTCGTCGAGTGAACGCTGGCGCGCCCAAAGTTTTTTGCGGTCTTCCATCAGACTGTTTTTGCGTGCCGTGATTTGCGCCACCGCATTGTTGTCGGCTTGAGGCGCTTGCACCTGTTGCACGCTGACAGGCACAGGCCTGTAAGGTAATTCGCCGTATTGATCAGCACCCTTGACCGGCGCGTTGCTCTGCGGCTGTACAGGTGTTGCAGTCGCTGTAGTCGCTGCCACCAAGGTGTTGAGTCTCTTTTGCAAGCGGTTTTCCAGCACCGCCGTCAGCATCTCCAGATCCAGCGATTTTTCATCGGTGTCTAGTTGCTGCTTTTCAGCGTCAATTTGCAGTTGTGTTTTTTGGATACGCAATTTTTCAAGCTTGAGCGATTCTTCCAGCCCGCTCAGCCGCAATCCTTCTTTCAGCAAATCCTGTTTGCGCAAACCGGCTTTCTTGTCTTTTTCAAGGCGCTGAACCGCCGACTCGATTTTCGGCAGTACCTGCGGTGCCTGGCTTGGCGGTGTTTGTTTTAACTGTGTCAGTTCTTGCGTGACCGCCTGCAACTGTGACTTGGCCTGAGCCAGTTGCTCCTGCTGATCCATTAATTGCCGGTTGGTGCTTTGCGTGACTTGCGCCAATTCACGTGCCGTTTGTGCTGACTGATCCAACAGCACTGAACCCAACAGTGCCATGACGGCGAGCATGACGAAAAAAACCAAGGATGCGATTTTCATAACCGCACCTTGGTAGTTGTTGGCAAAGACTGTTTACTTGTCATTGGCATTCTGGTTGTTTGCACGGACTTCACGTGCGGCTTCAATTTCTTTTTCCAATTCTTCAAACGCTTTGGTTTTTCTGACCTTGATGGCCATGGTGTTGTTCTTTTTCACTTCCTTGGCCATCATTTTTTTCAACTCTTCTGTCGGATAGCGCAAACGCACATAGGTCTGGTATTCGCGGCCGTTGGGAATCACCAGGATGCGATCGCGGGAGTATTGCATTGACATACCAACCTTAGCAAATGAATACCAAAAGGGGATGTAGATGTTTAAACCGAATGCTTTGATTTTTGTTTTAAGCTTTTTTGTGCTGCCGGTGCATGCTGAAAACTGGCGTTACTGTGCAGCCAACGCCCCCATGTCTGCCCCCTGCAAAGCTTGGGTATCGGCCTATTTGGCAGGCCATGCGCCAGACACGGATCCGCAGGAAGTCCCGCGTTATGTTGCTGACAATAGCTTGTCACTCAGCCTCAATCCTGTCTCCCGTGGCGAATTGGCTGCACTGGCAGGTGCGGCCATTGGCATGTTGATCACACAAGGCCTGACCCCTGAACAAATCGATAGCTGGGGCTGGCGACTGCCTTTTATATTCGGTCTTTTAATAGGTCCGGTGGGCTTGTACATGCGCCGGCATCTGGAAGAAACAGAGGCATTCACCACCTCCAGAGCTCAACCGCATGAAAGTGTCAGCCTGTTGACCTTGTGGCGTGACCACACCCGCTCTGTGCTGGCGTGTTTCGGGCTGGTGGTGGCCGGCACCATCATGTATTACGTGGTGCTGATTTACATGCCTACCTACGCCAAGACGCAACTCAAAATACCTTTGGGCGACGCGTTCATGGCGCAAGTTGCCGGGCTGCTTTGCCTGACCGCAGCCATTCCATTTTTCGGCGCTCTGAGCGACCGTATCGGCCGCAAACCCTTACTGCTGTTTGCTCTGGCCTGCTATTTTGTGTTGCCCTATCCTTTGTTAGCTTGGTTACAAGCTGAACCAACGCTGACACGCCTGACACTCATGCAAATCATTTTGTGCACTGCTGTGGCCATCTCTTTCGGCCCGGTATCCACCGCGCTGGCAGAACAGTTTCCTGTGCGCATGCGCTCTACCGGACTGGCGCTGGCTTATAACTTTGCGGTCATGCTGTTCGGCGGCTTTGCTCAACTCATCGTGACCTGGTTGATACGCGAAACCGGCACGCCGCTGGCCCCGGCTTTTTATGTGATGTTCGGAGCGGTAGCAGGCACTGTGGGCGTGCTGCTCATGACAGACAGGTACAAGGATGAAGTTTTGCATTGACACTGATTACCGGCGGGCTGAACCGCAACCCAGGACAGTCAGTTTGTTATTGGCAAACAAAATCTCTTAAAGCTTCACCGAAAGTATCCGGCTCAATCTCCAGGCTGCCGCCCGCCTCGGTGACACTGAAAACCTTGCTGCCACCGGCCATGTGCTTGTCGTAGTAGTTGAGAGAAATGATCTTGAACCGGTTTTCGGCGCAGTTAATGTCGTACTGGTTTTTTTGCGACAAAAAAGGCAAGGAATTGTTTTCCAAGGTTTGCGCGTTTTTGAAATCCTGTATCACCCAGAATTTCACACTTTCTTCAATGATCTCAAGACTTTTGTTGATGTAGTCGGCGCGGTCGCCGTCGGTACCGAAATACATCCATTGCGCGTGTAAGCCCAAGCTTGTGACCAGCATGCACGCAGCAAGCAAATATTTTTTCATTGTCGTTCTTCCATTGCTTTTGAAGGCAATATACCAGCCTGAGGGGGCCAATCCCGGCCTTTTTAATACCTGGGTTTTCATGGCGGCGGCGACGCCTCCGGCTTTATTCAGTCGATTACCCCATTTACCGCAGAATGATTATTTTCTATACTGATTTTTTTGAAAGGATATCCGCCATGTTTTTTCCCACACCTCACGACTCAAACGATACAATTTCAAAATACGCCGGCTTCATCGGCATGGTTACCAGTATTGCCTTCGCCGTACATCTGATATTGCCCGCCGGTGGTGCCATATCTGCATCGGCAAAAAGCGTTGTCGCCATCGCCATTGGATTGATGGTGGGCTGGTTGTCTTTTGCAGTGAAACTCAAGAAGTAAGTTTCTTTTGTCGCAAAAACAGTAAAAAATAAAAACGCCCCGAAAGGGGCGTATTCATTAGGTATCTGGCGGAAACGAAGTCTGCTATATATTGATTTCAATGCCCACCAATTTTCACCAAGAAACCCGTATACACAGGGACTTTTAACAAATTACTTGTTGCAAGTACCTCCATCGGTTACCATCCAATTCCAAAATTAAAGGTATGTAGGATGGAATGCCCAAGATAGCCCCCCCATTAACTGATCTGCAAGTGAGGCGCATTGTGCATGTTGGTTGGCATGCTGTAGGTGGTGTCGCTGGCTTGCTCCTTCAGGTGCGAAAACCTGCTAAAGAAGGCGCTCAAATCCCTCGATCATGGATTCTCAGGGTCAAGGTCGGCGATGAGCGTCAGCCCATTGGGCTTGGACCATACCCTCAGGTATCCCTTGCAGAAGCACGTGAGCAGGCAAAAAAACTGGTCATTCAAGCAAAGCAAGGGGTGAACCTCAAGGCAAAAAAACGTTTTGAGCGTAGTGCATTGCTTTCAGCGGCCTCCAAGAACAAAACCTTCCGTGAATGTGCCATTGCATACATGGAGGCACATGCCAGCGATTACACCAATGATAAGCATCGCAAACAATGGCCTGCAACCTTGGAAGCATACGCATACCCAGTGATCGGAAACATGCTGGTGTCCGATATTGCCATGCGAGATATCAAGAACGTTTTGGAGCAAGAAACTACTACGGCAGATGAGCAGTCTGGAAAACTCTGGCTCCTCAAGACTGAAACAGCCAAGCGCCTATTAGGCCGCATCAAAACCGTTTTGGATTTTGCGACAGTCAATGAATACCGAACTGGCAATAATCCAGCCCAATGGACTGGTTACCTTGACACACAACTGCCCTCCCCCAAAAAACTTCAAAAGGTTGAACACCACCCAGCAGTGCCATACGCCTTGGCGGGAGACTTCATGGTCAAGCTTCGCCAAAACGAAAGCATCAGCGCCAAAGCTCTGGAATTTCTGATTCTCACGGCTGTACGGTCTGGGTCTGTCAGGCTTGCTGAGTGGTCAGAAATTGACTTTGAAAAAAAGATGTGGGTCATCCCGGCAGAACACACCAAAGCACGGCAGGAACACAGGGTTCCGCTTCAGCCACAGGCAATCAGACTATTGCAGTCTTTACCCAAAATGGTGGGGACGCAAATAGTGTTCGCCAGCCCCACTGGTAAAGCCTTAAGTGATATGGCGCTCAGCCAACTTATGCGTGGAATGCGTGAGCGTGGTGAACTGACAGTAAAAGCTGTGCCACACGGCTTTAGAAGCACTTTCAGGGACTGGGCGGCAGAACAAACAGCCTACCCCGATGAGATGCGAAAGATTGCGTCTGGCCACACTGTTGGCGATGCCGTCAAAGAAGCCTACCAACGAACTGATCTACTGGAAAAGCGACGACAGTTGATGAATGAATGGGCTTCTTATTTGGACTTTGCAAACCAGAATAGAAAAGGAAATGTCACCAACCTTAGAAAGAAACAGTCATGACAGATTTGATTGATATGAACCGCGATGAAAATCGGAAAGCACAAATTCAATTCAGCAGGGAGCCGATCAGCACTGCACAAGTAAACAGCGCGGTCGAATATTCAACTGAACAGTTTGCACGTAAAGAGTTGGAAAACTTGAAGCTCAGAGCATTGGCGCATGCATTTGGTCTTGATGACGAACCAAACATGTGGTTTTACCTTGCACTCAAACTTGCGCAGTTGCATTACCCAGAGCCAAAAAAAGCTGGCAGAAAATTGAAGTGGGATATCCAATCCCGAAAAGTATTGCTTGCGGAAGTAGAACGAATGGTCGACCCTTCAGACCAAACACACGGGGTCAATCACTCCTGCAAAATACTTGCGAATATGCAGCCATGGCTTTCTCTTCTTGGAGGCAAACTGAATCAAAGCGAAGCACTTCGCGCCCAATACTACTTAGCAAAAGACACCGCCAATAAATAATGCTTTTGAGTTTGTAATAAATACGGCGAGGTTTTTTCAACGGATTTATTTTTTGAGATTGGCTGTAATTTTTAGTTGTTGAATTTATTTACTGGCAGAGTTCAGTTTCGTTCTGCAAAGAGGTGAATTCAAATGCAACATTACATACGCATCAAACAACTTGCAACCAAGGCTGGAAGGCCCGGTTATCTTCCAATTTCATCAACAACAATTTGGCGGCTGGTGAAAAAGGGGGCGTTCCCTAAACCAGTCAAACTTGGTAATTCAATATTGGCTTGGAAGTGTATTGAGGTTGATCAGTGGCTTGCTGAAGCTGAAGTGCTAAGAGCCAAGAAATGAATATGGTGAGTACCATCCCTAACCATCTGGGGATTTTGCAAAGCCCTTTGTTCGCGGTCGCTTCGCGCTCAAAACTCCGCTCTCAAAAAATAAGTTGGCTTGCTGAATTAGCTAACTGGACTCATGCTGTGACTTTGACAATGCATCGCCCAAAAAACGGTCATGGAATTAGCAACGATGAAGTAGCACGTCGTTGTCGCCTATTCCTCAATCGCATCAATCGACGCATCTACAAGCACGGAACAAAGCGCAAAGGCTTCAGGATCGCATCTGTGGCCTTTTTGGGCAATGGGCCATACGCAGATCACCCGCATGTTCATTTGGCCCTTCAAAAGCCTCCTGATATGACGCATGAAGCCTTTGAGCAAATCTTGAACGTAATGGCATCTACCACCAAGGGATTGGGCAAGGAATTTGACATCAAGCCATATCGTGATGAAGGCTGGCTTGGTTACATGGTTGACCATGGGTTTGACGGTTGGATGGAGAGGTTGGCTATTACCGCCGTGTGTCCAAAGCACTGACTCAGCAGGGCCTTACGGGTCGGTTGAGTGGCGGTTTTCAAGAATTGTGGGGTTCTTGATTGGGTGGCCTATGGTGAAACAACATTTGAAAGGAATCGGTAATGAATTCAATTGAGAAACTTAAGCAAGCAATTCCCCAAGTGGATTCAGTTGCCTTAAATTTAATTCGCACTGATGGTGAAACTCAGTATAGGGAGAACATTGATGAAGGCGTTGTGCGGGACTACCTTGATGCTATGAAGGACAATGTTGAGTTCCCTCCTATTGAAGCAGTATTTGATGGTGAGTTTTACTGGTTGACTGATGGTTTTCATCGGCTTGCAGCGTTAAAGAAACTTAGGGTTCAGCGTCCCGAGGTAAGTTTTATTTCTGGTACACAAGCTGATGCTCAGCTGCTGGCTTTGTCTGCAAATGGTTCACACGGTCTTCCTCGCAGCATGATGACAAAGCACAGAATTGGGTTAATGGCTATTTCTCACCCTGCTCTTCAGGATTGCAGTAACTATGAGATCGCAAAATTCTGCGGACTGTCGGCCCCATTCATTCAAAGTCTTAGG
>CAISPG010000062.1 GCA_903887325.1 uncultured Burkholderiales bacterium | reverse complement strand
CGAGTGCCTGAACCACCGCTACTGCGCACAAGGACATCAAACCGCCCGGGAGCAAACCCAATACAAGCACCAGTCCGCCATTGATGGCCAGCACAACCTTGACATGGTTATCGGCTGACACCGTGCTGGCAGTCAGCGGCGGGTCAAAATACATCACCTTGATGATGCGCAAATAATAAAAAGCACCGACCAGCGACATCATGACGGCAAACACCGCCATTAAAAGAGAACTGATCTGTTCGGAAGCAATCAGCGCCTGCAGCACTGACAGCTTGGCAAAAAAGCCGACCAGCGGTGGCACACCTGCCAGCGAAAACAAACAAACCGCCATGACAGCGGCAAACAAAGGACTGCGCTGGTTCAAACCGGCCAAGTCAGAAATTTCTTCGCTCTCAAAACCTTCTCGTGCCAGCAACAAAATGACACCGAACACGCCCAAGGTAGTGAGTACATAACTGATCATGTAGAACATAGCTGAACTGTAGGCATTGGCAGCCGACAAGGTATTGCCATTATTCACACCGGCCAACATGCCGATCAACACAAAACCCATTTGCGCGATGGTGGAGAACGCCAGCATGCGCTTGAGGTTGGTCTGGGCAATGGCAGACAAGTTACCAATCAACAAAGACAAGACGGCCAGCACCAGCAGCATCTGCTGCCAATCGATGGCCATGGGCAACATGCCGTCCACCAGCAAGCGCATCATCAAAGCAAAGGCAGCGAGCTTAGGCGCGCCGGCAATCATCAGCGTCACCGCAGTAGGCGCACCCTGGTAAACATCCGGCACCCACATATGAAAAGGTGCGGCACCGAGTTTGAACGCAATACCGCAGACCACGAACACAACACCGAGCACCAGCACCTGGTGCTTGATATGTCCGCTGGCAGTGGCCTGGAACACAGCGGTCAAGTCCAGCGAACCGGTGGCTCCGTACAACATGGACAGGCCGTACAGCAAAAATCCGCTGGCCAATGCGCCGAGCACGAAATATTTCATTGCTGCTTCGGTGGCGTTGCTGTTATCCCGACGCAATGCCACCAGTGCGTAACCCGACAAGGTCAAGAGTTCGAGGCCGAGGTAAAGCACCAGAAAGTTATTGCCGGAGATCATCACAAACATGCCCAGCAACGAGAACATGCTGAGTATGAACAACTCACCGCCGTGCAGCATTTTTCTGTCGGCTGCATAAGGCCTGCCGTAAACCAGGGTGGTCATGACAGCCAAGGTGGCAAAACATTTCAACCAGTTGCCCATGGCGTCAGACACCACCATATGACCAAAGCCATACACGGTTTCGCCGGTGCTTGCATACACGGCTTGCATCAACGCCACAACGCCAAGCGTCAGCATGGTCAAACCGTAAGTGAGATCGCGCTTAGGTAACTTGACCCACAAATCCACCAGCGTAATCAGGCAAGCCATGACCAGCAAAAAGATTTCCGGGTAGGCAGTCATCCAGTTGACGTTATTCATCATGGCTGACTTTCCAGGTAGTTCAATGCGTGGGTATTCATAAAGGTATTTTGCTCAGTGCCACGTGCTGCAACAACTGAGTGACTGAGGCGTTCATCACATCGGTGAAAGGTTTGGGGTAAATGCCCATCCATAAGACCGCAGCAGCGAGCAGACTCAACATCAAAAACTCGCGCGCATTGATGTCTGACAGCGTCTTCACATCGTCATTGTGCACCGGGCCTAGGTACACCCGCTTGACCATCCACAAGGTGTAAGCCGCGCCGAACACCAGCGCCGAGGCGGCCAGCATACCGAGCCAGAAATTGAACTTCACTGCAGCCAGTATGACCATCCATTCGCCGACAAAACCTGCGGTGCCCGGCAATCCGCAATTGGCCATGGCAAACAACAAGGCGAAGGCGGCGAACTTGGGCATGGTGTTGCCCACGCCGCCGTAACTGGCGATTTCGCGTGAATGCACACGGTCGTACAACACGCCTATGCACAAGAACATGGCAGCAGAAACAAAGCCGTGGGCAATCATTTGCACAATGCCGCCGCTCACGCCGAGTTCGCTGAAGATGAAAAAGCCGATGGTGACAAAACCCATGTGCGCCACCGATGAATACGCCACCAGTTTTTTCATGTCCTGCTGCACGATAGCGACCAGGCCGACATAAACCACGGCAATCAAGGACAGTGCCAGCATCAGCCAGGCCCATTCATGCGAAGCATCGGGTGCAATCGGCAAGGAAAATCTGAGGAAGCCATAAGCACCCAGCTTCAACATGATGGCCGCCAGCACAGCTGAGCCGCCGGTAGGCGCCTCGACGTGCACATCCGGCAACCAGGTATGCACCGGCCACATGGGCACTTTGACGGCGAAAGCTGCAAAGAAGGCAAAGAACAACAAGGTCTGAGGCGTGGCTGCCAGCGGCATTTGCTGCCAGGTGGCCAGATCAAAACTTCCATCTGATGCAATGTACAAATAAATCAGCGCCACCAGCATCAGCAAAGAGCCAAGCAAGGTGTACAAAAAGAATTTGAAGGCCGCGTAAATTTTGTTAGGCCCGCCCCATACACCGATGATCAGGTACATAGGAATCAGCGTGGCTTCAAAGAACACATAAAACAGCATGCCGTCCAGTGCACAAAACACACCGACCATGAGTCCGCTGAGCACCAGAAACGCACCCATGTACTGGTTGACACGCTCGGTGATGACTTCCCAGCCGGCAATGATGACCACCACGGTGATGAACGAAGTCAGCAACACAAACCACAGTGAAATACCGTCAATTCCCAGGTGGTAATTCACATTGAAACGATCAATCCAAGGCAGGTTTTCCGCAAATTGCATACCGGCACTGGCGGTATCAAATTGCGCATACAGAGGAAGCGTCAGCACAAAGCTGACGATGGCACCGGTCAGCGCAAACCAGCGCACCGCATTGGCGTGCTCATCCCGGCCCAGGGCCAGCAGCAACACGCCGAAAACAATAGGCGTCCAAATAGCCAGGCTCAGCATTTCCATGGCAACTCTCTGTCATCAATCCGGTATAGGGGCATGGGGTACTTCATGGTTTAAGCCAGACGAACCAGGTGATCAGTCCGAACATGCCCAGAATCATCATCAAGGCGTAGTGGTAGAGGAAACCGGTTTGCAAACGTCGCGCGATCAAAGCAATTTTGCCGATCAATTGCCAGGAGCCGTTGACCAGAAAGCCGTCAATCACCGCTTGGTCGCCGCCCTTCCACAGGCCGGTGGCCAGCAGCCGGGTGCCGCGCGCCAGAATTTTTTCATTGAAATCATCGAGGAAATATTTATTCACCAGCAGCGTATGCAAAGGTGTCAGATGACGTTGGATAAAAGCAGCCACTGCCGGGTGAATCATGTACATGTAAAACGCTGTCAACAAACCTGCAACGGCCAATATGAATGGCAGTGAGGTGAGCGCATGTTCGGCCATGGCCATGGGGCTGTGAAAGGCTTCCTGCAACTCGGCCATGGCGGGGTGAAGCGCAGTGTTCACACTGATAGCGTCCTTGAAGAAATCGCCGAACAGCATGTACTCGATGGTGAAGTAACCGATGCACACAGACGGTATGGCCAGCAACACCAGCGGCAAAGTCACCACCCAAGGGGACTCATGCGGCGCATGCGAATGCCCGTGATCGTCGTGGTGGGCGTGCGGATCCTTGTCAAAACGTTCTTTGCCATGAAACACGAGGAAATACATGCGGAATGAATAGAACGCAGTCACAAACACACCGGCCAGCACGGCGAAGTGCGCCCATTGCGCCGCAGGCAAATGACTGGCCGCCACTGCCTCGATGATGCTGTCCTTGGAATAAAAGCCGGAGAACAGCGGCGTACCAATGAGCGCCAGCGAACCCAGCAACGAGGTCAACCAAGTGATGGGCATGTATTTGCGCAAGCCGCCCATGTAGCGTATGTCCTGGTTATGGTGCACGCCCATGATGACCGAACCGGCGGCGAGGAACAACAGCGCTTTGAAGAATGCATGTGTCATCAAATGGAACACTGCAACCGAATAGGCTGATGCGCCAAGTGCGACTGTCATGTAACCGAGTTGAGACAAAGTGGAGTAAGCCACGACGCGCTTGATGTCGTTTTGCACAATGCCCAGGAATCCCATGAACAGCGCTGTGATGGAACCCACGATAAGCACCAGGTTCAAAGCCGTGTCAGACAACTCAAACAAAGGCGACATGCGTGCCACCACGAAGATGCCGGCAGTCACCATGGTGGCCGCGTGAATGAGTGCAGAAATAGGTGTCGGGCCTTCCATGGAATCCGGCAACCACACATGCAGGGGAAATTGCGCCGATTTACCCATGGCACCAATGAACAAACAAATACAAATGACAGTGACCAGCATCCAGTCGGTACCGGGCAAGGACAAGGCTGACAAGTCAACTGCCTTGGCAAACACTTCGGTGTAATTCAGCGTACCGGCAAAGGCCGCGATCAAACCGATGCCAAGAATAAAGCCGAAGTCGCCGACACGATTCACCAGAAAGGCTTTCATGTTGGCAAACACTGCACTGGGTTTGTTGAACCAGAAACCAATCAAGAGGTATGACACCAGTCCCACCGCTTCCCAGCCGAAGAACAACTGCAACATGTTGTTGCTCATCACCAGCATCAACATAGCGAACGTGAACAAGGAGATGTAGGCAAAAAAGCGGTTGTAGCCCTCGTCTTCTTCCATATAGCCTATGGTGTAGATGTGAACCATCAGCGACACAAAAGTGACGACGCACATCATCATGGCGGTGAGTCCGTCGACCATGAAGCCGATTTCCATTTTCAAGCCGCCGACTTGCATCCAGGTGTAAAGCGTTTCATTGAAACGCGCGCCGTCGACCACCACGTCTTGCAAGGTGAGTGCAGACAGCACAAAGGAGATGAACACGCCAAGAATAGTCAGGCTGTGTGACCAGCGGCGGCCCAGTCCGGCGCCGCCAAGTTGCGTGCCCCAGATACCCGCCAGCAGCGAACCGGCCAAAGGGGCCAGCGCAACAACTGTCAGTGTGGATGCTTGAATGTATTGGCTCATGGTGTGTGGCGGGGTCAGCCTTTGAGGCTATTGAGTTCGTCGACATTGACGCTGGACCGGTTGCGGAACAACAGCACCAGAATTGCCAGTCCGATGGCCGATTCAGCAGCAGCCACTGTCAGAATGAAAAACACAAAAATCTGGCCTTGCATGTCACCAAGGTAATAAGAGAAAGCCACGAAATTGGTGTTGACTGCCAGCAGCATGAGTTCAATGGCCATCAGCAGCACGATCAGGTTTTTGCGGTTCAAAAAGATGCCGATGACAGACAGTGCAAACAGCACGGCGCCCAGCGTGAGGTAATGCCCCAGCGTAACGTTCATGGCTTAGGCTCCTCAGCAGGTGGTGGAACCAAAGCCTGATGCACCGGATCCATTTTGACCATGCGCAAACGGTCTTTGGCTTTGACTTTGACTTGCTCGCCCGGGTTTTGTGCTTTGGTGTCCTTGCGCTCGCGCATGGTCAGGGCTATCGCTGCCACGATGGCCACCAGCAAAATGACGGCTGCAATTTCAAGCGCGTAAAGGTAGTCGGTGTACAAGACCAGGCCCAACTCCTTGGTGTTGGAATACTGTGTACCGGCAGGCGCGACTGTCTCGGCCACCACTTGCACCGAGCGGAAACCGCCCATCAGAACAGACGCCAGCTCGAGAGCCAAAACCGCGCCAATGGACGCGGCCAGGGGGAAATGGTTCCAAAAGCCTTGCTTCAATGCGTCCAAGTTGATGTCAATCATCATCACCACAAACAGGAACAAGACCATCACAGCGCCGACATAGACCAGCACCAAAGTGATGGACAAAAACTCAGCTTTCAGCAACATCCATATGCCCGAGGCCTGAAAGAATGCCAGCACCAGGTACAAAGCGGCGTGCACAGGGTTGCGAGCCGTGATGACGCGCAAAGCGGCAAACAGCATGACGGCTGAGAAAAGATAGAACAGCGCTGACTTGACTTCCATGTGCTTATCTGCCCCAGGGGTTAGCGGTACTTGGCATCGGCTGCCTTGCTGGCCGCAATCTGCGGTTCGTATTTGTCACCCACGGCCAACAGCATTTCTTTGGTGAAATACAAGTCGCCGCGTTTTTCGCCGTGGTACTCAAAAATATGGGTTTCAACAATCGAGTCGACCGGGCAGCTTTCTTCGCAAAAGCCGCAAAAAATGCATTTGGTCAAGTCGATGTCATAACGCGAAGTACGGCGTGAACCGTCTTCGCGCACATCGGATTCAATGGTGATGGCCATGGCCGGACACACTGCTTCACACAGCTTGCAGGCGATGCAGCGTTCTTCACCGTTCTCATAACGGCGCAGCGCATGCAAACCGCGAAAGCGTGGGCTCAGCGGTGTTTTTTCTTCAGGGAACTGCACTGTGATTTTGCGTGCAAACATATATTTGCCGGTGATGGCAAAACCTTTGAAAAACTCCAGCAACAAGAAGCTGGAGAAAAAATCCGCCCAGGAAAATGGCGTAGGTGGCGTGGTGGACGTATGCGAGGTCATAGGTGTGTTTGCATCAATTCCAGATGTTCCAAGGTGTTTGCATCCATGCACCGATGAGCACCAGCCACACCAGAGTCACAGGGATGAAAATCTTCCAGCCCAAACGCATGATCTGGTCATAGCGAAAGCGCGGGAATGTGGCGCGCACCCACAAAAACATGGTGACAACCACAAAGATTTTGGCGGCCAGCCAGATGCCGCCCGGCACCCAGGCCAGGTACTCGGAGTCGACCGGTGGCAACCAGCCGCCAAGAAATAACAAGGCGGCGATGGTGGACACCAGAATCATGTTGGCGTATTCGCCGAGAAAGAACATGGCGAAAGACATGCCTGAATATTCAATCATGTGACCGGCGACGATTTCAGATTCGCCTTCGACCACGTCAAACGGGTGGCGATTGGTTTCGGCCAGACTGGCAATGAAGTAGATGACAAATATGGGTAACAAAGGAAGCCAGTTCCATGACAGAAAGCCTATGCCTTGAGAGGCGAACATGCCCTTGCCCTGGCCCATGACAATGTCCGTCATGTTCATGCTGCCTGACACCATCAGCACCACCACCAGGCAAAAGCCCATGGCGATTTCGTAACTGACCATTTGTGCTGATGCGCGCAATGCGCCGATAAATGCATATTTGGAATTAGAAGACCAGCCGGCAATGATGATGCCGTAAACCTCCAGCGAAGTGATGGCCATGAGGAACAGCAAACCTGCGTTCACATTGGCCAATACCACCCCAGGGCCGAATGGAATCACCGCCCAGGCCGCCATCACCGGCATGATGGTCATCACCGGGCCGAGGAAGAATAAGCCTGAACTGGCCTTGGTCGGAAGGATGATTTCCTTGGTCAGAATTTTTAAGGCATCTGCAATCGGTTGCAGCAAACCACCAGGGCCGGTGCGGTTAGGACCTAAACGAATCTGGGTAAAGCCGATGGCCTTGCGCTCCCATAAAGTCAGATAAGCAACGCAGCCAAGCAATGGCAGCACCACAGCAACGATTTTGATCAGCGTCCATAAAACAGGCCAAGCCAGGTTCGCCCACCATGCATCAGTGAGCAAGCCCGCGCCCAGGTTGAACAAGGTATCAACCATGAACATGCCCTTGGTGTGCATCTGCTGTGTGTTGCAGCGCAGGTGCGCGTCTGACCAAAGCGTCCAACTGGTAGATAGATGCGCTCACCGGCGCTTGATTGGCAGCTGTCAGATCGACTTTGGCTTGCGTGGCATTGGACAAATGCGCTGCTATGTCTTGCGGCAAAGCCATGGCGCGAACTTCTTCAATGGTCTCAAATTCAAAGACCGGCAACTTCAACATGCTGCCCAGCACGCGCAACACTTTCCAGGCAGGACGTGTTTCGCCCAAGGGCTTGACCACGCCATGGAAACTTTGCACACGGCCTTCGGTGTTGACAAACGTGCCCGCGGTTTCAGTGAAAGGCGACACGGGCAGCAGCACATCGCTGATGTCCAGATTTGTTTTGAACGGCGACAGGGTGACGACCATGTCTACATGGGCCAGCGTGTGTGCGGCGACCGCGCAGTCGTGCGCCGGTTCGGTGTTCAACAATAACATGGCTTTAAGACTGGAGGACTGCAACATGTGCGCGGCATTCAAACCACTGTGCAAGGGGCGGGCAGACACCAGTTGTGCGCCAACCGTGTTGGCCGCTTCGCCAAGGTAACCGACGCTGGCACCGGTTTGTTCCGCGATGAAATTAGCCAAGGCCAGCAAACTGGACGCTTTTTCGTGATGCGCGGCTGCATTGCCCAGCAATACGGCTTTGCGTTCACCGGACAAGAGCGATGCTGCAATGGCTTGCGCGGCAGGAGAAGACGCATTGCCTGGGGCAGGCAATTCGACATTGTTTTTCTGAGCCACCGCAGCAGCGATATCGGCCAATGCCTGAACCCATACCGCACTGTCTGCCAATGACACCTCGGCCGATGGCATGGCCCAGTCGAAACGCTGTTCATTCAATGCGTGCAACTTGGCACCACGGCGCACCGCTTGGCGAATACGCTGCGCCAGCAATGGCTGGTCTTTGCGGATATTGGAACCAATGATGAACACCCGGTCTAAAGTAGACAAAGATGCAATGGAAGTACCTAGCCAACGTGCTTTGCCGTCGTGCTGGAAATCGGCGGCGCGCAAACGGCTGTCAATATTGTCACTGCCCAAGCCGCGCATGAACTGCGTTGCCAAGTACAACTCTTCCAGTGTGCTGTGCGGGCTGGCCAGACAAGCCAAGGCTGAAGCACCGTGGTCTGCCTTGATCTGTTGCAAGCCGTTGGCCACATATTCCAGCGCAGTCGACCAGTCCACGGCGATCCACTGTCCATCTTGTTTCAGCATGGGCTGGGTCAGACGTTCATCGCTGTTCAATGCTTCGTAGCTGTAGCGGTCACGGTCTGCAATCCAGCATTCGTTGACTTCTTCGTTTTCCAGCGGCACCACGCGCATGACGCGGTTGTTTTTGACTTGCACAATCAAATTGGCACCGGTGGCATCGTGCGGGCTGATGGATTTGCGGCGACTGAGTTCCCAGGTGCGGGCCTGGTAACGGAATGGCTTGCTGGTCAAAGCACCGACCGGGCAAATATCAATCATGTTGCCGGAGAGTTCTGAATCCACTGTTTCGCCGACAAAGGCTTCGATTTCAGAATGCTCGCCACGGTGGGACATGCCCAATTCCATGCTGCCCGCTATCTCTTGGCCAAAGCGCACGCAACGTGTGCAATGGATGCAGCGGCTCATCTCTTCCATGCTGATGAGAGGGCCGACATCTTTGTGGAACACCACGCGTTTTTCTTCTTCGTAACGCGAGGCGCTGCCGCCGTAGCCGACCGCCAAGTCTTGTAACTGGCATTCACCGCCTTGGTCACAAATCGGGCAGTCCAGCGGGTGGTTGATCAGCAAAAATTCCATCACCGACTTTTGCGCTTTGATGGCTCGGTCTGACTTGGTATGCACCACCATGCCTTGCGTGACGGGCGTGGCGCAAGCCGGCATGGGCTTGGGTGCTTTTTCTATGTCCACCAAACACATGCGGCAATTGGCCGCGATGCTCAATTTCTTGTGATAGCAAAAATGCGGAATGAAGGTGCCGGCCTGTTCAGCCGCTTGGATCACCACGCTGCCTTCGGTCACTTGAACGGTTTTGCCGTCTATTTGTAATTCAATCATTGCTGTCCCGCGTGCGCGTGCGACGAGACCAAACAGGTCTTGTGCGTGATGTGGTGTTCGAACTCTGCGCGGAAATGTTTGAGCATGCCGCGCACCGGCATGGCCGCTGCATCGCCCAAGGCGCAGATGGTGCGGCCCATGATGTTTTCCGCCACGTTGTCCAACAAGTCCATGTCAGACGGTTTGCCGTGCCCGGTTTCAATGCGGTCCACCATGCGCGACAACCAACCCGTGCCTTCGCGACACGGCGTGCACTGGCCGCAGGATTCGTGCATGTAAAAAGCAGACAAGCGTTGCAAACTTTTCACCATGCAACGGGTGTCGTTCATCACAATCACCGCACCGGAACCCAACATGGAACCGGCCTTGGCAATCGCGTCATAGTCCATGGTGATGTCCATCATGATGGCAGCTGGCAACACCGGCGCAGAAGAACCGCCGGGAATCACCGCTTTCAATGCCCCGCCTTGCACGCCACCGGCGAGTTCGAGCAGCTTGGCAAACGGTGTGCCCATGGGGACTTCGTAATTACCGGGCAAGACCACATCGCCGCTGACGGAAAAAATCTTGGTGCCGCCGTTGTTTGGTTTACCGCAGGCCAAATAAGCTGCGCCGCCATTGCGAATGATCCACGGCACGGCCGCGAATGTTTCGGTGTTGTTGATGGTGGTTGGTTTGCCGTACACGCCGTAACTGGCAGGAAACGGTGGTTTGAAACGCGGCTGGCCTTTTTTACCTTCAAGTGACTCAAGCAATGCGGTTTCTTCACCGCAAATATAGGCACCAAAACCATGGGCTGCGTGCAGTTGAAAACTGAAGTCGCTGCCTTGAATGCGGTCGCCTAAGAAACCAGCGGCCCGCGCTTCATCGAGTGCAGCTTCAAAGCGTTCGTAGGTTTGGAAAATTTCGCCGTGTATGTAGTTGTAGCCGACGCTGATTCCCATGGCGTAAGCGGCAATCGCCATGCCTTCAATGACGATGTGCGGGTTGAATTCCAGAATGTCGCGGTCCTTGCACGTGCCCGGCTCGCCTTCGTCTGAATTGCAGACCAAATATTTTTGACCGTTGAACAAGCGCGGCATGAAGCTCCACTTCAAGCCGGTGGGAAAACCTGCGCCGCCGCGACCTCTGAGGCCTGATTCTTTGACGCAAGCAATCACCTGGTCTTGCGTCCATGCGGCTTCGCCGTTCAAGCCAAGAATGGTGCGCAGGGCTTGGTAACCGCCGCGCGACACATAGTCTTGCAAACCCCAGTTACGGCCATTGAGGCCATCGTAGATTTGCGGGTTGATATGACGACCATGGAAACATGATTCCAGACCCTTGGCTTGGAATTGGCCCAACAACTGTTCTAAGTTCATGGCTTGACCTCTACTGCGTGCAGACCGTCAATCAGTTGATCGAGTTTGTCGTGGCTCATGAAACTGCACATGCTGCGGTCATTGACCAGCAACACCGGCGCATCCGCGCAAGCGCCCATGCATTCACCAGGTTGCAAAGTGAACATGCCGTCGGCGGTGGTTTCACCAGATTCAATTTTCAATTTTTTGCAAAGATGCTCTAAGGCTTGCTGACCGCCACGCAACTGACAAGGCAGGTTGGTGCAGACATTGATTTTGTAACGCCCCACCGGTTGCTGGTTGTACATGTTGTAGAAGGTGAAAACCTCATGCACTGCCATCACAGGCATGTCCAAGACAACTGCCAAGGCTTTTTCCTGCTCAGCGGTGACAAAACCGTTTTCCTGTTGCAGTATGGACAAACACGCCATGACGGCAGATTGCTTTTGATCAGCAGGGTATTTGTTCAACTCGTGCTCAAAGCGCTGCATGGTGGCAGCGGAGAAATGGTCGGCGGTGGTGTTCATCGGTCAATTTCCCCAAACACAATGTCCATGGTGCCGATGATGGCGACGGTATCTGAAATCATGTGGCCGCGTGTCATTTCGTCCATGGCGGCGAGGTGCGCAAAACCCGGAGGTCGGATTTTCATGCGGTAAGGTTTGTTTGCACCATCGCTGACCAGGTAAATACCGAACTCGCCTTTCGGGTGTTCCACGGCGGCATAGGCTTCGCCCTCGGGCACATGAAAACCTTCGGTGAACAATTTAAAATGGTGAATCAACTCTTCCATGCTGGTTTTCATGGATTCGCGTGAAGGCGGCGCCACTTTGTGGTTGTCGGTGATGACCGGGCCGGGGTTGTCGCGCAACCATTTCACGCATTGGCTGATGATGCGGTTGGATTGACGCAATTCGGCCACGCGCACCAGATAGCGGTCGTAGCAGTCACCGGTCAAACCGACGGGCACATCGAAATCCATTTGGTCGTACACGTCGTAAGGCTGTTGCTTGCGCAAATCCCAAGCAACACCGGAGCCGCGCAACATGGGACCGGTAAAGCCCAGATTTTTGGCGCGCTCAGCCGTGACCACGCCGATGCCGACGGTGCGCTGTTTCCAGATGCGGTTGTCGGTCAACAAAGTTTCGTACTCGTCAACATATTTGGGAAAGCGTTTGGTGAAGTCGTCGATAAAGTCGAGCAGCGAACCTTGGCGGTTTTCGTTCAAACGGGCAATGGCGCGCGCATTCTTGATTTTGCTGACCTGGTATTGCGGCATGCTGTCGGGCAGATCGCGGTACACACCGCCGGGACGGAAATAAGCAGCGTGCATGCGCGCGCCGGAGACGGCCTCGTACATGTCATACAAGTCCTCGCGTTCGCGGAAGCAATAAATCAAGATGTTCATCGCGCCGCAATCGAAACCGTGTGCGCCCAGCCACAACAAATGGTTGAGCATGCGCGTGATCTCGGCAAACATCACGCGTATGTATTGCGCGCGCACCGGCACTTCCAAGCCCATGAGCTTTTCAATCGCCAAACAATACGCGTGCTCGTTGCACATCATGGACACGTAATCCAAGCGGTCCATGTAAGGCAGAGATTGGATATAGGTTTTGCTCTCAGCCAGTTTTTCAGTGGCGCGGTGCAGCAGGCCAATGTGCGGGTCGGCGCGTTGCACCACTTCGCCGTCTAACTCCAGCACCAGGCGCAAAACGCCATGCGCCGCCGGGTGCTGCGGGCCCAAGTTCAAGGTGTAATTTTTGATATCAGCCATGGCTTAATGCAACCCGCCGTAATTGTCTTCACGGATGATGCGCGGCGTGATCTCGCGCGGCTCAATGGTGACGGGTTGGTAAATGACGCGTTTTTGCTCTGCGTCATACCGCATTTCAACATGGCCCGAAGTGGGAAAATCTTTGCGAAACGGATGGCCGATGAAGCCGTAGTCAGTCAGGATGCGGCGCAAATCGGCATGGTCTCTGAAAAGTATGCCGAACAAATCAAAGGCTTCTCGCTCGAACCAGTTGGCTGAACTCCAGATGCCGTTGACCGAATTCACCTGCGGCATGTCTTGGTCTGTCGCGTGCACACGCAAACGCAAACGCCAGTTGTGCTTCAATGACAACATGTGGCAAACCACCGCATAGCGCGGAGCATCTGTGAACGCTGAATGCGCGCCGTCTTTGTAGGCCGAGTAATCCATGCCGCACAAGTCAAGCAGTTGTTCAAAAGCAAGTTCGGGGTGGTCGCGCAACTGCAAAGCCACGGACAAATAATCTTCGTCCTTGACTGTCAGCGTCAATTCGCCCAGCGCCAACTCCAACTTTTGAATGCGCTCACCCAGTACGTGCCGTAAGGCAGACTGCAAAGTGTCAATGGAAACAGTGGTGGTCATACAGTGTCAGCGGGCAATGGTGTTTTCACGGCGGATCTTGGATTGCAATTGCAATATGCCGTAAAGCAAAGCCTCAGCGGTAGGCGGGCAACCGGGCACATACACGTCGACCGGCACGATGCGGTCACAACCGCGCACCACCGAATAGCTGTAGTGGTAATAGCCACCGCCGTTGGCGCACGAACCCATGGACAGCACCCAACGCGGCTCTGACATCTGGTCGTAGACCTTGCGCAAGGCGGGTGCCATTTTGTTGCACAAGGTACCGGCGACGATCATCAAATCGGATTGACGGGGACTCGGTCGAAACAACATACCGAAACGGTCAATGTCGTAGCGTGCAGCCCCTGCGTGCATCATTTCCACAGCGCAGCAGGCCAAACCGAAAGTCATGGGCCACAGCGAACCTGTTTTGGCCCAATTCACCACCGAGTCGTATGACGTGGTGATAAAGCCTTCTTTGAAAACGCCTTCAAGTGACATGTGTCATTCCCAGTCAAGGGCTCCCTTTTTCCACTCGTAGACAAAACCGACCACGAGAATGGCAAGAAAAATCATCATGGCGATAAAACCTGTCAAACCGATTTCCTTGAGCGACACCGCCCAGGGAAAAAGAAAAGCGATTTCAAGGTCAAACAAAATGAAAAGAATGGCGACCAAGTAATAGCGTACGTCAAACTTCATGCGTGCGTCTTCAAACGCTTCAAAGCCGCATTCGTAAGGGGAATTTTTGGCTGCATCGGGCTTGTGCGGGCCCAGCAGTGCACCGATCAACTGAGGTGCAACGCCGACCAGCAGGCCGACAAGGATAAACAAAAGAACAGGAAGGTACTGCGCCAGGCTCATGGGTAACTCAGTTTGCACATCACGGAAGATAGCTTGCTACTGTGAACTGACATCAGTATGACAGCTGGTTTTGATGGTGCCGTCGGCGAGACTCGAACTCGCACAGCTTTCGCCACTACCCCCTCAAGATAGCGTGTCTACCAATTTCACCACGACGGCTTTGATTGCATTTTCACAGACATATCGCCTATAAAAAAGCCCCTCATCTTAACCCTAAATATGCTGTCCTCCGGCCTGAAGATATTGATTATTCAGATAGTGTTATTTGGCAGGAATCTGAGAAGCAGGAGAACTGGCCGGGGCGACGGGCGCAGGCGTGGAAGCCGGCGCAGCAGGACTTGGAACCGACTTGTCGGCAGCAGCTTCTGGGGCGGCACTGGAAGAACCGGGGATCTTGTCGCCAGCCGTGGCTGGAGCGCTTACTGGTACCGCAGTGCGCTCTAACAAGCTGCCGGTGTCGGCTGAGGTACGCAGATTACCGAAATAAGCCAGCGCCAGAGTACACACGAAAAATACCGCCGCGAGCACGGAGGTGGTGCGCGACAAAAAATTGGCGCCGCCGGTGGCTCCGAACAAGCTGCCCGAGGTGCCGCTGCCAAAGGCCGCGCCCATGTCAGCGCCTTTGCCGTGCTGCACAAGAATCAAACCGATCATGCCCAAAGCCGACAAAATTTGAACCAGCAACAATAAATTAAGAAGCGTACTCATGAAAACTCCGTGAAAGTCAGTGTGATGCCGCAGCAACAATGGATAAAAAATCTGCAGATTTAAGGGATGCCCCGCCGATGAGCCCGCCGTCAATATCGTTTTGCGACAGCAGGCTGGCGGCGTTGGCGGTGTTCATGCTGCCGCCGTACAACAAGGCGATGCGCTCGGGATGCGCCGTCGCCGCTTTCAACTGAGCGCGCAACAGCGCGTGTACCTGCTGCGCCTGCTCTGGACTGGCGGTCTTGCCGGTACCTATGGCCCACACAGGCTCGTAGGCTACGACAATTTCACTGATGCAATGTCCATTGGTATGAATGACAGCGGCAAGCTGGCGTTTGACCACTTCTTCGGTGTGCCCGGCTTCGCGCTCTGCCAAGGTTTCACCGACACACACAATGGGCGTGATGCCTGCGGCCAAAGCGCGTTGTGCTTTGGTGGCCACCACGGCATCGGTTTCACCATGGTATTGGCGACGCTCTGAATGGCCGACGATGGCGTAACGCACACCGAATTCGCGCAACATGGTTGCAGACAACTCACCGGTGTAAGCACCCTGCTCGTGCGCGGACACATCTTGTGCGCCCCACAACAGGTGCGACCCGGCAGCAAGTTGCTGCAACTGCGGCAAATACACCGCAGGCGCGCACACAGCCACTTTGCAAGACTTATCAGACAGACCGGCCATGACCGCGCGCACCAAATCCTGATTGGCAGCCAGGCTGCCATTCATTTTCCAGTTACCGACGATCAGTTTGCCGCTCATGCCTGCATCACTCCTGGTGAGGGTGTTCTTCGTGGTGTGCAGGCGCTTCAGGACGGTCCAGCAATGCCTTCATCGACAGTTTGATACGGCCTTTTTCGTCAGTCTCCAGCACTTTGACGCGCACGATCTGGCCTTCGGCCAACACGTCGGTGACTTTGGCAATGCGCTCATGGCTGATCTGGCTGATGTGCAGCAAACCGTCTTTGCCGGGCAGCAAATTGACCAGGGCACCGAAGTCCAGAATCTTGGTGATCGGGCCTTCGTAGATCTTGCCGATTTCCACTTCTGCGGTGATTTCCTGAATGCGGCGTTTGGCTTCGTCAGCTTTGGCACCGTCAGTGGCAGCAATGGTGATGGTGCCGTCTTCTTCGATGTTGATCTGGCAACCGGTTTCCTCGGTCAGCGCACGGATGACGGAGCCGCCCTTGCCGATCACGTCCCGGATTTTCTCGGGATTGATCTTCATGGTGTACAGCTTGGGAGCGAAGTTGCTGACCTCGGTCTTGGCTTCGCCCATGGCGTCTTGCATCTTGCCCAGAATGTGCATGCGGGCTTCTTTGGCCTGGGCCAAAGCGACTTGCATGATTTCCTGTGTGATGCCTTGGATTTTGATGTCCATTTGCAAAGCGGTGATGCCGTTGGTGGTACCGGCCACTTTGAAGACCATGTCGCCCAAATGATCTTCATCACCCAGGATATCGGTCAGCACGGCGAAACGGTTACCGTCCTTGATCAAACCCATGGCGATACCGGCCACATGCGCTTTCATCGGCACGCCAGCGTCCATCAGCGACAAGCAACCGCCGCAGACCGAAGCCATGGAAGATGAGCCGTTGGATTCGGTGATTTCTGACACCACACGCATGGTGTAGGGGAATTCTTCTTTGGTTGGCAAACACGCAGCCAGTGCACGCTTGGCCAGACGACCGTGACCGATTTCGCGGCGCTTGGTGCTGCCCATGCGACCGACTTCTCCAGTGGCGAACGGAGGCATGTTGTAGTGGAACATGAAGCGGTCTTCAAACTCACCGGCCAGCGCGTCAATGCGTTGTGCATCGCGTTCGGTGCCGAGTGTGGTGATGACCAAAGCCTGGGTTTCGCCGCGTGTGAACAAGGCAGAACCGTGGGTGCGCGGCAATACGCTGTTGCGGATTTCGATGGGGCGCACGGTGCGTGTGTCACGGCCATCGATACGCGGTTCACCGGCCAGAATTTGGCTGCGGACAATGCGTGCTTCGATGTCAAACAACATGCTCTCGACCTTGACGCCGTCAAACTCGACGCCGTCGGCTTTGAGGGCTGTCATGACGGCGGCATAGGCTTCGCGGCAGGCTTGTGTGCGGCTTTGCTTGTTGCGAATCTGGTAGGCGGCGGCCAGCTTGTCGTCGGCGAGCGCAGCGACTTTGGCGATCAAAGGCTCGTCCTTGGCTGGCGGCTGCCAATCCCACACAGGCTTGCCTGCTTCGCGCACCAGTTCATGGATGGCATTGATAGCGATGCGGCTTTGTTCGTGACCGAACACCACCGCGCCGAGCATGATTTCCTCGGACATTTGCAGCGCTTCGGATTCGACCATCAGCACGGCGGCTTCGGTACCTGCGACCACCAGCTCAAGCACGCTGTCTTTGCGCTGGGTCTGGCCGGGGTTGAGCACGTATTCGCCGTTGATGTAACCGACGCGGGCCGCACCGATGGGGCCGTTGAACGGGATGCCGGAGATGCTGAGTGCGGCTGACACACCGATCATGGCGGCGATGTCTGCGTCCACTTCCGGGTTCAAAGAAATGGTGTGAATGACAACGTGAACATCGTTGTAAAAGCCTTCAGGGAACAGCGGGCGGATCGGGCGGTCGATCAAGCGGCTGGTCAGTGTTTCGTGTTCGCTGGGCTTGGCTTCGCGTTTGAAAAAGCTGCCGGGGATTTTGCCCGCAGCGTATGTTTTCTCAATGTAGTCCACGGTCAAAGGGAAAAAGTCTTGACCGGGTTTGGAGTTTTTCGAACCGACCACAGTGGCGAGCACCACGGTGTCGTCCATATTGACGATGACAGCGCCGCCAGCCTGGCGGGCGATTTCGCCGGTTTCCAGCGTGACCGTGTGCTGGCCCCATTGGAAGGTTTTAGTTACTTTGTTGAATAAAGACATGGTGAATTCCTGAACAGAATTGAAGAAGTGAAGGCCACTTCATGAAAGCCCAAAGTCTCTGTCAGAACACGATGCCATTCCAGAAAAATGCCACTGCTTTTTTTGGAATGACACAGCTTCGCTCCGATTCAGATGCTTTGCTTGTGCCTTGCTCCAAGACACAACGCCTGAGTGAATGAACAGTCTCAGGCGTTGGCTCAGGGGAAGGATTACTTGCGCAAACCCAGTTTGGCAATCAGCGCGGTGTAGCGCTCTGCGTCTTTGGATTTGAGGTAGTCGAGCAATTTGCGACGACGGCTGACCATGCGCAACAAACCACGGCGGCCATGGTGATCCTTGGCGTGTGTTTTGAAATGGGGGGTCAGTTCATTGATGCGTGCGGTCAGAATGGCGACCTGCACTTCGGGGCTGCCTGTGTCGTTGGCAGAACGAGCGTTGGCCTTAACGACCTCGGCCTTGTTTAAAGTTGTCATGGTGTTTTTCCAAAAAATTTGACATGCGCCAACAGCCGGAAATGCCAGATGGCGTGAACTTAAGCCGAAATGGCTAAGCCTTGGAATTATAGCTTGCCCAGCCAGTCTTTCAGTCGTTCGGCCCCCAGCCCCAGTCGGCCCGGGTCGCGCGAGGCAAAACACCAGCGCAGCCAGCCCTGCGCCTCGGGGGCGAAAGCGCTGCCCGGCGCCAACCCCAGACCGGCCTCGGCGACCAGACGCTTGGCGGTCAACACGTCGTCGGTGTGGCCGGGTAAGCGGAAAAAAGCATACATGCCGCCGTCCGGCACCGCCAATTCCAGCCCCGGGATGGTGCTCAATTCGGCAAACAAGCGGTCGCGGCAGGCTTGCATTTGTGCAACCACGCCGGGCACGACCCCGGCGGCGCCGTGCATGGCGGCCACCCCGGCGCGCTGCACGAACACACTGGCGCACGAGGTGTTGAACTCGATCAACTTGCCCATGTGTTCGGTCATATCCACCGGCATGACCAGCCAGCCCAGACGCCAGCCGGTCATCAAAAAGCTTTTGGAAAAGCTGTGCGCCACCACCAGACGGTCTTGCGGCGCGGCGATGTCCAGAAAACTCGGGGCGCAGCGGTTCTCAGTCGGCAAGTAATACAGGTTTTCATAGACTTCGTCAGACAGTATCCAGGTGCCGGTGCGTCGGCAGTGGTTCAATAAAGTTTGCTGCTCGTCGCGGCTCAATGTCCAGCCGGTCGGGTTGTTCGGTGAATTCACCACCAGCAAACGCGTGGCCGGTGTCACCGCCGCCAGCAGTTTGTCCATGGGCAGCGTCCAACGGCCGTCTTGAGGTTCCAAACACACCGTGCGCAAATCAGCGCCCAGAATCACCGGCTGCGAGGTCAGATTCGGCCAGACCGGTGTGACCACCACCACTTGCTCGCCCGGGTTGAGCAGCGCTTGCATGGCCAGCATCAGCGCGTTGACCCCGCCTGAAGTCACGGCGATGCGCTCCACACCGATACCAGCGCCATGTCGCTGCTGCATTTCTGCGGCGATGGCCTGGCGCAATTCGGGCAGGCCCAGGTTGTGTGCATAAAAAGTTTCACCGCTTTGCAGCGAATCGATAGCGGCCTGGCGGATGAAGTCCGGACTCACCTCGTCGCTTTCGCCGAACCAGAAAGCCAGCACATCGCTGCGGCCCAAGCCGGCGTTAGCAACATCACGGATGCGGGAGGCTTGCAAATCGAGAATGGCTTGGCGCATGAGGTATGACTTTCGGGTTGTTCAGGCGGGTGTTTGCGCCAGCGGCCAGCGCGGCAACACATCAAAGGCGTAGTCGGTGTTCGGCAGTTCAACACCGGCGCTCAGTCGCATGGCCGCCGCCATGGCGATCATGGCGCCGTTGTCGGTGCATAAATCCGGCTCGGGGTAATGCACCCGCGCGCCTATTTTGCGGCAATCCGACTGCAAGCGCTCGCGCAAAGCGCGGTTGGCGCCAACGCCGCCGGCGACCACCAGGGTTTTCAAACCGGTTTGCTTCAAGGCCTTGACTGATTTTTTTACCAAGACATCGACAATGGCGGCCTGGGTGGATGCAGCCAGATCGGCCTTGCGGCTTTCCAATTCATCGCCGAGCTTGCGGCTTTGTGTCAATACCGCCGTCTTCAGACCGGCGAAAGAAAAATCCAGATTCGGCTGGTTCAGTAAAGGCCTGGGCAAAGCAAACGCCAGCGGATCGCCATGAACAGCCAGCGCCGACAAGGCCGGGCCGCCGGGGTAGCCCAGGCCCATGAGCTTGGCCGATTTGTCAAACGCTTCACCGGCCGCGTCGTCTATGGTTTCGCCCAGCAGGACATAGCTGCCGACAGCGTCGACTTGCATCAACTGTGTGTGACCACCGGACACCAGCAAAGCCACAAAGGGAAAAGACGGCGGATCGGCACTCAAAAAAGGCGACAGCAAATGCCCTTCCAGGTGGTGAATACCCATCAAAGGTTTGCCCAGGCTGGCGGCCAAGGCACAAGCGGTTCCGGCACCCACCAGCAATGCGCCGGCCAGACCCGGACCACGCGTGTAGGCAATCACATCCAACTGCGACAACTCAAGGCTGGCCTCGTGCATTACTTGCTGAATCAAGGGCAATACGCGCCGAATATGGTCGCGGCTGGCGAGTTCGGGCACCACGCCACCATAAGCTTCGTGCATGGCCGCTTGCGTGTGCAAGGCTTGTGCGGCCAAAACAGGCAAGGCAAGACCGGCGTCTGCACGCACCAGCGCCACGCCGGTTTCGTCGCAGGAAGATTCAATGCCCAATATCCACATGCGACGAGTTTAGCTTTGCGTGATTCGCTTCATAACTGAAAGTCATCAAGCTTGTTCCACAATCCTTACCATGAGCATCAGCCATTTCATCAGAGAGATAGGTCGCGGCAAACAAGGCGCGCGCGATTTGACGCGTGAGCAGGCTGCTGAATTGATGGGCCTGGTGCTCGACGGCGCAGTACCCGATCTGCAACTGGGCGCGTTTTGTATCGCCATGCGCGTCAAAGGCGAAACCGCGCAGGAGATGGCAGGTTTTCTGGATGCGCTTGACAGCCGCTTGCAGCGTATTCCCAACGACAACGCCGCGCCTGTGGTGGTGCTGCCCAGCTACAACGGTGCACGCCGACTGCCCTTGTTCACGCCCTTGCTGGCCATGCTGTTATCGGTTCAGGGTTTGCGCGTCCTCGTGCACGGCGGCAACACCGAGGACTCGCGCGTATCCACAGAAGCTGTGATGCGTGAACTGGGATTAGCTTGCCTGACATCCTTGCGCGCATTGACGGAAAGCGAGGTGGCGTATGTCCCCGCAAAATTATTGAGTCCCGGCTTGTGGCGATTGATGCAAGTGCGGCGCAGCCTAGGTCTGCGTAACTCCGCCCACAGCCTGGTGAAAATGATGAACCCGGTTGACGGGTCTGCGCTGCTGGTGGCCAGCTACACCCACCGCGAGTACGAAAGCTCCATGACGGACACTTTGCAATTGATGCAAGCCAACGCCATGCTGCTGCGCGGCACCGAAGGCGAACCGGTGGCCGACCCCAGACGCCTGCGCAAATCCGTTTTGCTCAAAGCCGGTTTGCTGTTCGCAGAACACGATCCGCAGGACACGCTGTCTGCAGACAGCACGGCCTATCCCGGTGGACTCAACGCCGGGCAAACCGCCGACTACATTCGCTCGCTGCTGGCCCAGCCTGAACGCATACCCGCTCCTATTCAAGCCCAGGTGAAACAGTTGTGTGAACTGGCTCATCAAATTTCTGTCACTCCATGAAACCCAAAACGCACATGCCTAAAGTCACGCTGGTCGGCGCCGGTCCGGGCGACCCCGAGCTGTTAACCCTCAAAGCAGTCAAAGCGATTCAAAACGCCAGTGTGTTGTTGGTTGACGATCTGGTGCACCCCGATGTGCTGCAACACGCTTCGCCCACCGCCCGCATCATTCATGTCGGCAAGCGCGGCGGCTGCCAGTCAACGCCGCAGGCTTTCATTGAAAAACTCATGGCGCAAGAGGCTTTGGCCGGTGAAAACGTGGTGCGCCTCAAAGGAGGTGACCCCTTGATCTTTGGCCGCGCCGGTGAAGAGAAGCAGCATTTGCAAGCGCTTGGCATAGAGGTCGATGTGGTCAACGGCATCACCGCCGGCCTGGCCGCTGCGCACGGCCTGGGCGTCGCCCTCACCCACCGGGCACACGCGCACGGCGTTGTTCTGATCACAGGCCACGCATCACCGGAGCGCACACCCACCGCACTGCCTGCGGTGGATTGGGCGCAACTTGCCCGCACTGCGCATGACTGCCGCTTGACGCTGGTGATCTACATGGGCGTGCAAACCGCATCGCATCTGCAACAGGGTTTGCTGCAAGGCTTGCCGCACGACACGCCTGTGGCGGTGGTGGAAAACGCCAGCTTGCCGGTGCAGCGCCATGTATCTACACAACTGTCGCAATTGAGCACTGTGTTTGCGCTGGAAAAAATCGCCAGCCCGGCCATCATCATCGTCGGCGATGTGCTGCTAGGCCTGCAAAAACTGTCAGCGGCCAATGCCCCGGCGGCAGCGCTTGGCGGCTGAACAATCGGGCCATGCGGCACTCAGAGGATAATCAGGGTTTACGCAAGTATTTAGAGGCTACACATGGACGCAGAACGTATTAACACCATTGGCAATTTGCTGGTCGATTTGGGTGCACGCACCCTCGACCTACGGGGGTATCTTTGACTACGATGCCAAATCGGAACGTCTGAGAACCGTCAACGCATCGCTGGAAGACCCGTCGGTCTGGAACGACCCTAAGAAAGCCCAGGAACTGGGCAAAGAAAAAAAATCCCTGGAAGACATCGTGCTGGTGCTCACGCGCCTGAACCAGGAAATCGAAGACAACACCGAGTTGTTTGAAATGAGCAAGGCCGACAACGACGACGCTGGTTTGCTCACCATCGAAGAAGACACGCAACGCATCGAAGCCGAAATCCAAAAGCTGGAGTTCCGCCGCATGTTCAATAACCCGGCCGATCCGCTGAACGCGTTCCTGGATATTCAAGCCGGTGCCGGTGGAACCGAGGCCTGCGACTGGGCCAGCATGCTGCTGCGCCAGTACCTGAAATACGCTGAACGCAAAGGGTTCAAAGCCACACTGGAAGACGAGTCGCCCGGCGACGTGGCCGGTATCAAAGGAGCCACCTTGAAGATCGAGGGGGAATACGCTTTCGGTTTGCTGCGGACCGAAACCGGCGTTCACCGCCTGGTGCGCAAATCGCCTTTCGATTCGGCTGGCGGACGCCACACCAGTTTCGCCAGTATTTTTGTCTACCCGGAAATCGATGATTCGATTGAAATCGACATCAACCCGGCGGATGTGCGCACCGATACCTTTCGGGCCAGCGGCGCGGGCGGCCAGCACATCAACAAAACCGATTCGGCGGTGCGTTTGACGCACATTCCCACCGGCATCGTGGTGCAGTGTCAGGACGGGCGCAGCCAGCACAGCAACCGGGATGTGGCTTGGAAACGCCTGCGCTCGCGCTTGTACGATTTTGAAATGCGCAAACGCATGGAAGCGCAACAAAAACTGGAAGACACCAAAACCGATGTCGGCTGGGGCCATCAGATCCGCAGCTATGTGCTGGACCAAAGCCGCATCAAAGATTTACGCACCAACGTCGAGATCAGCAACACCCAGAAAGTGCTGGACGGCGATCTGGACACGTTCATTGAAGCCTCGCTCAAACAAGGTGTTTGAGTTTCATGTCTAAGACAACGGAGATATCCCATGTTTCGTGAAGGCCAGGCCGTGATCACACGGCGCGAGGACTACCAGGCACCCGCATTCCTGATCGACAGCGTCGATCTGGTGTTCGATTTAGAGCCTGCCAAAACACGCGTGCTCAATACCATGCAAATCCGGCGCAACCCGGATGTAGCAGCGCAAGCCTTGAAACTTGACGGTGAAGAACTCAATTTATCCCGGGTACTGGTCAACGGCCAGGGCACCTCATTCAAGATGGACGGCGATCAACTGGTACTGGAAAACCTGCCAGAAGGCAATGAGGCTTTCAAGCTGGAAATTTTTACCACCTGCAATCCGTCCAAGAACACCCAACTGACCGGCTTGTACATGAGCCAGGATTCGTTTTTCACGCAATGCGAAGCCCAGGGTTTCAGACGCATCAGTTACTTCCTGGATCGCCCGGATGTGATGTCGCTGTTCACCGTCACGCTGCGCGCCAACAAAACTGATTTCCCGGTGCTGCTGTCCAACGGCAATCTGGTTGAACAAGGTGATCTGGAAGATGGCCGGCATTTTGCAAAATGGGTAGACCCGCACCACAAACCCAGTTATCTGTTTGCCTTGGTAGCCGGCAAACTGGTGTGCCGCGAACAACGCATCACGGCGCGCAACGGCAAAGAACACCTGCTGCAAATTTATGTGCGCTCGGGCGATCTTGATAAAACAGATCACGCCATGCAATCGCTGATGGCCAGCATCGCCTGGGACGAAGCGCGCTTCGGCCTCAGCCTGGACCTGGAACGCTTCATGGTGGTTGCCACCTCGGACTTCAACATGGGTGCCATGGAGAACAAGGGCTTGAATATTTTCAACACCAAGTACGTGTTGGCCAGCCCTTCCACCGCTACCGACCAGGATTACGGCAATATTGAAAGCGTGGTCGGCCACGAGTATTTTCACAACTGGACCGGCAACCGCATCACCTGCCGCGACTGGTTTCAACTGTCGTTGAAAGAAGGTCTGACGGTTTTTCGGGATCAGGAATTCAGCCAGGACTTGTCGGGCTCTGCGTCTGCACGCGCCGTCAAACGCATCGAAGACGTGCGATTACTGCGTACCGTGCAGTTCGCCGAAGACGCCGGCCCGATGGCGCATCCGGTGCGCCCCGACAGCTACATGGAAATCAACAACTTCTACACCGTCACCATTTATGAAAAAGGTGCAGAAGTTGTTCGGATGATGCAAACACTCGTTGGGCGCGACGGTTTTGCCATGGGCATGAAGTTGTATTTCCAGCGGCATGACGGACAGGCCGTGACCTGTGACGATTTTGTGCAAGCCATCGCCGACGCCAACCCGACCACTGAACTCTACAAACAACTCGAGGTCTTCAAACACTGGTATTCGCAGGCCGGTACGCCGCGCGTGGACGTGCAACTCGAACACGACACGGCCAATCAGCGTCTGAGTCTGCATTTCAAGCAAACCTGCCAGCCCACCCCTGGACAGATGCAGAAGCAAGCGTTTTTGATTCCTGTGCAGTTCTGTTTGCTGAGCCAGACGGGTGAAGTTGTATTGCCAGACCAGTTGATGGTGCTGAGCCAGGCCTCTCAAACGCTGGTGCTTGAAGGCATCACAGAACCCGTGATTCCTTCGCTGATGCGCGGCTTTAGCGCGCCGGTGCAACTGCATACCGACTACAGCGAAGCCGAGTTGCTGGTGCTGCTGGCGCATGACACGGATGCGTTCAACCGCTGGGAGTCGGCGCAGCGTTTGTTCATGACAACCGCTTTGCAGGCCTTGTCTCAGCAACAGCAGACAGAGAAACTGTTGTCGCCGGGATTGATTGAAGGATTGCGCCATTTGCTGCGCCACCCTGAACTTGATGCAGCGTTCAAAGAACTGGTGTTGACGCCACCCAGTGAGAACTACATCGCAGAGCAGGCTGAAAGTGTGGATCCCCAAAAAATCCACCAACTGCGCGAAAGCATGCGCCGTCAAATCGCGATTGAATTGCTTGACGACTGGCGTTGGGCTTATGCGCATTACCGCGTCAAAGGCGAATACTCACCGGACGCAGCGTCTAGCGGGCGTCGTGCCTTGCATGGTCTGGCCTTGAATTACCTGTGCCTGGCCGGTCAACTGCAACACAATGATGAGTGGGCGCAGCAAGCCTTGCTGGCTTTCAAACAAGCCAACAACATGACCGAACGCATGCACGCCTTGCAGGCGCTGGTTGCCATCAATCACCCCTTGGCTACAGATGCTTTAACTTTGTTCTATCAGCAATTCCGCAAAGAAGAACTGGTGCTGGACAAGTGGTTTGCGGCGCAGGCAGCAGCAAGCGACCATGAAGGCCATGTGTTGTCGCGTGTTCGTCAGTTGATGCAACATCCCGATTTTCAAATCCGCAACCCCAACCGCGCGCGCAGTCTGATTGCCAGTTTTTGCAACAACCCGGCAGCCTTTCACCGCACCGACGCGTCAGGTTATGTTTTCTGGAGCGAACGCGTGCTCGAGCTTGACGGCTTTAACCCGCAAGTAGCTGCACGACTGGCGCGCGCCATGGACCGCTGGCGCAAGCTGGTTGAGCCTTACCGCAGTGCCGCGCACGAAGCCATACGCCGCGTGGCCGCCAAAGATGATTTGAGCGCCGATGTGCGCGAAGTGATTGACTCTGCCCTGGAGGACTGACACATGGCCGCTTCCCTCTCCCGTTATCTGGTAGAACAACAACGCGCCCGCAATCACATTCCGCCTGAATTGCGTTTGCTGCTTGAAGTTGTGGCGCGTGCCTGCAAAGGCATCAGCCATGCGGTGAACAAAGGCGCTTTGGGCGGCGTGCTGGGCTCGGCACACAGCGAAAACGTGCAAGGCGAAGTGCAGAAAAAACTCGACATCATCGCCAACGAAGTCTTGATTGAGGCCAACGAATGGGGTGGTCACTTGGCGGCCATGGCCTCAGAGGAAATGGACAGCATTTACGTGGTGCCTAATCGTTACCCCCAGGGCGAATACCTGCTGTTGTTTGATCCGCTGGATGGTTCGAGCAACATCGATGTGAATGTGAGTATTGGCACTATTTTCAGTGTGCTGAAAAAACCGGAAAACAGTGACAAGGTGAGCGAAGCCGATTTTCTGCAAGCCGGTCACGCGCAAGTGGCGGCCGGTTATTGCGTTTACGGCCCGCAAACCACGCTGGTGCTGACGGTGGGTGACGGCGTGGCCATGTTCACGCTGGACCGCGAGCAAGGTTCGTTTGTGCTCACGCAGGAAAACGTCAGCATCCCCGAAGACACGCGCGAATTCGCCATCAACATGAGCAATATGCGCCACTGGGACAAGCCGGTGGCCGACTACATCGCCGAGTGCTTGGCTGGAAAAGACGGACCGCGCGGCAAAGATTTCAATATGCGCTGGGTTGCCAGCATGGTGGCGGATGTGCACCGCATACTGACGCGCGGCGGCGTGTTCATGTACCCCTGGGACAAGCGCGAACCGCAAAAACCCGGCAAGCTGCGCCTGATGTACGAGGCCAACCCCATGAGCT
>CAISPG010000061.1 GCA_903887325.1 uncultured Burkholderiales bacterium | reverse complement strand
GTGCTGGTGGTCGGCAACCCCGCCAACACCAATGCCTGTATCGCCATGAAATCCGCGCCTGATTTAAAGCCCGGCAATTTCACTGCCATGCTGCGCTTAGACCACAACCGCGCTGCCTCTCAATTAGCCGCCAAGACCGGCAAAGCTGTGGCAGACATTGAAAAACTCTGTGTCTGGGGCAACCACTCACCCACTATGTATGCAGACTACCGCTTCGCCACCATTGGCGGCGCATCTGTCAAAGACATGATCAACGACCAGGAATGGAACGCTAATGTGTTTTTGCCCACCGTTGGCAAACGCGGCGCGGCCATCATCGAAGCGCGCGGTTTGTCTTCAGCCGCATCGGCTGCCAACGCTGCCATCGACCACATGCGCGACTGGGCGCTGGGCACGCACGGCAAATGGGTGACTATGGGTATTCCTTCGCAAGGCTGGTACGGCATTCCCAAAGACGTGATGTTCGGTTTCCCGGTCACTTGCGAAAACGGCGAATACAAAGTCGTTGAAGGTTTGGCGATTGACGCGTTCAGCCAGACTTGCATTGACAAGACCTTGAAAGAGCTGACCGACGAGCAAGCCGGTGTGGCGCATCTGCTGTAAAGCTGCTTGAGTTCAACACAGTGAACGCATCCCTCAAGACTTCCCAACACCCGCGCGATGTGCTGCAAAGCGCACAAGCGGGTGCGGTGGTGTTGCCGGTCTGCGATCACTACAGCGGCGTAGAACAGCGCATGCGCAAAAGCCTGCAATTGCAGGCCGAGATGCAACAAGAGTTTGGCGTGTGTGTGTTCGATGTGACCTTGGATTGCGAAGACGGTGCGCCTGTCGGCGGCGAAGCAGAACACGCGGCGCTGGTGTCTGAACTAGCAGCGAACGCCGCAGCGAATGCGCGTGTGGCAGTGCGTGTGCACCCGGTGGATCACCCGGCGTTTCATGCGGACATAGCCACCATTGTTGGCAAAGCAGGCAAGCGTTTGTGCCATGTGATGCTGCCCAAAGTGGAAAGCGTGGCGGACATTGATCACGCAGTGCGAGCGATTGACCAGGCGGGTGCGCCCAACTTAGCGGTGCATGCACTCATTGAATCTCCTGCCGCAGTGCACCGCGCGTTTGATATCGCTGCGCATCCGCGTTTGCAGTCCCTGAGTTTTGGTTTGATGGATTTTGTGTCCGCGCACGCGGGCGCGATTCCTTCGCATGGCATGGGCGCACAAGGGCAGTTCAGTCACCCCTTGGTGGTGCGGGCCAAGTTGGAAATCGCCAGTGCGTGTCATGCGCACGGCAAGGTGCCGTCGCACAGCGTGGTCACAGAATTCAACGACACACAGGCCATGGAAAACGCAGCGCGTCGAGCTTCGCAGGAGCTGGGTTACACGCGCATGTGGAGCATTCATCCCGCGCAAATCCGGCCGATTTTGGCGGCCATGGCACCTGATGACAAAACCATTGAACAGGCTTGCGAGGTGATCACTGCCGCACAAGCCGCTGAGTGGGCACCCATCAGTCATGCCGGTCAATTGCACGACCGCGCCAGCTACCGCTTTTTCTGGCAAGTGCTGCAACGTGCACATGCCACTGGCCGCCGCTTGCCAACGCAGGCACAAAGTTTTTTTCTGTGAAGCGGGATTGCGCTTCACGCATTGTTTTTTCTTGAGGAGATCATCATGTTGAAAGCCTACCGGGACCATGTGGCAGAGCGCGCCGCTTTAGGAATTCCACCCTTGCCGTTGGATGCCAAGCAAACCGCTGAATTGATTGAACTGATCAAAGCGCCACCGGCTGGTGAAGACGCTTTCCTGATGGACTTGCTGACCCACCGCGTGCCCCCCGGTGTGGACGATGCCGCCAAAGTGAAGGCCTCGTTTTTAGCGGCTGTGGCGCATGGCGAATTGAAAGTGGGTTTGGTCTCGAAGTCCAAGGCGACCGAGTTGCTGGGCACCATGGTGGGCGGATACAACGTGCACCCCCTCATCGAGTTGCTGGATGACGCTGAAGTGGCCAGTGTGGCCGCAGATGCGCTGAAGAAAACCCTGTTGATGTTCGACTTCTTCAACGATGTGGCCGACAAAGCCAAAGCTGGCAACGCCAAAGCCAAAGACGTGATGCAAAGCTGGGCGGATGCCGAGTGGTTCACCAGCCGCCACGAAGTAGACAAAAAAATCACGGTCACCGTGTTCAAGGTGCCCGGCGAAACCAACACCGACGATTTGTCACCCGCGCCCGACGCTTGGAGCCGCCCCGACATTCCTTTGCACTATTTGGCGATGTTGAAAAACACCCGCGAAGGTGCAGCCTTCAAGCCGGAAGAAGACGGCAAGCGCGGCCCCATGCAATTCATTGACGACCTGAAGAAAAAAGGCCATTTGGTGGCGTACGTGGGCGATGTGGTCGGCACCGGCTCCAGCCGCAAGTCGGCCACCAACAGCGTGATTTGGGCCACCGGCCAAGACATCCCGTTTGTGCCGAACAAACGTTTTGGTGGTGTGACTTTGGGCGGCAAGATCGCCCCCATCTTCTTCAACACGCAAGAAGATTCCGGTGCGTTGCCGATTGAAGTGGACGTGACGAAATTGGAGATGGGCGATGTCATCGACATCCTGCCGTACGACGGCAAGATCATGAAGAACGGTGCCACCGTGGCCGAGTTCAAATTGAAAAGCGATGTGCTGTTTGATGAAGTGCGCGCCGGTGGCCGTATCAACCTCATCATCGGCCGTTCACTCACCGCCAAAGCGCGTGAATTTTTGGGCTTGCCCGCGTCTACCGTGTTCCGTTTGCCATCTGTGCCCGCCACCACCAAAGCCGGTTTCACGCTGGCGCAAAAAATGGTGGGACGCGCTGTGGGTTTGCCCGAAGGCCAAGGCGTTCGCCCCGGCACTTACTGCGAACCCAAGATGACCACCGTCGGTTCGCAAGACACCACCGGCCCCATGACCCGCGACGAGTTGAAAGACCTGGCCTGTTTGGGTTTCAGCGCCGACATGGTGATGCAGTCCTTCTGCCACACAGCGGCTTATCCCAAATCAGTGGACGTGAAAACACACCGCGAATTGCCCGCCTTCATCAGCAACCGTGGCGGTGTGGCGCTGCGCCCCGGCGACGGCGTGATTCACTCGTGGCTCAACCGTTTGCTGTTGCCCGACACAGTCGGCACGGGCGGCGATTCACACACCCGTTTCCCTATCGGCATTTCATTCCCCGCAGGTTCGGGTTTGGTGGCTTTTGGCGCGGCCACCGGCGTGATGCCTTTGGACATGCCCGAGTCGGTGTTGGTGCGCTTCAAAGGCGAAATGCAAGCCGGTGTCACTTTGCGTGACCTGGTGCATGCGATTCCTTTGTACGGTATCAAAAAGGGATTGTTGACCGTGGCCAAGGCCGGCAAGATCAACGAGTTCTCGGGCCGCATTTTGGAAATTGAAGGCCTGCCGAATTTGAAAGTGGAGCAAGCGTTTGAGTTGTCAGATGCGTCTGCCGAACGCTCAGCTGCCGGTTGCACCATCAAGCTGAATAAAGAGCCGATCATTGAATACCTCAAGTCGAACGTGGTGTTGATGAAAAACATGATTGCCGACGGCTATGCCGACGCCCGCACGCTGGCGCGCCGCATTGAGAAAGTGGAGGCATGGCTGGCCAAGCCCGAGCTGCTCGAAGCCGATAAAGACGCCGAGTACGCGCATGTGATTGAGATCGACATGAACGAGATCAAAGAGCCCATCCTGTGCTGCCCGAACGATCCTGATGACGCGAAGTTCTTGTCCGAAGTGGCAGGCACCCACATTGACGAAGCGTTCATCGGTTCGTGCATGACCAACATCGGCCACTTCCGCGCAGCAGCCAAGCTGTTGGGCGGCCAGCGTGATATTCCCGTGAAGCTGTGGGTGGCACCGCCCACCAAGATGGATGAGAGCGAACTGATCAAGGAAGGCCATTACGCCGCGTTTGGCACGGCAGGTGCGCGCACCGAAATGCCCGGCTGCTCGCTGTGCATGGGCAACCAAGCCCAGGTGCGCGAAGGCGCGACCGTGGTGTCCACCAGCACGCGCAACTTCCCCAACCGCCTGGGCAAAAACACCAACGTGTTTTTGGCGAGTGCCGAGTTGGCGGCCATTGCGTCCAAGCTGGGACATATCCCGACCGTGGCCGAATACCACGAAGCCATG